>NZ_JAMYPF010000006.1:0-384710 GCF_040320205.1 Mesorhizobium sp. M0761
TCGTTTCTTTTTTTAAATCCCCCCCGCCCCCCTGGGTGACCCACCACCCCCGGACCCCCCCCCCGGCGCGCGCCGGGCACCCCACCTCTCCCCCGATCGACGGGGGAGAGGAAAGGCCCCTTCCGCAACCGTTGCGGAGGATGGGCAGGCAGGTGAGGGGCAGCGCAAACGTCGCAGGAAATTCAAACCCTGAAGCGCTGCCTTAGACCGATATGCGAGATTGATCCGAGCTGGCGCGCCAGCGCCACTTATGTCCAACACGGTACGAATCCGGCCGATGCAAAATCGTTACCTGCCCTATTTATTGACCTTGCCCAGCCTGTTTCTGGCCGCAGTCGTCATCTTCTGGCCGGTCTGGGACCTGATCCAGATATCAACGCATGATGTCAGCCGTTTTGGGCAGCTGCGGGACTTCAACGATTTCGCCAATTATTCCGCCTTCCTCGCCGATCCCGATTTTCTGGCGGCACTCTGGCGCACCGGCCTGTGGACCGTGCTGGTGGTCGGCGGCGCGCTGCTGTTGTCCGTCCCCGTGGCGATGATCCTCAACACCGATTTCTACGGCCGCGGCATTGCCCGCGTCATCATCATGCTGCCCTGGGCGGTGTCGCTGACGATGACGGCAGTGGTCTGGCGCTGGGCGCTCAACGGCGAAAGCGGGATGCTGAACTCGGCGCTGATCGGGCTTGGCCTGATCCATGAAAACATCCAGTGGCTGGCGCGCGCCGAGACGGCATTCCCGATGCAGGTGCTGATCGGCATATTGGTGACGGTACCGTTCACCACGACCATCTTCCTCGGCGGCCTGTCGTCGATCCCCGACGACCTCTACGAGGCGGCGGCCCTGGAGGGGGCGACGCCGCTGCAGCAGTTCCGCGAGATCACCTTTCCGCTGCTGAAGCCGTTCATCAACATCGCCATCGTGCTCAACACCATCTACGTCTTCAATTCCTTCCCGATCATCTGGGTGATGACGCAGGGCGGGCCGGCCAACTCGACCGACATATTGGTCACCCATCTCTACAAGCTGGCCTTCCGCATCGGCAAACTGGGGGAAGCATCGGCAGTGTCGCTGCTGATGTTCGCCATCCTTTTGATCTTCACCATGATCTATGTGCGCCTCGCCATGCGGGAGCAACGCGCATGACGCCCAAGCTGAAGCGCACGATCATTGCCTGGCTGCTGCTTTCGCCGCTGCTCGTGGTGACCATCTTCCCCTTCGCGGTAATGTTTTTGACCGCGGTCAAACCGCGGCAGGAGGTGCTGTCGCCGACCTGGTGGCCAAGCGAATTCCACTGGTCGAATTTTGCCGACATGTGGGTGGCGACCGGCTTTGGCCAGGCGCTGGCCAATTCGCTCTATGTCTCTGTTATCGCCACCGTCGGCGCCATCCTGATCTCGGTGCCGGCCGCCTATGCCATGTCGCGGTTTCGCTTTGCCGGCTATGGCGCCTTCCGCCAGTTCCTGCTGATCTCGCAGATGATCTCGCCGATCGTGCTGGTGCTCGGCCTGTTCCGGCTGATGGCGGCCTGGGGTCTGATCGAATCCACGACCGCGCTCGGCGTCATCTACATGGCTTTCAACGTCGCCTTCACCGTGTGGATGCTGCAAAGCTATTTCGACACCATCCCGCGCGATCTCGAGGAAGCAGCGTGGATGGAAGGCGCCGGCCGATGGCTGACCTTGCGAAAAGTGTTTCTGCCGCTTTGCCTGCCGGCAATAGCGGTGACCGCCATCTTCACCTTCATCAACGCATGGAATGAGTTCGTCGTTGCGCTCACAATGCTGCGCAGCCAGGAAAGTTACACGCTGCCTATCCAGGTGTTCTCGCTGGTCGCCGGCCGCTACACGATCGAATGGCACCATGTAATGGCGGCGACGCTGCTGGCGACGCTGCCGGTGGCAATCCTGTTCATCTGGCTGCAGCGCTATCTCGTCCGCGGGCTGGCGCTCGGGGCGGTCAAATAACGGCGCCATTCACAACGGAGCTTTCATGCGCATCTTCACCGCCTCGCTGGCGACCGAAACCAACACCTTCTCGCCGGTGCCGACCGACCGGGCGTCGTTCGAGATGGCGTTCTATGCCGGGCCGGGCAAGCATCCAGACACGCCGACCTTGTGCTCCTCGCCGATGGTCGCGCTGCGCCGGCGTGCGGCTGCCGAAGGGCTGACCGTCATCGAAGGCACCGCCACCTGGGCGGAGCCGGGCGGGCTGGTGCAGCGGCAGACCTATGAGTCGTTGCGCGACGAGATTCTCGGCCAGTTGAAGGCAGCCTTGCCGGTCGACGCCGTCATCCTCGGCCTGCACGGCGCCATGGTGGCGCAAGGCTATGACGATTGCGAAGGCGATCTGCTGGAACGGGTTCGCGCAATCGTCGGGCCCGACGTGGTGATCGCGGTCGAGCTCGACCCGCACAGTCATCTGACCCCAAAGCGCGTCGCGGCATGCAATGTCATGGCCTATTTCCTCGAATTCCCGCACACCGACTTCTATGAGCGCGGCGAACATGTCGTCGAGCTTGGATTGGCGGCGGCGCGCGACGAGATCAAGCCGGTGATCTCGACGTTCGACTGCCGCATGATCCAGGTGCTGCCGACCAGCCGCGAGCCGATGCGCTCCTTCGTCGACCGCATCAAGGCGCTGCACGGCAAGGACGGCGTGCTGTCGGTCTCGGTCATCCATGGCTTCATGGCCGCGGACGTGCCGGAAATGGGCACGCGCATCCTGGTCGTCACTGACAATGACAAGGCCAAGGGCGATGCGCTGGCGGAGAGGCTAGGGCACGAGCTTTACGCCATCCGCGAAAGGACGGCGATGACGATGCTGAACACCGAGGACGGCATCGCGCGGGCACTGGCCGTGCGCAAGGAAAATCCCGGCAAGCCGGTTGTGATTGCCGACATCTGGGACAATCCCGGCGGTGGCGTCGCCGGCGACGGTACGGTCGTGCTGCGCGCCATGCTGGAACAGGGCGTGGACAATTTTGGCGTGGCGACGATCTGGGACCCGATCGCTGTCACCTTTTGCCAGGCGGCAGGCGAAGGCGCCGTCATCGACCTGCGCTTCGGCGGCAAGGCCGGGCCGCTGGCCGGCGAACCGATCGATGCGCGCGTCAAGGTGTTGAAAGCCGTCCCCGAGGGCTGGCAGAGCTTCGGGCCGAGCCGGGTGACGCTCGGACCGACGGCGCTGGTGCGGCTCGAAGGCACCGAAATCGACATCATCCTCAACACCAACCGCACGCAGACCTTCGAGCCGGATGTCTTCTCCAACATCGGTGTCGATCCGTTGTCGAAGGACATATTGCTGATCAAGTCAACCAACCATTTCTACGCCGGCTTTGAACCGATCGCGGCGGAGATCATCTATGTCTCGGCGCCGAGCTCGTATCCGAGCAATCCGGCGGTGACGGATTACAGGAAGCTGACGCGGCCGGTGTGGCCACGGGTGGCGGATCCTTGGCGCTGGTGATCTCCCCCTCGAGGGGGGAGATAAGGCGGCGCTATAGCAATCCCCGCTTCACCATCATCGCTTCCGGCGAAGGCATCTTGCCGCGGAACGCCGTGTACAGCTCCTCCGGATCCTTCGACCCGCCAGCGGCATAGATATTCTTCCGAAGCCGTTCCGCCAGCGCCGGGTTGAAGGGATCGCCGGTCTCCTCGAAGGCGGCGAAGGCGTCGGCGTCGAGCACTTCCGACCACATGTAGGAATAGTAGCCGGCTGAATAACCGTCGCCGGAGAAGATATGGCCGAAATGCGGGGTGCGATGACGCATGGCGATGGTGTCGGGCATATCAAGCTTTTCCAGCGTTTCGGCTTCGAAACGCAGCGGTTCCGCCGGCGCATCCGGCCGCGCGTGATACGCCATGTCGATCAGCGCCGACGCTGTGAACTCGACCGTGGCGAAACCGGCGCCGAACGTGCGGGCGGCCAGCATCTTGTCGAGCAGCGACTTCGGCATCGGCTTGCCGGTCTTAACATGCAGCGCATGCTTTTCCAGCACTGCGGGCACCGTCAGCCAGTGCTCGTAGAGCTGCGAAGGCAGTTCGACGAAATCGCGGGAAACCGAGGTGCCCGCCACCGACGGCCAGGTGACGTCGGTCAGCATGCCGTGCAAAGCATGGCCGAACTCGTGGAACAGGGTCTTGGCCTCATCGACCGACAACAGCGCTGCTTCCCCGGCCGGCGGCTTGGCGAAGTTCATGATATTGTAGATCACCGGCTTGGAGCCATCGCCAAGCTTGTAGCCCGACTTCAGCGCGCTCATCCACGCGCCGGAGCGCTTCGAGGACCGGGCGAAATAGTCGGCGAGGAACAGGCCGCGCTCGCTGCCATCGGCGTTCTTCACCACGAAGACGCGCGCGTCGGGATGCCAGGCGGCGATGCCCTTCTTCTCCTCGAAAGTGATGCCGAACAGTTTTGTGGCGACGTCGAAGCAGGCGTCGATGATGCGGTCGAGTTGCAGATAGGGTTTCAGTTCCGCCTCGTCGAAGGCGAATTTTTCGGCGCGCAATTTCTCCTGGTAGAAGCGCCAGTCCCAGGCGGCGAATTTTTCGTTGCTGCCTGCCTTGGTCGCCAGCCGCTCCAGCTCCTTCTGGTCGGCGGCGGCCTTCTCCAGCGCTTTCTCCCAGACCGGGTCGAGGAGGTCGTGCACCGCCTTCGGCGTCTTGGCCATGGTGTCGTCGAGTTTCAGCGCGGCGAACGAGGCATAGCCTAGCAGCCTGGCCTTTTCGGCGCGCAGTTTCAGCATGTCGCGCACCACTGCGGTGTTGTCGCTGGCGCCGCCATTCTGGCCGCGCATGGTGAAAGCGCGGAAGGCGCTCTCGCGCAGGTCGCGGCGTTCGGAGAAGGTCGTGAACGGCTCATAGATAGAGCGCGACAAGGTGACTGCGTAGCGGCCTTTCTGGCCGCGCGTCTCGGCGGCTTCGGCCATCGAACTCTTCACGAAGTCCGGCAGGCCCGCAAGATCAGCCTCGTCGAGGAAAAGCGCCCAGTCGCGCTCGTCGGCCAGCACGTTCTGGCCGAAGGTCGTGCCGAGCGAGGACAGCTCCTCGCTGATGTTGGCCAGCCGCTTCTTGCCGTCGGCGTCGAGTTTTGCGCCCGATCGCACAAAGCCTTTCCAGGTCTTCTCCAGCACCCGCAGCGTCTCGACGTCGAGTTTTAGCGTCTCCCGGCGCTGGTAGAGGTCGTCGATGCGGGCAAACAGTTTCTCGTTCATCGAGATCGCCGAGAAATGCCGCGACATCTTCGGCGAGATCTCACGCTCCAGCGCCTGGATCGCATCGTTGGTGTGGGCGCCGGCCCGGCACCAGAAGATCGACGAGACATGGTCGAGCGGCTCACCGGCGAGCTCGAGGGCTGCCAGCGTATTCTCGATGGTCGGCGCATCCTTGTTGCCGGCGATCGCATCGATTTCGGCCTCATGTGCCTTCAGCGCCGCGTCGAACACCGAGGAGAAATCGTCGTCGCCGATGCTGGCAAAATCCGGCAGGCCGAGCGGCCCTTGCCATTTGGTCAGCGGATGGGCGGCGAGATCGGCGGTTTTCGTGGACGGCATGGGGGATCTTTCGGTGATTGGCGGAGCTTGCTGACCGATGTAGGGCGATGACTGGCGCGGCGCAACAGCGCGGCCGTTCAAGCCCGCGTCAGAAGCCGTCGCAATTTTCCGCGATCGCCGCTTGCGAACTGGCGGTGATGCGGTTGCCGGTGACGGCGAACGTTTCCTGCATCAGCATGTCATTGTTGGGGAAATCATAGCAGGCGATGACAGTGGTGACGCCGGCCTCGCTCTTTTCGACGCGATGCCGGATTGCGGCGCCGGCGACCGCGCCCTTCCATTCGTCGATCGACGCGATGAACTCCTGCTTCGACTGTACGACGCCGAGATCGTCGAGCTTGATGCGGACATCGTCGGCGAGCAGGTCCGACAATTCGGTGCGATCGGCGACCAGCAGCGCCGAATACCAGCGGTCGATAATGGCGCCGTCATCGGAGCGGGCAGGGACGAGCGAAATCAGCAGCGCCGCTACGGCGAAAGCGATCGCAGGCCAAACCCGCATTCTTGCCTCCTCTTATTTGACCATGCCCTTATCCGAAAACCGGTTCCCACTTTTCGGGATCATGGGTCTACGTCAAATCCGGCCGCTCGAAGTCGCCGGTGTCCTTGTTCATCACCCAGAGCTCGCCGGTCGAGATGTCGAACCAGGCGCCATGCAGCGACAGCCGCCCCTTGCCTTCGAGGATGGAGACGCAAGGGAAGGTCCTGAGATTGGCGATCGAATAGCGGATGGAAATCCGCTCCAGCGCCGTCTGCCGTTCGGTTGCCGTCATGAACGTGCTGGACGAAACGGTTTCGGCCGCCGGCGCGATCAGGCTCATCCATTTGCCGATGAAGTCGCCGGGCGACAGCGGCGCCGAATTGGTGTCGAGCGCGGCGCGGATGCCGCCGCAGCGGCCATGGCCCATCACCACGATGTTTTTCACCTTCAGGCTCTGCACGGCGAATTCGAGCGCGGCCGAGGTCGAGTGGAACTCGCCGTCCGGTGCATAGGGCGGCACCAGATTGCCGACATTGCGCAGGACGAACAGTTCGCCCGGACCGGCGTCGAAGATCGCCTCGGGGGCAGAGCGGGAATCGCAGCAGGCAACGATCATGGTTTCGGGCGCCTGCCCCTCGCGGGCGAGCTCGCGATAGCGTCCGCTCTCGGTGAGATAGCGGCCATTCATGAAGTTGCGGTAGCCGGTCCAAAGATGTTCGGGGAGATGGGGCATGGGCTAGGGATGAAGCCTTTCGGGGTTAGCGACGGCAGCTCATTTCAAGTTAGAAAGGCTCTAACGGCAAATGCCCGTCGCGGGCAATGCCGAATTGCGGATGGCTTCGTCCCAAATCGCCATGCCGCACGCATGGCTCGCCGCTTGCCTCACGCCCAGATCGCCAGGGGAATGCCCAAACGGTCGGCAAGCGGCGGGTCGGGAAACGGCTTTGCCTCGCCGCCGGCAATGCGTCCGGCAATCAGCATCATCGCTGCGGCGTCGAGGAAATCGTCGGCGGCAGCACCGCGTTGCGGCGGCTGGTCAAGGAAAGCTCTGGTATAGCCGTGCCGGCAGAGCAGTGCCTTGCGCTCTTCCATCCCGGCACGATTGACTGCGCCCTTGATCTTCTTCGGCAGCGTCATGGGTTTTTCGCCGTTCAGCCGGCAGAAGGCCACTTCGGGGTGCGATTCGAAGACGCGGCGGCGCAGTTGCGGACGTGCGATCAGCAGCGCGTCGATCTCGCGGATCTTGGCAAAGATGCCGAAGGCCTGGATCGAGACGCCGCGTGGCGGATCGGAGGTCGCCTTGGCCACCTCGCTGGCGCGCCGATGCGCCTCATACCAGGCCTCGACCGTGGTGAAGTCGCTGATGTAGGCGTAGAGGGTCGCGCGGGACGGGATAGAGAAGACGCTGGATTGCCGTGCTCCGAGCATTGGCCGTACCAAGGTCTCCGGCCCGCGCCCGCCTCTTTGCGAGACGTCCGGCAGGCCGATCGGCATGTCGACGGCCACTGTCGCATCGGCGGGCAAGGCGTCGAGCAGGGCCGCAAAGCTGGGAAAGACGCGGACTGACGGCGCGGCATTCAGATCCCGGCGGACGGCGATCGAGCCGGCCTTGCAGCCGTCTACGCCGACGACCACGGTCGAGGTCACGCCCGGCGGTCCCGCCCCGGATGCGTGAGGTGGCGCAGCTGCACCATCGCCATCGGATGCGACAGGCTCTGGGCATCGGTTTCAAGCTGCAACTCGTCGCCGCCACGCTTGGCGGTTCGCGCCAGGATTTCGTAGACGGCGGCGGTGGTCGATTGCAGCGCCTTGATCGGCGGCTGCCCCGACAGGATGCGGGCGAGGTAGACGGCCGCAGTCAGGTCGCCGAGGCCATTCGGCGGCTTGTCGATGAGGCGGTGTTCGGCCAGCAGCGCCTGGGTGCCGTCAAGCAGCAGATTGCCGGTGCCGCCGGTCATCATCGACTGTGCCGACGTCACCAGCATTGTTGACGGTCCGGCATGGAGGGCGGCCGAGATCACCGATTTCAGATCGGGCAAAGGCGCGCCGGCCATCCATTCCAGCTCATAGCGGTTGGGGGTGGCGATGTCGGCGACCGGCATCAGCCGGTCGCGCATCGCGGCGGCCGTCGGCTCGGGCACATAGAGCCCGCCGGAATCGCCCATCACCGGATCGCATATATAGATCGCGTCCGGCGTCTTGGCCTTGACTGCCGCAACCAGCGAGGCGACGGCCTCGGCCTGGCCGGCCTCGCCGAGATAGCCCGACAGCACCGCGCCCACCTCGCCCAGCCAGGGCGCGCGCTCGAGATCGGCCATCAGCGCCTTGAACTGGTCGAGCGGCGGCACGATGCGCGTGGCGCGGCCATGGCCCGGATGCCAGGGCAGGATGACCGTCGGTACCGCCCACACCGGAAAGCCCAGCGTCTCCAGCGCAAACACGGCGGCGCGGTTACCGACCGAGCCGCGGGCGACATGGCTGGAAATGACGATGACCGCGCGCGGCGCGTCGGCTTTTTCGCTGTTCATGGAAATCCTAGATACGGATAATTTTTCGTTGAATCGTCATCCTGATCTATCTCTTTGGTTGGAGCATGATCTCCGGACAAAACGGTTCCCGCTTGTCCGAGAAAACCGGTTCCCACTTTTCAGGATCATGCTCTAGCTGCCCCGGGAGACGTAGTACACGAGCCAGATCAAAAGGCCGAGGGCGACGATGAGCCCAAGTGCGCGACCGATGCGGGTGCCCCAGACCTCGATCGGATCGGATCGGTCGGCCTCCGCTGCGGTAACATGATCGCGCGCGCCTTTCGCTGCCCGTGACACCAGCGATGCGCCGCCAAGGCCGCCCTCGTTCGCAACGCGCTCGATAATGCGGCGCGATTCGCTGTCATCGTCGCGGCCTTCCGCCATGGTCCTGTCCTGTTTGCCGGCAACCATACCGTGTTCGCGCGATCAATCACAGGGCCTCGCCGGCGCATGAATGCGCGCCAGCGGCAGACATTTTCTTGAGCGCGGATTGTGCTAATGCTTCGCATGCAACTTCTGTCGAGGGACCTCACCATGTTTGCCCAGCGCCTTGCCTTCCCTTTCCGCAGTCTGCCGGCCGTGCTGATGATGGCCGTCGTGCTGCCTCTGCTCGCCGGCTGCGGCTTCAACACCATCCCGACGGCGGAGGAAAACGCCAAGGCGGCATGGAGCGAGGTGCTGAACCAGTATCAGCGTCGGTCCGACCTCATTCCCAATTTGGTCGAGACGGTGAAGGGCTATGCCTCGCATGAAAAGGAC
Source organism: Mesorhizobium sp. M0761 (assembly GCF_040320205.1). Taxonomy (NCBI): domain Bacteria; kingdom Pseudomonadati; phylum Pseudomonadota; class Alphaproteobacteria; order Hyphomicrobiales; family Phyllobacteriaceae; genus Mesorhizobium; species Mesorhizobium sp. M0761. The sequence goes on from NZ_JAMYPF010000006.1 coordinate 9,324, forward strand.
ACGCTCGATGCGGTGGTCGAGGCGCGCGCCAAGGCAACGCAGATCACGGTGACGCCGGAAACGCTGAAGGACCCCGAAGCGCTCAAGAAGTTCCAGGATGCGCAATCAGGGCTGACCAGCGCGCTGTCGCGGCTGATCGCGGTGTCGGAGGCCTATCCCGACCTCAAGGCCAACCAGAATTTCCTGGCGCTGCAGGCGCAGCTCGAAGGCACCGAAAACCGTATCGCCGTGGCGCGGCGCGACTACATCCTGGCGGTCAAGGATTACAATCTGACGCTGAGGACCTTTCCGTCGGTGCTATGGGCAACCTTCTGGTTCCGCAGCAACGAGCCCTTCGCCAACTTCACCGTCGAAGAAGACAAGATGCAGCCGCCGAAGGTCGATTTCGGCACGAAGCAGGGCGGGTGATGACGTCTGGGTGAGCTTGGCCTTTGCCAGCCTTGCGTTCCTTCACACCCCCCTCTGTCCTGCCGGACATCTCCCCCTCAAGGGGGGAGATCAGCTGTCTTCTGTCCTTGCGCCAATTATCAGCGTTGCCGGCTGAGCGTCGGCAGCGAGATTGCCAATCTCCCCCCTCGAGGGGGAGATGTCCGGCAGGACAGAGGGGGACGCGAAGGAACGCCAACCTTGGTGTTCTTCTCGCCTTTCTGGCCGTCTTCCTGCCCCTCACCGCCTTCGCCGCCGACCTCCCCGCGCTGACCGGCCGCGTCGTCGACAATGCCGGGATCATCGATGCAGGCACCAAAGCCGCGCTCACCCAGAAACTCGCCGACTTCGAGACCAGAGGCTCCGACCAGATCGTCGTCGCAACCATCCCCAGCCTCGACGGCGAGGAGATTGAGCCTTACGCCAACCGGCTGTTCCGCTTCTGGAAGCTCGGCCAGGCCAAGGAAAACAACGGCGTGCTGCTGCTGGTGGCGCCGAACGACCGCAAGATGCGCATCGAGGTCGGCTATGGGCTGGAAGGCACGCTGACCGATTTGCACACCAAGCTGATCATCGAAAACGACATGGTGCCGGCGTTCCGCGCCGGCGATTTCTCCGGGGGCATTTCCAAGGCCGTCGACGACATGGTGATGGTGCTGGAAGGCAATCCGGAGGAATTGGAGGCGCGCGGCGAGCGCAACCAGAAGCCGCCCATCAATACCGACAATCTGTTCTTCGGCGTCTTCATCAGCATCTGGGCAATCATCTTCTTCGGCAGCATGGCCGCCTCCATCCTGCCGCCGATCTTCGGCCAAAAACTCGGTCCCGGCCGCTATCGCTGGCTCGGCATGACATTCGAGCCGGGCCGGCGGTCGTCCAGCGGCGGCTGGTCTTCGGGCGGGGGCGGCTGGTCGTCGGGTTCAAGCGGTGGTGGCGGCTTTTCCGGCGGCGGCGGTTCGTCCGGCGGCGGCGGCTCCTCGGGAAGCTGGTGACGAGATGACAACACGCATCGCCAATCCCTGGCATGGCCGCTTCGCCACGATGACCGGCGCTGCCTTGCTGGTCTTGCTCGTCAGCTTCGCGGCGCTGGCGGCGGAACTGCCCGCCCTCACCGGTCGTGTCGTCGACAATGCAGGCATCATCGACGCTGCGACCGAGGCGGCGCTGACGCAGAAGCTGGCCGATTTCGAGACCAAAGGCTCCGACCAGATCGTCGTCGCGACGGTTCCCAGCCTCGACGGCGAGGAGATCGAGCCTTACGCCACCCGGCTGTTCAACGCCTGGAAGCTCGGCCAGAAGGCCAAGAACAATGGCGTGCTTCTGCTGGTGGCCGTGAACGACCGCAAGATGCGCATCGAGGTCGGCTACGGGCTGGAAGCCACGCTCACCAACCAGCACGCCACACGGATCATTGAAGGCATGGTGCCGGCCTTCCGCGCCGGGGATTTCTCCGGCGGTATTTCCAAAGCGGTCGACGACATGATCATGGTGATCGAGGACGGTCATGGTGGTTGAGGGGAGCTGGTGACGGCATGACAGTACGCGTCTTCAATCCGCCAAAACCTGGCCGCGCAGCCGCGACGATCGGCATCGCGCTGTTGACGATGCTCACCATGCTGTTTGTAGCTTTGGCGGCAGACCTGCCGGCACTCACCGGGCGGGTGGTCGACAATGCCGGTATTATCGACGCCGCGACCAAGGCGGCACTGACGCAGAAGCTCGCGGATTTCGAGACCAAAGGCTCCGACCAGATCGTCGTCGCCACGATCAACAGCCTCGACGGCGAGGAGATCGAACCCTACGCCAACCGGCTGTTCCGCTTTTGGAAACTCGGGCAGGCCGGCGAAAACAACGGCGTGCTTCTGCTGGTGGCCAAGAACGACCACAAGATGCGCATCGAGGTCGGCTACGGGCTGGAAGGCACGCTGACCGACCTGCACACCAAACTGATCATCGAAAACGACATGGTGCCGGCGTTCCGCGCCGGTGATTTCTCCGGCGGCATTTCCAAGGCCGTCGACGACATGGTCATGGTGCTGGAAGGCAACCCGGAAGAGCTGGAGGCGCGCGGCAAGCGCAACCCGGCCGACCGCAGCACGCCCATCGATCCCGTCGTCGCGGTCTTCCTGATCCTGTGGGCGGCGATGTTCTTCGGCGGCCTGGCGATGGCCTTCCTGCCGCCGATCTTCGGCACCAAGCTGTCGCCGGGCGTGTATAAATGGCTGGGCATGACCTTTCGCTACGGCCAGGGGCCGAGCGGATCGTCCTCGGGCTCCAGCAGCTGGACAACAAGTTCGTCGTCGGGCAGCGGATGGTCATCGGGAAGTTCGGGCAGCAGCTGGTCTTCGGGCTCAAGCAGCGGCGGCGGGTTTTCAGGCGGCGGCGGTTCGTCTGGCGGTGGCGGGTCTTCAGGGAGCTGGTGAGAGAAGATGGCAACACGACCGATCAGCCCACAGGACCATGAGCGCATCGCCACCGCGATCCGCGCGGCCGAGGCCAAAACCGACGGCGAGATCTACTGCGTCGTTGCGCATGCCAGCGATGGCTATTTCTTTCCCGCCGCCTTCATGGCGACATCAGGCATGCTGATTGCCAGCCTCGCCGTCGCTTATGGGCTGGAAGCCTGGTGGCTGTCGATCCGGCTGCCGCATTTCGTCATTGTCCAACTGCTGGCACTGGCCTCGGTGTTGGTGCTTTTGTGGGCGCTGCCGGGCTTGCGCATCCATCTGGTGCCGCGCCGGCAGCGTTATCAGGCGGCACATCACAATGCGCTCAGGCAGTTCCTCGCCCGCAATGTCCACCGCACCACGGCGCGCACCGGCGTGTTGGTCTTCGTGTCGATCGCCGAGCGTTATGCCGAAGTGGTCGCCGATTCGGGCATCGACAGCAAGGTCGGCCAGCATGTCTGGGACGGCGTGGTGCGCGATCTCCTGCAGCATGCCGGTGACGACCGGCTCGCCGACGGCTTCGTCAAGGCGATCGGGCAGGTCGGCGCGGTGCTGGCCGAGCATTTCCCGGTGACGTCGGGCGACGCCAATGAGCTGGACGATCATCTCGTCGAGATCTGAAGAGCCTGCACGCGCTACCCGGACGGACGCCTGACCGCGCCGGCTGGGCGCGTTTTCCAGGCAGGCTTTGCCCATTGTCAGCAGTGTCGCGATCGGCTGTGAGAAAGCGGTCGGCGGGCTGACCTCGAGTCTTGCAAATGGCCGATGCGGGTTTATGGTTAACAAATCATGAATACGCTGAGCATCGACATCAGGAAAGCCGAACCGCGCGACGCCGGCGCCATTGCCGACGTGCACCAGCTGGCCTGGGAGGGCGCCTATTCCGGCATCATCCCGCATCGCTCGCTGACCTCGATGATCAACCGCCGCGGCGCCGACTGGTGGGCCAACGCCATCCGCCGCGCCGCCACCGTTCTGGTGGTCGAGATCGGCGGCACCATCGCCGGCTATGCCACGATCGGCAAGAACCGCGCCCGCGAGCTGAAGCAACAGGGCGAAATCTACGAACTTTACCTGCGTCCGGAATATCAGGGCATCGGGCTCGGCAGCCGGCTGTTCAAGGCGGCGCGGGCGCGGCTTGCCGACCACGGGCTGAAGGGAATGGTGGTGTGGGCGCTGGAAGACAACCAGAACGCACTTTCCTTCTATGCCGGCGCGGGTGGCCGTGACGTCGCCGAAGGCGTCGAGATTTTCGAGCAGAGGGCGCTCAAGAAGGTCGCCTTCGTCTGGGAATGACCGGCCTCGGTTACAAATCATCATAAACCGTGCGCTTCCGTTAGCGCTTCGCACCAATCGCCGCATTGCACCATGCCGCGCCGCCCGCTATCGATCTTGGACATCGAGAGAGGGATTTAAGCCATGCGAATCGAAGCCATTGCCATCGGAAAGAACCCGCCCGAGGACATCAACGTCATCATCGAGGTGCCGATCGGCGGCGAGCCGATCAAGTACGAGATGGACAAGGAGGCCGGCACGCTGTTCGTCGACCGTTTCCTGCATACGTCGATGCGCTACCCCGGCAATTACGGTTTCGTGCCGCACACGCTGTCGGGCGACGGCGACCCGATCGACGTGCTGGTCTGCAACACGCGCGCGCTGGTGCCGGGCTGCGTCATCAATGTGCGGCCGATCGGCGTGCTGGTGATGGAAGACAATGCCGGCCAGGACGAGAAGGTCATTGCCGTGCCCTCGCCGAAGCTGACGCTGCGCTACGAAAACGTCACCGAATACACGCAGCTGCCCGAGATCACCCGCGACCAGGTCCAGCACTTCTTCGAGCACTACAAGGATCTCGAGCCCGGCAAATGGGTCAAGATCGAAGGCTGGCACGATTCGAAATACGCCAAGAAGATGATCGTCGACGCGATCGCACGGGCGAAGGCGGCGAAGTAGCGCCGAGAGAGGCCTGCGTCTCGTTCAAGTAAGCGGCAAACGCCAGCGCGAGGCACCCCCCTCTGGCCTGCCGGCCATCTCCCCCTCAAGGGGGGAGATCGGATGTCGCAACGGCTTTCGTCAATTTTCAGCGCCGAAAGAAAAGCGCCGCCAGCGAAGCTGCCAATCTCCCCCCTTGAGGGGGAGATGCCCGGCAGGGCAGAGGGGGGTGCCTTGCACCCACGTGGCTAGTTATCCACCCGACCAAACGCCGGCACGTTGCCGATGACGGCGTGCTTGTCCTTGCCACAGGCGAAACTCTTCGCCTTTTCGTCCGCCAGCTTGCGCGCCTGGTCGTTGGCCTGAGGGTTGCCGGTGGCGAGCACGAGGCCGATGGTGCAGCCGTCGCGGGCTTCCATCTGGGCGACCTTGGCGACGAGCAGCACTTCGGTCGGCTTGTTCTCATCCTCGGGATTGCTGATCGAGCGGCGGTGGATCACCGCGAAGGGAACGGCAACGTCGCCCTTGGTCTCGATGCGCCATTCGACCTTGGCGCCGGACGAGTTGAAGCCGGAAAAGCTCTCCCAGACCGAGGTCATCTCGCCGCCGGGCGGAAACCCGTAGAATAGCGATTCACGGGCGTCGTCGTAGGCGATCAGCACGGGATAGCCGCGATAGCCGGAGCAGGCGAGTTCGGCCCAGTCGCCATCGCCTTCCTCGGCCTGCGCATAGGTCACGCAATCCTTTTGCGAGTCGAGGTCGGTGTAGACGCTGGATATGCCATCGGCATGGGCTGCCTGGCAGAGGGCGGCGAGGGCGAATGGAACAAGCAGCAGGGTTCGCATGCGGACTTTTCCCTTGAGGTTGGCCCCAGCCTATCGCCAAATTTGCGGCCGGCCTAGCGTGCCAATCTCAACGTTGGCGCCGCCCAAATCGCCCTGCCGGGCAATTCTCCCCCTGAACGGGAGAAAGTGGCCGGCTGCGCCGCTGGCGACAACCTTGCAACGCTGGCAATTGGCGAAATCGTGATGAGAGCGTTCCTCGCCCCATTTCCGGGAAAGGATGCCGGCAGGTGAGGGGCGGCGCCAACGTTCGAAATGTTATTTCTTCAAGCTCGCCTCGATCAGCAGGTCGGCGTTGTGGGCGACCGCCGCCGCCGGGCCTCCGAGGCCGAAGAGCTGGCCACTGATATAGGCGCCTTCGATCAACAGCAGCAGGCCGTCGCCGAGCGTGTCAGGGTCTTTAGCGCCCATCGCTGCGGCCATGGCGCGCAGGCGGTGGCGCAACTCCTGCTTGTTGGCCTCGCTGACGACACGCGCCGGATGGCCATGTTCGGGATATTCCACCGCCGCGTTGGTCATGCCGCAGCCGCGATAGTCCGGCCTTTGCGTGCGCTTGCCGACGCGAGTCAGAAAAGCCCTGAGCTGTGCCCGCGGGTCGCCGGGATGGGCAGCCACGGCTTCGTCGAAACGCTCCCAATACTCACGGTCATATTGCCTGAGATAGGAAGCGGCGAGCTCGTCCTTGGAGGGAAAGCTGCGGTAGAGGCTGGGCTTGGTGACGCCGGCGCGCTTGACGATCTCGTCGACGCCGATCGCCCGGATGCCGCGGCGGTAGAACAGGTCGTAGGCCACGTCGAGGATTTTCTTGGCAGCCTTGGGCGGTGCGGCTGCATGACCGTCCTTGATGGTCAGTTCAATATTTTTGTCCGTTGGCATGGTATGACTCGATTGACGTGTTACCGATCGGTACGTATACATGTCCTCACCCTGCAACGTACCGGTCAGTAACATGATAGCTCAATCCCGTCCCTTTGGCCAGCGCTACGCTTTCGTCGTGGTTGGCGTCATCTTCCTTTGCCTGTTGATCGCGGCCGGGCTTCGTTCCGCACCCTCGGTGATGATGCTGCCGTTGGATAAAAGCTTCGGCTGGGGGCGCGATACGGTTTCGATTGCCGCTGCGATCGGCATCTTCCTTTACGGCCTGACCGGGCCGTTTGCCGCCGCATTGATGGAGCGTATCGGCTTGCGCCGCACGCTGCTTGCCTCGCTTGTGATCATGTCGGGCTCGACCGCGCTCAGCCTACTGATGACCGAGCCCTGGCACCTGTTCCTCACCTGGGGCGTGTTTTCCGGCATCGGCTCCGGCGCGGTCGCCACGGTGCTCGGCGCCACCATCGTCAACCGCTGGTTCAAGACCAATCGCGGCTTGGTGATGGGGCTGATGTCGGCCTCCAGCGCCACCGGCCTGTTGGTGTTCCTGCCGCTGCTGGCATCGCTCGCCCAGTCGGGCGGCTGGCAGCCCGTCGCTACCGCCGTCTCGATCGCCACCGCCTGTCTTCTGCCGCTGGTCTGGCTGTTGGTTCCGGAGCGTCCCGCTTCGATCGGCATGGTGCGCTATGGCGCCGGGGCGGATGACGTGCCGCCGGTATCGCCGGCATCGCAAGGCAATTTCCTGGCGCATACGCTCAACACGCTGCGCCGCGCCGCCGGCACCCGCGTCTTCTGGTATCTGTTCGCCACGTTCTTCATCTGCGGCTTCACCACCAACGGGCTGGTCGGCACGCATCTGATCTCCTTCTGCGGCGACATGGGCATCCCCGAGGTACAGGCCGCAGGCTTGCTGTCACTGATGGGTATTTTCGACCTGATCGGTACGACGCTCTCGGGCTGGCTCACCGACCGTTTCGACCCGCGCAAGCTGCTCGGCGTCTACTACGGCATTCGCGGTCTGGCGCTGATCTATCTGCCCTATTCCGGCTTCTCGGCGACCAGCCTGATCATCTTCGCCGTGCTCTACGGTCTCGACTGGATCGCCACCGTGCCGCCGACGCTCAGGCTCGCCAACGAGGCCTTCGGTGACCGCAGCGGCCCGATCGTGTTCGGCTGGATCGTAGCCGGCCACCAAGTCGGCGCCGCCACCGCCGCCGCCTTCGGCGGCACCATGCGCGAACTGCAGGGCAATTACGAACTGGCTTTCCTGATCGCCGGCATGACGGCGATCGTGGCTGCGTGTCTGTCGCTGCTGATCAATACGAGCAGGCCGGCTTTCGATCCGGAGCCGCAAGCGGCGTAGGGCGCGGTACTAATCTCCCGCTGGTGACGCTCGATCCGGTGCGGTCGGCGTAAGCCTTTGGGTCGGCGCGAAGGATCGCTATGCCTGGAATGGGCAACCGTCAGTCCGGGTAGCAAACCGTCGGAATCTTCGGCCACACCGCGCTGTCGCAGCCTGCAACCTGCTGCCTCTGCTTGAAAGAGGCGCTGACCGGGCCGGTGACCACGGGGTCGACGCCATCAGGGGCGTCGGCAAACATCTGCTCGGCCGTCCGGTCGGACGACGAAGCCGGATTGGCTTCCTTCACCGTGGCGGCCGATTGAGCGGCATTGGCCGCCAGCACGGCAGCGAATGCGACCGAAGCGATGAGGGGCCAAAATCGGTTGAGTTTGTCGGTCATGAATTTCGAACTACCCGGGCCCAGAAAGGTTCCCGCCTTGGTTAACAAAACCATCTCACACCGAGATGCTTAAGATTTGATGAGTATTTGGTGGTGCGCCTCCTCTTTCGCAATTGCGAAAAACCCTGTATGAGCCGCGCAACCGAAAGAGGCGGCGCCTTTTGGCCTGCTGCCTGCAACGCTCCCGAGACCACAAAATGAAAATTCGTAATATCGCGATCATCGCGCACGTCGACCATGGAAAAACCACCCTCGTCGACCAATTGCTGCGGCAATCCGGCTCCTTCCGCGACAATCAGCGCGTCGCCGAGCGCGCCATGGATTCCAACGACCTCGAGAAGGAACGCGGCATCACCATCCTGGCCAAGGCGACCTCGGTCGACTGGAAGGACACCCGCATCAACATCGTCGACACACCCGGCCACGCCGATTTCGGCGGTGAGGTCGAGCGCATCCTGTCGATGGTGGATTCGGCGATCGTGCTGGTCGACGCCGCCGAAGGCCCCATGCCGCAGACCAAATTCGTCGTCGGCAAGGCGCTCAAGGTCGGTCTGAAGCCGATCGTCGTCATCAACAAGATCGACCGTCCGGACGCCCGCCACGTCGAGGTGGTCAACGAGGTGTTCGACCTGTTTGCAGCGCTTGACGCCACCGACGAGCAGCTCGACTTCCCGATCCTCTACGGTTCTGGCCGCGATGGCTGGGTCTCGGAAAATCCGGAAGGCCCGAAGGACCAGGGCCTGGCGCCGCTGTTCGACCTCGTCATCAAGCATGTGCCGGAGCCAACCGTTCATCCCGGCCCGTTCCGCATGATCGGCACCATCCTGGAAGCCAATCCATTCCTCGGCCGCATCATTACCGGCCGTATCGAGAGCGGCACGCTGAAGTCCAACCAGGCGGTCAAGGTGCTCCACCATGACGGCACCCAGATCGAAACCGGGCGCATCTCCAAGATCCTCGCGTTCCGTGGCCTCGAGCGCCAGCCGATCGAAGAGGCGCAGGCGGGTGACATCGTGGCAATTGCCGGCCTGTCGAAGGGCACTGTCGCCGACACGTTCTGCGACCTGGCGGTGACCGAGGCGTTGCATGCGCAACCGATCGATCCGCCGACCGTCACCATGTCTTTCCTGGTCAATGATTCGCCGCTCGCCGGCACCGAAGGCGACAAGGTGACCAGCCGCGTCATCCGCGACCGCCTGCTGCGAGAAGCCGAAGGCAATGTCGCGCTCAAGATCGAGGAATCGCCCGACAAGGATTCGTTCTTCGTTTCCGGCCGCGGCGAATTGCAGCTGGCCGTGCTGATCGAGACGATGCGCCGCGAAGGCTTTGAAATCGCCGTGTCGCGTCCGCGCGTCGTCATGCAGAAGGGCGAGAACGGTGAATTGCTGGAGCCGGTCGAGGAAGTCGTCATCGACGTCGACGAGGAGCACGCCGGCATCGTCGTGCAGAAGATGTCGGAGCGCAAGGCCGAGATGGTCGAGCTGCGGCCTTCGGGCGGCAACCGTCAGCGCATCGTCTTCCACGCGCCGACGCGCGGACTGATCGGCTACCAGTCGGAACTGTTGACCGACACGCGCGGCACCGCCGTGATGAACCGGCTGTTCCACGCCTACCAGCCCTACAAGGGCGAACTGCCGGGCCGCACCAACGGCGTGCTGATCTCCAACGAACAGGGCGAGGCAGTGGCCTATGCCATGTGGAACCTCGAAGACCGCGGCCCGATGGTCATCGACCCGGGCGTCAAGGTCTATCAGGGCATGATCATCGGCATCCATAGCCGTGACAACGACCTCGAAGTGAACGTGCTGAAGGGCAAGAAGCTGACCAACATCCGCGCCGCCGGCAAGGACGAGGCGGTGAAGCTGACGCCGCCGATCCGCATGACGCTGGAGCGCGCGCTGGCCTGGATCCAGGACGACGAGCTGGTCGAGGTGACGCCTAAGACCATCCGCCTGCGCAAGCTCTATCTCGACCCGAACGAGCGCAAGCGCTTCGAGAAGTCGGCCAAGGTTGTGGGCGCGGCGTAATCGTCTGATTGTCTAAATTCGAGAGGGGCGAAGCACCGGTGCTTCGCCCCTCTTGTCATTCACCCACGGCAGCCGAAATGATGGCTTCACGATCCGGCTCGTCGGCCAGGTCAATGCGAATCGCCGTGCCGTCGCGGGCCGGCTTGCGCAAAGCTCTGGCGCCTTCGGGAACAACAACCAGCAATCGTTTCTCCTCCAGCGCCTGAAGCCTTGATCGGGAGATGCCGAGTTCGCCGGCGAGCAGACGGTCGAGCCGCAGCGATGTCGGCATTTCCAGCCCAAGCCTGATTTCAAGCGCGGCTGCGGGTCGGCCTTCGCCGCCGAGCCGGTGTTTGTGAACGGCGACATCGGGAAACTCCTCGACGCGGCCGACCCGGTTTCGCAAAGCCACGACATCGAAGGCATGGCGGCGGGCGAGGGCCGGATCGTTGCTTTCGAGCGCTGCCAGCAGCGCGGGTTCGATGTCGCGGCGGTTGCAGCGTTCGAAAATGCCGAAATTCCACGAATTGTCGCAGTCGATGCAGCGATAGATCAGCCAGACATCAATGCGTTTGCCATTGGCGTTGACGCGGAATTTGTCGCTGCAGCGGTAGGCTTTCACCGCGCTGCAGCGGTTGCAGTGGACCAGGGGTCGAGGCGCGATTTCGGGCGTGATTGCCCAGTGGATAGCGAGATGTTGGGACAAGCCGGAAGACCTTCCAGTGTGGAAGTTCTTCAGGTCGGCAATGGCGAGATGCCCATGCGGGCACGGCGTGGCGAGAGCTAGCTATGTCGGAAATCAGCTGTCACGGGCGGCAAAGCGCGCGACAACGGTTCAGCAGTGCCAAACCGGTCTCGAACCGCCGCCTGAGGAACACGTGAAATGGAGCAGGCACCGCTTAATGCGGCGCCCTGCCAAGTGTGATCAGGGGAGTTGGCGAGACCGGCGGTTACTGAGGCAAAATGAAGCTCGAAATGAATGTCGGGACGGTTCTTCTAGCGGCAAGATGCCGAGCGGGCAAGGTTCATAGGGTGTCTCGCCCTGCTCAGGCGAAGGCGATCTGTACCTTCATCGATTTGTTGCGGTCGCCGGCGATCTCGAAAGCCGCAACCGCCTCGTCTATCGGATAGATGCCGGTCAGCAGCGGCTTGACGTCGACGCGACGGTTGTTGATCAGATCGACGGCCAGCGCGAACTCGTCGTGGAAACGGAAGGAGCCGCGCATTTCGATCTCCTTGGCGACGATGAGATTCTGAGGCAGCGACATGTCGCCGCCTAGGCCGAGCTGCACGAGCACCCCGCGCGGCTTCAGCACATCGAGCCCGGCTCGCACCGCGCGCTCATCGCCGGAGCATTCGAACATGACGTCGAAACTGCCCTTCTCGACATTGTAGCCAGCGAGCTTGTCGGCATCTGTGGCGACATTGATGGTGCGGTCGGCGCCGATCTCGTTGGCCTTGGCCAGAACCGCGTCCATGACATCGGTGACGACGATCTCACGCGCGCCGTGGACACGTGCGGCAAGGATGCTGAGCGCACCGATCGGCCCGCAGCCGGTGACCAAGACCCGCTTGCCGAGCAGCGAGCCGGCGCGGTTGACGGCATGCAGCGTTACCGCGAACGGCTCGGCAAAGGCGGCTTCGTTGATGGAGACATGGTCGGCGATCTTGTGGCACTGCCAGGCCTCGGCGGCGAGGCACTGGCGGAAGGCGCCCTGTATATGTGGCATCGGCATGGCGCTGCCGTAGAATCGCATGTTGAGGCATTGGTTCTGCACGCCCTGCAGGCAGTACCGGCACGCATTGCAGGGCCGGCTGGGCGAAATCGCAACGCGGTCGCCGACGACAAGGCTGGAAACGCCGGCGCCAAGTGCCTTCACCGTGCCGGCGACCTCATGGCCGAGGATCATCGGCTCGCGCAGGCGCACCACGCCGAAGCCGCCATGATTGTAATAGTGCAGGTCCGAGCCGCAGATGCCGCCGGCCTCGACCGATATTTCGACCTGTCCTGCGCCAGGCGCGCCGGGATCGGTCTCTTCGATGCGAAGGTCTTTTGCCGCGTGGATGACGATTGATTTCATGGCCGCGATCCTTTCTCAAACCACTGGCACGGGCAAGTCCGATCTCCGAAATATGTTGCGTTCGTTGGCCCATCAGGCCGAGGGGTGCCAAATCGCCACCGATCGGATATCATTTGCCATCCAACGCTCGAAGGCTCCGCCATGCACCTCACCTCGCTGCTGATCTTCGCCGCCGCTCTCTTCGTTGCCGCCGGCTCGCCCGGCCCATCGATCGCGGCACTGGTTGCCCGCGTCATCTCGAAGGGCTTTCGTGACGTGTTTCCGTTCCTGCTCGCCATGTGGATCGGCGAGGCCATCTGGCTGTCGCTGGCGGTGTTCGGGCTGGCGGTCGTGGCGCAGACCTTCCATTTCGCCTTCGTCGTCGTGAAATGGATCGGCGTCGCTTACCTCACCTACCTCGCCTTCAAGATGTGGACCGCACCTGTCGACGCAAAAGAAGGCGAGATGCCGCGCGAGGATTCGGCGACAAAGCTGTTCTTTGCCGGCATGGCGGTGACGCTCGGCAATCCCAAGATCATGATGTTCTATCTGGCGCTGCTGCCGACGATCATCGACCTCGCTTCGGTGAGTGTCATCGGCTGGGTCGAACTGACGGCGACGATGGCGGTGGTTCTGATCGCCATCGATCTCGCCTGGGTCGTCGCGGCCTCACAGGCGCGCAAACTGTTGAAGAGCAAGCGTGCGATGAAGATCGCCAACCGCATCAGCGCCACGACGATGGCCGGCGCTGCCGGGGCCATCGCGGCGCGATCCTGACCGCCTTTCTATGGGAACCTCAAAGCTAGACTTTGTCCAATAGATCCATGCTATCAGACGTGCCAACTTTCCAGCCGGCGAAGCATCCCAAAACGCCACAGGCCGCGCATCGTACGCCAACATACAGCCAGCGAACGCCGTCACGTTCCGGGTAGATGGAAAACCCGACGCCGATGTTTGCAGCTTCGGAGCCGCACTCGGTGCACGCCCATCGTTCCGGCTGGGCTTCGTCCCAAAATTCCGCACTGTCGCAGATAAGATGCTCGGATCCGCAGACCGTGCACGTTCGTCGCGCCACACCCTCGTCATCGTCGGCATCGAGGAGAAACGAGATGGAACCGCACTTGCAGCGGGCGAGCCTGAAGTCATGAACCTCGGCGTTGTCGGCGCCATAGGCTTCCAAGTATTCTCCGATGTCAGTGGGCTCGCTGCCAACCCACCACTTGCCTGACGTATCTATCGTCATTGGTCACCTCGCCATGGCGTGGTATTCGTCGTTCGGGCGCATGTCGATGGCCGCCGCCACGCGGTTCGACATGTTGAAGAAGGCGGCGGTCGAGGCGATGTCCCAGATGTCGCGGTTGGTGAAGCCGGCGTTGCGCAGTGCTTCCCTGTCCGCCTCGACGATCTTTGCCGGCTCTTCCGTCAGCTTGACGGCGAATTCGAGCATCGCCGTCTGTTTCGGTGAAAGATTGGCAGCGCGGAAGTTCATCACCATCATCTCGCCGAGAGCCGGATCGCCGGAGATCTGGCGCACCGCCGCGCCATGCGCGGTCAGGCAATAATAGCAATGGTTGATCGAGGAGACGACGACCGCGATCATCTCCCGTTCCAGCTTCGACAGGCCGGATTCACCCAGCATCAGATCATTGTAGGTTTCGGTAAAGGCGCGCAGCTTCTTCTCGTCGAAGGCATAGGCAAGAAGCACGTTGGGAACCAGGCCGAGCTTTTCCTCGCATTTGGCGAAATAGGCTTTTGTCGCCTCGCTCAGTTCCGCGATACCCAAGTCAAGTGCGCTGATTTTGCCGGACATGGGGTCTTCCTCCTCGTTCACCGCCGCCTGACCGTCGAATTCCTGTAATTCTTATCGAGCCGTCAAACCTTTGTCGCCAAACAGCGGTCATCTGCTACCATAGTCGTAAAAGCATGTGACGGGAGGACAACATGGCGAGCGTGAAATCCGCAGCTAAGCCGAAGAAAACAGCCACTGCCGGGGTGAAACCCGACGGGAAGCCGGCCAGGCTCGCCGACTATCTGCTGGCCCGCGCGCCGGCCGAAGACATTGCCGCCTATGACGCCGCCGACCTGGAGCGAGCCGCCGACCTGGCAGGACGTGCGGTCGCCGCCCACAAGAAGGGCCAAAGTGTCGTCGCCGTCGATGCCGGGTCGGGCGTCTCCCGCGAGGGCCGCCCGATGACGATCATCACCGTCGTCAACGACAACATGCCGTTCCTGTTCGATTCGATCCTCGGCGAGATCACAGAAACTGCCGGCGAACCGACTTTGGTCACCCATCCGGTCATCGTCGTGCGTCACGGCAAGGCCGGCGTCGACGAGATCCTCGGCGACGGCAGCGCCCTCAAGGACGATGGCAATCACGACCGCCTGAGCGTCGTCCATGTCCATATTCCGCGCCTGACGGCGGAGCAGGCCGACGCGCTGGCCGACCGCCTGCGCAAGATGCTCAACCAGGTGCGCGCCGCCGTCAGCGACTGGAAGCCGATGCTCGCCCGTCTCGACCAGGCGATTTCCGAATTCCGCTATTCCGCCGTGCCGCTCGACAAGAAGAGCGTTGCCGAGGCCATCGCCTTCCTTGAATGGCTGCGCGACGACAATTTCACTTTCCTTGGCATGCGCGAGTTCAAATATTCCGGCGGCGCGGAGAGCGGCAATCTAGAGCGCGCCGACAAACCCGGTCTCGGCATCCTCGCCGACCCGGATGTGCTGGTGCTCCGGCGCGGCACCGAGGCGGTGACGACGACGCCCGAAATCCGCGCCTTCCTGCATGGGCCGGAGCCGCTGATCGTCACCAAGGCCAACGCCAAGTCGCTGGTGCACCGCCGCATTTATCTCGATTATATCGGCGTCAAAACCTACACCGCCAAGGGCACGCTTGCCGGCGAGTTGCGCATGGTCGGCCTGTTCACCTCGACTGCCTACACGCGCTCGGTGATGAAAATCCCGTATCTGAGGTCAAAGGCCGAGACCATCATCGCCAAGTCCGGCTTTGACCGGCACGACCATTCCGGCAAGGCACTGATCAACGTTCTGGAGAGCTATCCGCGCGACGAACTGTTCCAGGTGCCGGTGCCGATCCTGAAGAAGCACGCCGCGGCCATTCTCGGCCTGGTCGAGCGGCCGCGGGTGCGGGCGCTGGTGCGCGCCGACCAGTTCGACCGCTTCGTCTCGATCCTCGTCTTCGTGCCGCGCGACCGCTATGACAGCGTCGTGCGCGAGAAGATCGGCACCTATCTCAAGACCGTCTTCGAAGGCCGTTTGTCGGCTTACTATCCGGCTTTCCCCGAGGGCGGGCTGGCGCGTGTGCATTTCATCATCGGCCGCTCCGGCGGCAAGACGCCGAAGGTCGAGCAGGCGGTGATCGAAGCGGCGATCCGCGACATCGTGCGAACCTGGGACGACGCGCTGGCCGAAGCTGCGGAAGCCGTCGGCGGCGATCCATCGCTGAAGGCGATCGCCGCGCGTCTGCCTGAGAGCTATCGCGATTCCTTCAGCGCGGCCGTCGCGCTGAAGGATGCGGGGCGCATCGCCGGCATCAGCACCGCCAACCCGATCGCCATCGACTATTACCGCCATGCCGAGCAGAAACCGCATCAGGCAGCGCTGAAGATCTACCACCACGGCAGCCCGGTAGCGCTGTCGCGTCGCGTGCCGGTGCTGGAAAACATCGGCTTCCGCGTCATCAGCGAGCGCACCTTCGAGGTTGGCGAGGACGGCGGCGACACCGTCTTCGTCCACGACATGGAGCTGGAGAACAGCTACGGCAAGCCGATCGACCTCAGCGATGGCGGCGCGCTGTTCGAGGACGCGTTCCTGTCGGTCTGGCGCGGCGACATCGACAATGACAGCTATAACGGGCTTGCCCAGACCGCCGGCTTGTGGTCGGGCGAAGTCAGCATTCTGCGCGCCTATGGCCGCTACCTGCAGCAAGCCGGTATCCCGCAGAGCCAGGATTTCATCGCGGCCGCGCTCAACCGCTATCCCGACATTGCGCGCGGCCTGCATGCACTGTTCGTCGCTCGTCTCGGCCCGACCGCCGAGACGGAAGGCGTCATCGCCGCCAAGCACCTCAAGGCCAAGATCAAGGACGCGCTGGAGGAAGTCCCTAACATTGATGACGACACCATCATCCGCCGCTATCTCAACCTGATCGAAGCCTCGTTGCGCACCAACCATTTCGTTGCGGGAACGAAGGAGCGGGGCCAGTCACTGGCGATCAAGCTCGATTCGCAGGCGGTCGAAGGATTGCCGGCGCCGCGGCCGTGGCGCGAGATCTTCGTCTACGGTTCCGAGGTCGAAGGCGTGCATCTGCGCTTCGGCCCGGTTGCGCGCGGCGGCCTGCGCTGGTCGGACCGCGCCCAGGATTACCGCACCGAGGTGCTCGGCCTGGTGAAGGCGCAACAGGTCAAGAACGCCGTCATCGTGCCGGTCGGCGCCAAGGGCGGCTTCTATCCGAAGAAGCTGCCGATGAGCGCCGGCCGCGACGCCATCTTCGAGGCCGGCACCTCGGCCTACAAGAATTTCGTTTCCAGCCTGCTGTCGATCACCGACAACATCGGCCTCGATGGCGTCATACCCCCAGCCGGTGTCGTCAGGCGCGATCCTGACGACCCCTACTTTGTCGTCGCCGCCGACAAGGGCACGGCAACCTTCTCCGACACCGCCAATGCCATTTCGGAGAAACACGGTTTCTGGCTCGACGATGCCTTCGCCAGCGGCGGCTCGGCCGGCTACGACCACAAGAAGATGGGCATCACCGCCAAGGGTGCCTGGGAAGCGGTCAAGCGGCATTTCCGCGAGATCAACCGCGACATCCAGACCACCCCCTTCACCGTCGTCGGCGTCGGCGACATGTCGGGCGACGTGTTCGGCAACGGCATGCTCTTGTCGCCGCAGACCAGGCTGATCGCCGCCTTCGACCATCGCGACATCTTCATCGATCCCGATCCAGACAGGGTGGCGTCGATGGCGGAGCGCGAGCGCATGTTCGCGCTGCCGCGTTCGTCCTGGCAGGACTATGACAAGACCAAGCTGTCGGAAGGCGGCGTCATCGTCTCGCGCAGCCAGAAGTCGATCACGCTGCCTGCGGCAGCGGCGGCGGCGATTGGCCTCGCCAAGACCACCGCGACACCGGCCGAGATCATGACCGCCATCCTCAAGGCGAACGTCGACCTTCTGTGGTTCGGCGGCATCGGCACGTATTTACGGGCCTCGGGCGAAACCAATGCCGAAGTCGGCGACCGCGCCAATGACGCCATCCGCATCACCGCGCTCGATGTGCGGGCCAAAGTGATCGGTGAGGGCGCCAATCTCGGCGTCACGCAGCGTGCCCGCATCGAATTCGGCATGAATGGCGGTCGCTGCAACTCCGATGCCATCGACAATTCCGGCGGCGTCAACTGCTCCGACGTCGAGGTCAACATCAAGATCGCGCTGGCGTCCGCCATGCGCAAGGGATCGCTGACCCGGCCGGCGCGCAACAAGCTGCTGGCCGAGATGACCGACGAGGTCGCCGGCCTCGTGCTGTCCAACAATTACGAACAGACGCTGGCGCTTTCCATCGCCCGCAAGCGCGGCCTTGCCGACATTGCGCACCAGAGCCGGTTCATGGCGGCGCTGGAGGCTTGGGGCCTGCTCGACCGCGCTGTCGAGACGCTGCCGTCGCCGGCCGCCCTTGCCGAGCGCGAGGCGCGTGGCGAGCCGCTGACCCGGGCGGAGCTTGGCGTGCTGCTCGCCTATGCCAAGATCGTGCTGTTTTCCGACATCGTCGCCAGCGACGTGCCTGACGACGCGCATTTCGACCGCGATCTGATGGGCTATTTCCCTGACCGGATGGCGAAGAAATATGCGGCCGAGATCCATGGCCACCGGCTGCGCCGCGAAATCATCGCCCGCGTCGTCGCCAACGATCTCGTCAATCGCGGCGGACCGTCATTCGTCAACCGGCTGCAGGAAGCCACGGGGCGCAGCGCGGCCGACGTGGTGCGCACCTTCGCCGTGGTGCGCGACGGCTTCGCGTTGCCGGCGCTCTATCAGGAGATCGATGCGCTGGACAGCCACATCGACGGCCAGGCGCAGCTCGATCTCTACCAGTCCGTCAGCCGGCTTATCTTCGTGACCAGCGGCTGGTATCTGAAGAACGATGCCGGCACCGCAGCGCTCGGCCAGCGCATTGCCGAACTGCAAGAGGCGCGCATGGCGCTGGAGCCGAAGCTGCTCTCGCTGCTACCGGCCTTCTCGCGCGAGCGGGTCGAGGAGAGGCGGTATGGCCTGTTCAAGGCCGGCGCCCCCGAAAAGCTCGCCGGGCAGCTGGCAATGGCCGATGTGGCGGGACTGATCCCCGACATCGCACTGACGGCGCGCACGGCCAATGCCGACGTCGTCGCCTCGGCCAAGGCGTTCTTCGCCGTCAGCGATGCCTTCCGCATTCCGCGCGTCGAAGAGGCGGCGCGTTCAATCACGCCGTCGGACTATTACGACCAGCTGGCGCTGTCGCGCGCCACCGACACGATCGGCGCGGCGCGGCGCGGCATTGCGGTGGCGGCTCTCGCCGGCCATGCCGGGACGGCGGATCCTGTGGCGGCCTGGCTGGAAGCCGGAGGCGAGCGCGTGGCGCGCATCCGCGAGCGGCTGCAGGCGCTGACCGAAGGCGGGGATATCACCGTGTCCAGGCTGTCGGTGGCTTCGGGGCTGATGAGCGATCTGACGGGGATGTGAGGCTCGGGACTTTACCCTCCCCCTTGTGGGGAGGGTCGCTGCGAAGCAGCGGGGTGGGGGTGCGGCACCGACCCCACCCGGACCTTCGGTCCGACGTCCCCACAAGGGGGAGGTAGAGGCGCGGCGCCTTTCTTCGCGTCTCTATGCAGGTAGACAGCGGCGACATCCAGGTGAGGGGCAGCGCGAATCTTTGGCGGTTTGCATGAGCATTCGAAACATGCAGACATGGCATCCGACAAGCGCGGTGTCCCGGGGGAATCATCATGGCGGCGGTAGAAACAGTGCAGCGGGCATCCGGGCACGGCATCTGGGGATGGATGTTCTTCGACTGGGCGGCGCAGCCGTTTTTCACCGTCGTCACCACCTTCATCTTCGGGCCTTATTTCGTCTCGCGCATGGCGAGCGATCCGGTCTCAGGCCAGGCGGCCTGGGGCTACGGCATCGCTGTTGCGGGCCTGGTCATTGCCGTGCTGTCTCCCATCCTCGGCTCGATTGCCGACCAGACCGGGCCGCGCAAGCCGTGGATTGCGTTCTTCGCCTCGATCAAGATCATCAGCCTTTGCCTGCTATGGTTCGCCGCTCCCGGCTCGAACCTTTTCCTGGTGGTGCTGTTCTTTTCTCTCGCTTCGGTCGCGGCGGAATTCTCGACCGTGTTCAACGATTCGATGATGCCGCGCCTGGTGCCGAAGAGCGAGATCGGCCACGTCTCCAACATTGCCTGGGGACTTGGTTATCTCGGCGGCATGATCGCGCTGATCTTTGTCGTCGCCTGTCTGGCGGGTTCGCCGGAGACCGGCAAGACGATCATCGGCATCGACCCGCTCTTTGGGCTCGACCCGAATCTCGGCGAGGACGCGCGCGCCACCGGGCCGCTGTCGGCCGGCTGGTATTTCCTGTTCATCCTGCCGATGTTCTTCTTCACGCCAGACGCCATCAAAGGCATTCCGATCGGGCCGGCGGTGCGCGAGGGGCTGTCGGAACTGAAGTCGACGCTGACTGAAGTGCGCCGGCGCAAAGGCATCTTCCGCTTCCTTGTCGCCCGCATGATTTATCAGGACGGCGTCAATGCGCTGCTCGCTTTGGGCGGCACCTTTGCGGCAGCGATGTTCCATTGGTCGATCACCGAGATCGGCATGTTCGGCATTATTCTCAACGTCGTCGCCATCGTCGGCTGCCTGGTTGCCGCATGGCTGGACACCGCGCTTGGCTCCAAGACCATCGTGATGATTTCGCTCGTCCTGCTCAGCATCGCCACCATCGGCATCGTTTCGACCGGGCCAGGCTACACGCTGTTCGGCGCCTGGATGATGCCGGGAGCCGATAGTGGCGGCCTGTTCGGCACGGCGGCGGAAAAGGCCTACATTTTCTATGGCCTGTTGATCGGGCTGGCGTTCGGACCGGTGCAGGCGTCGTCACGCTCCTACATGGCGCGCAGCGTGACCGCGGCCGAATCCGGCCGCTATTTCGGCATCTATGCGCTGGCCGGAAGGGCGACGAGTTTCCTGGCGCCGTTCATGGTGGCGTCGATCACGCTCGCCAGCGGCTCGGCGCGGCTCGGCATGGCGGCCATCGTGCTGTTCCTGGGCGTTGGGATCGCGATATTGATCTGGACGCCGTACCCGGCGGATCAGCCAGTGGAATAGCGCCGCACTTTTCCTTCTCCCCTTGTGGGAAAAGGCAGAGGCGCTCAATGCCTGAAATGCCTCACGCCGGTAAACACCATGGCGATGCCATGCGCGTCGGCAGCGGCGATAACGTCGTCGTCGCGCATCGAGCCGCCGGGCTGGATCACCGCCGTGGCGCCGGCTTCGATCGCGGATATGAGCCCGTCGGCGAAAGGGAAGAAAGCGTCGGAGGCGACCACCGAGCCCTTGGTCAACGGCTCCGCGAGGCCAGCTGCTTCCGCCGCGTCGAGCGCCTTGCGGGCGGCGATGCGCGAGGAATCGACGCGGCTCATCTGCCCGGCGCCGATGCCGACCGTGGCGCCGTCCTTGGCGTAAACGATGGCGTTCGACTTGACGTGCTTAGCGATGCGGAAAGCGAATTTGAGGTCGGCCATCTCGGCCGCCGTCGGCGCGCGCCTGGTCACCACCTTCAGTTCGAAATCGTCGACCACCGCGTTGTCGCGGCCCTGGACGAGCATGCCGCCAGCGACGGATTTCACAGTGATGCCGCCGGCGTGCGGATCGGGCAGACCGCCGGTGACCAGCAGTCGCAAATTCTTTTTGGCGGCGATGATGCGGACAGCGTCCTCCGAAGCGTTCGGCGCGATGATCACCTCGGTGAAGGTTTTTACGATCTCCTGAGCCGCTTCGGCATCAAGGATGCGGTTCATGGCGATGATACCGCCGAAGGCCGAGACCGGGTCGCAGGCCAGCGCCCTGGCATAGGCAGCCGACAGCGAAGCGCCCTCGGCGACGCCGCACGGGTTGGCGTGCTTGATGATGGCAACGGCGGCGCAGCGGTTGGGGTCGAACTCGCCAACCAGCTCGAAGGCGGCGTCGGTGTCATTGATGTTGTTGTAGGACAGCTGCTTCCCCTGCAGCTGGCGGGCCGTGGCGACCCCCGGCCGCTTGTCGCCATTGACGTAGAAGCCGGCGCTCTGATGCGGGTTCTCGCCATAGCGCATGACGCTTTCCAGCCTGCCGCCGAAGGCGCGCCAGGTCGGGTGCTCGATCTCAAGCGTTTCGGCGAACCAGCCGGAGATCGCCGCATCGTAGCTGGCGGTGCGGGCAAAGGCCTTGGCCGCCAGCTTCTGGCGGAAATCCAGCGACAGCGAGCCGATGTTCATCTCCAGCGCGTTCAGCACCGAGGCGTAGTCGCCGGGATCGGTGACGATGGCGACATAGGCGTGATTCTTGGCCGAAGCGCGGATCATCGCCGGGCCGCCAATGTCGATGTTCTCGACAACAGCGGCATAGTCGGCGCCGGAACGGCGGACCTCCTCGAACGGGTAGAGATTGGAGACGAGCAGATCGATCGGCTCGATACCGTGATCGTGCATCGCCTTGGCGTGTTCGGGATCGTCGCGCACGCCGAGCAGCGCGCCATGCACCGACGGGTGCAGCGTCTTGACGCGGCCGTCCATGATCTCGGGAAAGCCGGTCAGTTCGGAAACGTCGCGCACGGCAAGGCCAGCTTCGGCGATCGCCTTTGCCGTGCCTCCGGTCGACACCAGCTCGACGCCGGCCGCGACCAGCCCTTTGGCGAAGTCGATCAGGCCGGTCTTGTCGAAGACGGAAAGCAGGGCGCGGCGGACCGGAACGAGGTCGGGTGCCGGAATGTTCTTGGCGGCGACGGCCATGGGCTGGCGGCCTTTCAGGGCTGATTGGAGAGCGTTGCCGGGCCGTAGCACATGAGGTCAGGAAATCAAGCCGGAAGCTCGATCAAGCCGGCGCCGGCAACGACGCTCAGCTGTTCTCGGGATAGCCGGCGATGCCGGTGCGCGTGAGCTGCCAATGCACCTCGGCGATCTCCGAGGCCTTGAAGGCGAGCACGATCTGGCGGCTGCGGCGCGGGCCGCCAAGGCCGGCGAAATAGATCGATTCCTCGACCTCCGGCACCACTTCGGTGCAGGTGAACACCCAGGTGTCGGCCTGGTCGGCGGTCAGCACCAGGCGGTCATGCTCGTCCTGCAAAAGGTTGATATCAGGGTGGATGTGGAAGCGCACCACGACGAAGTCGCGGCCATTGTTGCGGATCGCCGCACCGCCCGGGCGGAGGAAGCGATCCCTGCCGGCGAGCACATTGCCCTCGCTCGACAGTTTCAGCTCGCGCTCATGCAGGAAGCCAAAGCGCTGCATATAGCCGTCATGGCGGGCGATGAAGCCTTGCGTGCCCTTCTGGTCGATGCGCTTGCAAGGCACATGCTGCGGGCCGCCGAGCAAGGGTGAGCCGAGCAGGTCGTTGACGCGCAGCGAATGGGAAAACCGCGCCGACGAAGTGTCGTTGATGGTGGCGGTCGAATGCGCCGCGGTGGCACGGGCCAGCGGCCGGAACTCGGCGGCGCCATAGGTGTCGATGCCGGCATTGACGATATAATGCTGGCGGCCGGACGAGAGTTCGAAGGCCAGGCACCCGGCATGCGCGGCGTTGGACACATCGACGGCCGGCGACGGGCCGGTATCGGCAATCACCGTAACGCCGCCCATACACAGCCGCTCATAGCCGGAATGCGGCGCGTGCAGCAGCGGCGCGCCGGCGGTGTCGTCGTGGCGCAAGATGGTGGCAATGCGGTCGTGGATGGTCGCGCCCATGCCGTTGAAGCGGGCCAGGCTGCCATCCTGATGGCGGAAGAAACGGAGCGCCGGCAGCATGCGGTCGATGGCGCCCATCAGGGCTGCCGGTGGCGTTTCGGCCTGATTGGCATAGGTCTGACGCAGCGGCAGGAGATCGGCGAGCAGTTCGAGCACCGCCATCGGGTTGCGCGAAATATGGCCGCCATCGGGAAGGATCTGGCGGTCGAGTTCTTCCGCCAGGTTGCGGGTGGCGCCGCGCAGTGCGGAGGCCGGCGCCGGCAGCGACAGCGCGGCGAAGGCAAGCGCGATGCGAGCGCGCAGCCTGTCCTTGCCGTCCGGCATTTCGCGCGCCATCGAGCGGAGATAGCGGATCTGCACGGCGAGCGATTTCAGGAAGGCGCGATAGAACGGAAATTCGGCCCCTTGTAGGACAACCGACGAGTGTTGCAACCAGGCAATGACGCGCTTGGCGGTGGTGCCGGGCTCCCAGGCTATGCCGGAAATCTGGTTGCCATGCATGGCGACCCAGTCGGAGACAAGCGCGCGTGCATTGGCGGCGGCCAGCTCGGTGCCGGCGGCGCGCATATGGCGCAGCCAACGAAAGCCGTGCAGCGTCTTCACCCAGCCGCGATTGGCGACATCGATCTGGAATGGCGATTTGCCGCCGGTCTCGACGAGGTGTCCCGACAGCGGATAGCGGCCATAGTAGATCTCGAGCGCGATCTGCGGATCGGCGAGCCTGAGGTCGGGCGGTGCAATCAGGACGCGTTCGGGCGTGCGCCCGGAATAGCGCCAGCGATAGACTGGCCCTGCGCGAAGGCGCCGGCGCGTCTTGCGCCAAAACTCCTTAGCGACAAGCGTCCACAGACGTGTCGTGCTGCCGGCAGCCAGTGCCAAAACCCCTCCTCGTCGCCTGGAGATAGAGCATGCTGTCGCCCGAAAACCGCGTCACACTTTTCGGCATCATGTTCCGGTACCCCAGCGAAGCTTATATGATTCAAGAACTTGTGCGAAGTCGAATTCCGCCGACGTGAAGCGCCTCACGCTGCCGGCCACCGACCCGCCCCGAAAAAAGTCAAGCGCTTCGCGGGTTTATGCCCGGCAATCCGGCACTCACTTGCGGTTGTGGCGAGACCGAAATTCGCTGGGCGAACAGTTTTCCCGGTCGCGAAACAGACGGGAGAAATAGAAGGCGTCGTGGATGCCGACGGCGGCCGCAATGGACTCGATGGGCGAATCGGAGGCGGCCAGCATCTGTTTGGCGCGGTCGAGCCTCGTGCGCAGTTGGAAGGCCTTGGGCGACATGCCGGCTGCCCGCGCAAATCTGCGCCGCAAGGTTGCCGGCGACATCGAGAATTTCGCGGCGAAGGCATCGAGATCGACCGGGTCGCACGCGCAGCGGCGCAATTCGTCGATGATGGGCTGCATGTCGGCATGCTGGAAGCCGGGATTTCGTTGACGGTTGTTCCAATCCATTGCCTGGCGGGCAGCACGCACGACGATGCGATGCATCGTGGCGGCGGCTTCTGCCTGGCTCAGCATCGTATCGAGCGACAGCTCACCATGCAGCCTGTCGAACAGCCGCTGCATTTTGCCGAGGTCGCGCAAGGGGACGACAGGGGCGTCCTCGGCGATCAGCCGCAGCCGGGTGAAATCGCGTATCAAGGCGCCGTCGAAGAGCGCCCAGCGTTCGAGCCATCCCGATGCATCCGGCCCGTAGGAATGCATCCTCCCGGGAAACAGCCAGAACAGGGCCGGCGCTCGGATCGTCTGCATGCCGGCTGTCCTGGTTTCAAGCCAGCCTTGACCATCCTCAATCAGCACCACGGCGAATTCCGGCAATTTGCGCGCTTGGATCGCCTGCGTGACGCGATGCCGACCAATCCCTGTAACCGACAGGCCGCCGGCCGCGGCCGGTGCGGATCTGTAGAGCGCGTAAGGGTGATCGTTCATGAGCGAAAAGTCCATGGCTTCGTTCCGTCCATGGGCGAGCGTGCGAACAGTATGCCATTTCCAGCTAAGGATGGAAAATCGCAGGTGGCTGAAATGTCAAGCTCAACAGGTGGCACGCAACGACGGATTCCTGTTGCGTCAATCGATCTGAACGCCAACGGCAAGACATTATCGATGGCGCCGAACCGGTTGGGTCATCTCGTGCCAACCGACGCCGGGGTCGGCATCGATGCCATTCGCGGCCTCCTTGCCGAGCAAGGCTATGTCTGGCTGAAAAGTATGCTGCCGCGCCGCGACGTCATCGATTTTCGCGGCTGGGTGTTTTCGTATCTGGCCGACACCGGCTTGCTGCAGCCCGGGTCCGATCCCGCGCTTGGCCTAGCGGCGGCCGCCGGCACGTTCGACCGTCAGCTCGCCGATCGCCGGTTGATGGCGCTGGTTCGCTCCACCGCCTATGAAGGGTTCTGCGCACAGCCCCTGATGGCCCGGCTGATGGATGCGTTCGTCGGCGGGCTGTCCTATTTGCACAAGCGCAAGATCATGCGTTTCACCCAACCGGGCACCACTGTGGCGACGCCGGCGCATTACGACCTCGTTTATCTGCGCGGCGGCACCAGCCGCATCGTCACGGCCTGGATCCCGATCGGCGACGTTCCCGTCGACATGGGCGGCCTGGTCTATCTCGAGGGATCGCACGCCATCGGCCTCGACATGGAGGCCCGGTTCGCCAGGGAAAATGCCGGGCTGAGCCCGCAGGAGCGCATCAGCGCCTACAACAGGAACATGAGCGAGGGCGGCTGGGTGTCGAAGGACCTGCCCGACATGGCGGAGCGGTTCGATACACGCTGGCTGATCGCGGACTTCGAGGCCGGCGATGTCGTCCTCCACTCGCCCTATATGATCCACGCCTCGACGACCAACCAGAGTGCGGAGGGGCGTATCCGGCTCTCCACCGATATCCGCTACCAGAATGTCGATGATGAGATCGATGCAAGGTGGGGGAAGCACTGGAGTCTGAACGACATGCTTTAGGCATGTCGTCGCGTCGGAGTCAGGCCAGACGTCGCATGCGGGCGGCGAAGAAGCCGTCCAGGCCGGAAACCCCTGGCGAACCAAGGTCAAGATCGGCGGGTGTGGTGCGCAGCGTGCCTTGCGGGGTCAGGAAGGCGTCGATGCCAGCGATTTCGCCGGGCTGCAGCGGATCGTCGGCGACGGTCTTGTTGCCGGCCAGAAAGGCGCGATACAGATCCTCGCCTTCGATCGGGTCCAGCGAACAGTTGGAAAAAACAATCCGGCCGCCCGGTTTGACCAAAGTGACGGCGCGGGCGAGCAGCTTTGCTTGCAGATCGGCTAGCTTTTCGACGTCGGCTACCGTCTTGGTCCATGGCACGTCCGGGTGGCGCCGAACCGTGCCGGTGGAAGAGCAGGGCGCGTCGAGCAGGACGGCGTCGAAAAGCTCCGCCGGCTGGTATTTCAGCAGATCGGCCTGCACGATCTCGGCGGACAGCCCAAGCCGTTCGAGGTTCTGCGTCAGCCGCGCCAGCCGGTTCTTCGAGGTGTCCAAGGCGGTGACTTTGGCGCCGGCAAGGATAAGCTGAGCGGTCTTGCCGCCGGGGGCGGCGCAGAGGTCGGCGACGCGTAATCCTTTGACATCGCCGAACAGCCGCGCCGGAAAACTGGCGGCGGCGTCCTGGACCCACCATGCGCCTTCGCTGAAGCCCGGCAGTTCGGTGACGGAGGCGCTGAGCTTTTCCACTCGCACCGTGCCGGTCGGCAGCACGATGCCGCCGAACTTTTCGGCCCACAATTCGGGATCGGCCTTGACCGTGAAATCGACCGGCGCCTCAACGCGATGCGCCGCCAGGATCTGTCTGGTCATCTCGGCGCCATAGGCGGCCTTCAGCCGGTCGGAGAACCATTTTGGCGCCTCGTCGGTGGCGGCAAGAGCTGCCGGCAGTTCGGTCTCCTTGGCGCGCACCAAAGTGCGCAGCACGCCATTAACGAGGCCGGAAAAGCGCTGCGTGCGTGGGTCCGACTTGGCGTGGGTCACAGCCAAATCGACGGCGGCGCTGTCGGGGATGTCGAGGAACAGGATCTGCGCCGCCGCAACATGCAGGATGTGCGACAAAGCTGTGGCGTTGGGTGGCAGCGGCTTTTCAAGGCGGCGGGCGAGGAGCCCGGCAATGGTCATGCGGTAGCGCAGCGCGGTCACCAGTATGGCGCGCACCAGGCCGCGGTCGCGCAGGTCGAGCACCTTGTATTGCGGATGGCCGTTCTCGTGGTCCGTCAGCCCGTCGAGCGGCGTCTTGGCGTCGATAACGGCGGCCAGCAGCCGCGCCGCTGCCTTGCGCGCGGCGAGGCCGGCGACGAATTCGTCCGAGCTGTTTTCGCGATCGCCTGAATGTGCGGGCCGGGATCTGGCGCCGCTCACGACCACGGACCTTTGGGTCCGGTCGGATTGCGGCCCCACGGATTGGCTTTCGGCTTGGCCGGTCTGGTCGGCGGAGTGGGGCGTGCTGCCTTGCCCCACGGGCCTTGCACGGCATCGGCCGGGAATTCTTCTGTTTGCCCGGGCGTCGGCGCTTGGCGCGGCGCCGGCTGGCGGCCTGCCATGTCGCGCGCCATCGCCTGCAGCGCGGCGATGCGGTTGTCGGTATTCGGGTGGGTCGAAAACAGGCTGTCCATGCGCTCGCCGTGAAGGGGATTGATGATGAAGAGATGCGCGGTCGCGGGATTGCGTTCGGCATCCTGGTTGCGGATGCGTTCGGCGCCGCGGGCGATCTTGTCAAGCGCCGATGCCAGCCAAAGCGGATTTCCAACGATTTCGGCGCCGCGCCGGTCGGCCTCGTATTCGCGCGTGCGGCTGACCGCCATCTGCACGATCATGGCGGCGAAGGGTGCGACCAGCATCGCCACCAGCACGCCGACAAAGCCGAACGGGTTGTTGTTGTCGCGGCTGCCGCCGAAGAAGAAGGCGAAATTGCCGAGCATCGAGATGGCGCCGGCGAGTGTCGCGACAATGGTCATGGTCAGCGTGTCTCGATGCTGGATGTGGGCCAGCTCATGCGCCATGACTGCCGCCACCTCCTCATGCGACAGGCGCTCCAGCAGCCCGGTCGAGGCCGCGACCGCGGCGTTCTCGGGATTGCGGCCGGTGGCGAAGGCGTTCGGCTGCGGATTGTCGATCAGATAAGTCTTGGGCATCGGCAGGCCGGCCTGCTTGGCCAACGCCTCGACGATGGCGTGGAATTCGGGCGCGTTCTTCGCGTTGACCTCGACGGCGCGGTTCATCGACAGCACCATCTTGTCGGCATTCCAGTAGCTGAACAGATTGGTGCCCGCGGCGACCAGGAAGGCGATCATCATGCCGCCGGTGCCGCCGATCAGAAAGCCGACGCCCATGAACAGCGCCGTCATCGCGGCCAGAAGCATGGTGGTGCGTAGCGTGCTCATCATCTGCTCCCTGTGCGGCCGTGGCAAAAAAAGGTCGATCGGGGTGAACTCATGGCTATATGATGGGAAACGCCGCCCTTCGTTTCAATCCGCCCGGACTATCGCATGACCGACCAACCCAGCAAAGCCGATGCCGACCGGGAGAAGGACCTGACGCCGGCGGCCAGCCGAGCGCTGGCTGAAGCCGAGGCGCGCCGTGAAGCGTATCGCCAGAAGGAAGCTGCGTTGCCGAAGGAAATCGGCGGCCGCGGCGGCAAGGAACCCGGCCGCTACGGCGACTGGGAACTGAAGGGACTGGCTAGCGATTTCTAGGGGTTCAGGAACGGAAGAACTGGGGAACTGGTGAACTGAAGAGTTGAAGAAAAAGGCGCATAGCAGTTCTCCAGTCCTCCAGTCCTCCAGTCCTCCAGTCCTCCAGTCCTCCAGTTCCTCAGGCCGCGCTGCGCTGTGCCCCCAGCGTCATCCAGCCGCTGTCATCGATGGCGATGGAGACGGTTTCGTAGCCGCCAATCGAGTTGTGCTGAGTCGTCATTGGATGCTGGTGAGTGGCGCTGATCACCATCACCGACGCGCCCGCTGCTTCCGCCGCCGCGATACCGGCCGGTGCGTCCTCGAAGACCAGACAGTCGCCGATGTCGACGCCGAGCCGTTTTGCCGCCAGCAGGAAACAGTCGGGCGCCGGTTTGCCGTGCGACACATCCTCGGCCGCGACCACCAAGGCGGGAACCGGGATGCCGGCGGCCCGCATGCGCAGCAGCGCCAACGGGCGCGGCGCGGAGGTGACGATCGCCCAGCGCTCGGCCGGCAGCGCGTTGAGAAACCGTACTGCGCCGGCGATCGGCAGCACGCCTTCGACATCGTCCGACTCGGCCTGCAACAGCACAAACGCCTCATGAACAGGGTCGACGCCGGGAAGCGCCAGCCTGGTGATGGTCTCGACCGCCCGCACGCCATGGATCGTCGGCAGGAAGGCTTCGACGTCGAGACCGTGCTTAAGCGCCCACGCCGCCCAGACGCGCTCGGCCGAGGCGATCGAATTGAGCACCGTGCCATCCATATCGAACAGGAACGCGGCGAATTTTCTGCCTGCAAACATCAGATTTTCCACGGGGTTAGGGATCGTTTCGGGAGGGTCGAAACATGTCGTGCGACCGTAACGTCGCCACGGCTGCCTGGGAAGCCGCGGGAGAGCCTTTTCGATAGTTCCAGGGAACCATGGTCCCGCCTCTGGCGTTTTGAGCATACTGTTTTCCACGGGATCGAAGGGGCAATCATTGTGCTGATCCGGCTCGGCTACGAAATCGCCATTGAATGCGTCGGCGCCACGCCGGTCATCTCGCTGCTTGATATCCACAGGGATCGTCAGGCCGACATCAAACGGCAGACGCGCGTGCTGACGTCGCCTTCAGTGCCGAGCAAGGTTTATCACGATCTGTTCGGCAATACCTGCCGCCGCTTCACCGCACCCGCCGGCAGTTTCCGCATTCTCTATGACGCAGCCGTCGAGGACAGCGGGGAGCCTGACGCGGTCAACACGCTGGCCAGGGAAGTGCCGGTGGCGGAACTGCCGGACGATGTGCTCGGCTACCTCCTCGGCAGCCGCTATTGCGAGACCGATCATCTGAGCAGTCTGGCCTGGCAGCTTTTCGGCCATGTTCCCTCCGGCTGGGCGCGGGTGCAGGCGATCGTCGACTATGTCCACAACCGGCTGTCCTTCGGCTATGGCTATGCGCGGTCGACGCGCACCGCAGCCCAAGCGCATGAGGAGCAGGTTGGTGTATGCCGCGACTTCGCCCATCTGGCGATCACGCTCTGCCGCTGCATGAACATCCCGGCCCGCTATGTGAACGGTTATCTCGGCGACATCGGCGTACCGGCCGACCCGGCGCCGATGGATTTTTCGGCCTGGATGGAAGTGTTCCTCGACGGCAAATGGTACACGTTCGACCCGCGTCATAATCGTCCGAGGATAGGCCGCGTGGTCATCGCGCGCGGTCGTGATGCCACGGATGTCCCGCTGCTGCACAGCTTCGGCCCGCACCAACTTTCGCTGTTCAAGGTCTGGACCTACGAGCAGGAAGGCAATCTGTTCAACCCGCCCTATCACGGCGTCGACAAGACGGTGAGCGCGCGGATGCTGGCGTGACCGGATTCTGATCCGCTTCGACACACAATCCGGAAATGGAAAAGGCCGCCGCTTCTTGACGAAGCCGGCGGCCTTCCGTGTTTCCGTCCGTGGCGCGGCCAATGGCGGCGACCGAGGTCACCCGCCGCGCTTATCGCGCCTTAACGGGAAGACTGCTTCCCGAAAGTGCAATCCGCTGAGGCCACGTTCTGGAAAACGAAATCACTCGACATCGGATCACCTCCTTTCGATTTGTTGAACACGTACAGATGATGGGGTGCGTTGCAGCAAAAAACAAGATGCCGATTTGAAATAGCTGGCGAGCCGCCTTTTGCGCCGGGTTGCGAAGAGCCGCGAGGGCGGGCAAAATCCATGCAAGGTGGATTGTCAGGACTCGGGAGGATGGCCATGGAGGCAGCCGAGAAGGCCGCGCGCATCGTGCGAACGGTGATCGAAACGCTGAAGCCGGGTTTTGCGGTCAAGCTGTGGACCGGCGAGCGGATCGGTCCCGCCACCGGGCCCGTGCTCACCATCAACGACCAGGACATCGTCTGGCAGGTGGTAAAGCGGCCATCACTGTCGACGCTGATCGAGATGTGGATTTCCAAGACGATAGACATCGAAGACGGGACGATTTTCGATTTTTATGCACTGCCGTCGCAAGGCAAGCTCAGGACCAAGCTCAAGTCGCTGCCGAAGCTGGCGATCCTGCGCGACCTGCCGGCGGTGCTCCTGTCACGCAAGCAGATGAGTGCACGCACCGATCTGTCGGGTCGCAACCCCTATGTCAGCGGGTCGAGCCAAGAGGCGATCCAGCATCACTACGACATTTCGAACGCCTTTTACCGGCTCTTCCTCGACGAGCGCATGGTCTACAGCTGCGGCTACTTTAAGGATTTCGCCGATGGCATCGACCAGGCGCAGGCCGACAAGCTCGACCATATCTGCCGCAAGCTGCGGCTGAAGCCGGGCGAAAAGCTGCTCGACATCGGCTGCGGCTGGGGCGCCATGCTGATCCATGCGGCCAAAAATTATGGCGTCGTCGGCCATGGCGTGTCGCTGTCGCAGGCGCAGACCGATCTCGCCCGCGAGCGCATCCGCGCCGAAGGGCTGCAGGACCGCATCACCATCGAGATCAAATCCTATGCGGAACTCAAAGGCTCCTTCGACAAGATATCGTCGATCGGCATGTTCGAGCATCTCGGCCTCGCCAACCACGCCACCTATTTCAAGACCATCGATCGCTTGCTGAAGCCCGGCGGCATCTATCTGCACCACGCCATCACCAGGCGCAGCAAGGGCGACTTGAAGAAAACCTTGCGCAAGGGGCCGGAGTTCAAGGCGCTGCTCAAATACATTTTCCCAGGCGGCGAACTCGACACGATCGGCATGACGCTGGGCAATCTGGAGGCGCATGGTTTCCTGGTCTACGACGTCGAGAATCTGCGCGAGCACTATGCGCGCACCTGCCGGCTGTGGGCCGAGCGGCTGCAGGCTCGCTTCGACGAGGCGGTCGCCGAAGTCGGCGAGGCCAAGGCACGGCTGTGGCTGCTTTATCTCACCGGCTGCTCGATCACCTTCGAGCGCGCCTCGGCGCAGATTTTTCAGACCGTCGTCACCAAACGCGCACGCGGCCCGAGCGGGCTACCGCCGACACGGGCGGATCTGTATCGGTAGGGATAGGATTCGGGGCCGAACCCCACGCTTTCCAAGGTCTGCGATTTGCTGCCTCGCGGTAGGGGCCTACACGAACCGCATCGGCGCGCCGATCTCGACGCGCGCCGGCCTGTACACAGTGCAATAGACGCCAAGATTGTGCGCGTTGTGGCGGACCAGATTGCGCAGGATGCCGGGATCGTGGTCGAAGCCGTCCTGGCTGATGATGGTGAAGCCGCAGCGGCGGCACGGCTCCGAGACGGTCACCAGCAGATCGCCGATGGCGAGCTTGCGGCCAATCCATTCGGTCTCGGGAAACGAGCCTTCGACCGCCGCCATGTCGACGACTATGTTGGGGCGGAAGCGGCGCGGATCGGGAATGCCTTCAGGGTGCAGCGCCTTGAGCCGCGCCAGCGATGCGGTGGTCAAGAGATGGATCGGCGCTTTGCGGTAGCGCGCCGCGGTGAGCGGGCCGGTGTAGCCGGGGGCGTTGTCCTGGCTGAACGGCCGGATCGAGGCGGCGAAGCCGAGATAGGTCGAGACGGCGCTGTCGCATTCAGCGCCCGGCGCTACCAGCCAGTCGCCGTCGGGAACGGCGATCTCCAGCTTGCGGTCCATGCTCAGCCGGGTGCGGATGCGCGGCACCTTGTGCCACTTGGCGTCGCGGTCGGGCCGCGCGATCTCATTGTCCGAGACATCGACAAGGCCGAACAGCCGGTCGCCGTCGATGGTTTCAAGGCCGACCGAAATGGCGTCCTGGCGTTCGCCGGCAAGCGAACTTGCAGGGTAACGCCAGAGCTCCGTGACTGCGCCCAGTGCAGCCATCAAATCCCCTCAGCCCTTCTTGTTCTGGCGGTTGGCGATCAGATCATCGACCACGGCCGGATCGGCCAGTGTCGAGGTATCGCCGAGCGCGGAAAAATCGTCCTCGGCGATCTTGCGCAGGATACGGCGCATGATCTTGCCGGAGCGGGTTTTCGGCAGTCCGGGCGCGAATTGCAGCTTGTCGGGCGAGGCGATGGCGCCGATCTCCTTGCGGACATGGGCCACGAGCTCCTTGCGCAGTTCCTCGCTCGGCTCCACGCCTTTCATCAAGGTAACGTAGCTGTAGATGCCCTGGCCCTTGATGTCGTGGGGATAGCCGACGACAGCTGCTTCCGACACTTTCTCGTGGCTGACGAGCGCCGATTCGACCTCGGCCGTTCCCATGCGGTGGCCGGAAACGTTGATGACGTCGTCGACGCGGCCGGTGATCCAGTAATAGCCGTCGGCGTCGCGGCGACAGCCGTCTCCGGTGAAGTATTTGCCCTTGTAGGTGGAGAAATAGGTCTGCACGAAGCGGTCGTGATCGCCATAGACCGTGCGCATCTGGCCGGGCCAGGAATCGGCGATGCAGAGATTGCCGTCGGCCGCCCCTTCCAGCACCTTGCCTTCGCCGTCGACCAGTTGCGGTTTGATGCCGAAGAAGGGCCGCGTCGCCGAACCGGCCTTGAGGTCGGTGGCGCCGGGCAGCGGCGTGATCAGGATGCCGCCGGTCTCGGTCTGCCACCAGGTGTCGACGATCGGCACCTTGCCGTTGCCGACGACGTTGAAATACCACTCCCATGCTTCCGGATTGATCGGTTCGCCGACCGAGCCCAGCACGCGCAGCGACTTGCGCGAGGTCTTCTTCACCGGTTCGTCGCCGGCGCCCATCAGCGCGCGCAGTGCCGTCGGCGCAGTGTAGAAGATGTTGACCTTGTGCTTGTCGATGACTTCCCAGAAGCGCGACTGCGAGGGGTAGTTCGGCACGCCCTCGAACATCAGCGTGGTGGCGCCGTTGGCGAGCGGGCCATAGACGATATAGCTGTGGCCGGTGACCCAACCGACATCGGCGGTGCACCAGTAGATATCGCCATCATGGTAGTCGAAGACATATTGGTGGGTCATCGAGACATAGACGAGATAGCCGGCGGTGGTGTGCAGCACGCCCTTCGGCTTGCCGGTCGAGCCTGAGGTATAGAGGATGAACAGCGGATCCTCGGCCTTCATCTTCTCCGGCTTGCAGTCGCCTTTCACCGTGGCGATCTCGTCATGGTACCAGATGTCGCGTCCCTGGACCCAGCCGGTCTTGCCGCCGGTGCGGCGAACGACGACCACTTTTTCGACCTTGGTGCCGGCCTTGGCGGCGATTTCGATCGCTCTGTCGGTGTTTTCCTTCAGCGGGATCGGCTTGCCGCCGCGCAAGCCCTCGTCGGCCGTGATGACGAAGGTCGACTTGCAGTCATCGATGCGGCCGGCCAAGGCGTCCGGTGAAAAGCCGCCGAAGACGATCGAGTGAATGGCGCCGATGCGGGTGCAAGCCAGCATCGCGTAGGCCGCTTCCGGGATCATCGGCATGTAGATGGTGACGCGGTCGCCCTTCCTGACGCCGTGCTTCTTCATCACATTGGCGAGCCGGCAGACATGCTCGTAGAGCTCGTTATAGGTGATCTTCTTGTCGTCGTAGGGATTGTCGCCTTCCCAGATGATGGCTGTCTGGTTGCCGCGCTTCTTCAAATGGCGGTCGATGCAGTTGTAGGAGACGTTGGTTTCGCCGTCCTCGAACCATTTGATCGAGACCTTGCCCTCGAAGGAGGTGTTCTTGACCTTGCTGAACGGCTTGAACCAGTCGATGCGCTTGCCGTGCTTGCCCCAGAACTTGTCCGGATTCTTCACGCTGTCAGCATACCATTTGAGGTAGGTGTCATTGTCGATCAGCGCATTCTTCTTCCACGCCGGCTGGACGCGGTGGATCTTCACCTCGGACATGTCTTCACTTTCCTCCCAAACCACCCCGCCGGCTTGACCACAGCCAGGATCACGGCGACGCAGCCGCGAATTCGGCGGCATTATTAACAGTTCCGCGCTGACGGCAACATTAGACGTTGGATTCGCGTGGCGGGATGCCGCAGCTCCCGTTTCGGTTGTATCAGCACTCGGCAGCGGTCGCTGCTAACTGCATGTTTTCGTGCATAAAACCCGACTGGGATCAGGAAAATAATAGACAGTTAAGGAACGGCGCGCACAATTCGGTGTTGGGAGGAATGGAGAATCAACTAGGCCAAGGGGCTGTCATGCGCGATCATTCCGAAATGGACCTGATGCTCAAGGGGTATGGCCTGACCACGGCCAAGATTCTATACCATTTTCCCGACCACCCGCATCTGCTGCAGAGCTTCATCTGGCAGGATTACGATCTGGCGCCGAAGTTTCCGGTGCTGATCAAGTTCATCGAGTTCTGGAAGGCCAGGCTCGACGGGCCGCTGCATTCGATCAGCTACACGCACCAGAAGCTGATCGCGCCGAACGAATGGCGGAAGGTGGATGGGGAGTTCGTGCTGCACTGAGCGGCAGTATAGCTGATCTCCCCCGCGAGGGGGGAGATTGGCAGCTTCAACGTCGGCGATCACACCGCAGGCGGGTTCAGCCGGGCGAAACCTTCCTGGCGGCGATAGGGGAAGTACGGGTAGGGCGCGGTCACTTCGCTTGCGGCGTCGAGCTTTTTGACCTGCTCCGGCGTCAACGCCCAGCCGACGGCGCCGAGGTTCTGGCGCAGCTGTTCCTCGTTGCGGGCGCCGATGATGACCGAGGACACGGTCGGGCGCTGCAAGAGCCAGTTGATGGCGATCTGCGGCACGGTCTTGCCGGTCTCTTCAGCCATCGCATCAAGCGCATCCATGACCCGGTAGAGATGTTCGTCCGCGACCGGCGGGCCGAAATCGGCGGTGTCGTGCAGCCGGCTCGTTTCCGGCAGGGGCTGGCCGCGGCGGATCTTGCCGGTCAGGCGGCCCCAGCCGAGCGGGCTCCACACCAGCGCGCCGATGCCCTGGTCGATACCGAGCGGCATCAGCTCCCACTCATAGTCGCGGCCGACCAGCGAGTAGTAGACCTGGTGCGCAGCATAGCGCGGGTAGCCATGCTTGTCGGCCTCGGCCAGCGACTTCATCAGTTGCCAGCCGGAGAAGTTGGAGACGCCGACATAGCGCAGCTTGCCGGCGCGCACGAGGTCGTCCAGCGTCGACAACACCTCCTCGATCGGCGTGCCTGCATCGAAGGCGTGCAGCTGCAACAGGTCGATGTAATCGGTGCCCATGCGCTTCAGGGCGGCGTCGACGGCTTTGATCAGCCGCGAGCGCGACGAGCCGTAGTCGGCCGGTCTGTCGCCCATCGGCAGCGAAGTCTTGGTCGAGATCAGCACCGCGTCGCGGCGGCCTTTGATGGCTTCGCCAAGCACTTCCTCGGAGGCGCCGTTCGAATAGACATCGGCGGTGTCGAACAGATTGACGCCGGCCTCGAGGCAGATGTCGATCAGCCGCCGCGCTTCCTTGGCGTCGCTGTTGCCCCACGCCCCGAACAGCGGCCCGGAGCCGCCGAAAGTGCCGGCGCCGAAAGAGAGTGCGGGCACTTTCAGGCCCGATGCGCCGAGACGTCGATAATCCATTTTATGCTCCTTGATGATGTCGAAGACGGATTTGCGAGTGATGCTCATGACTGGGCGCAGACCGGCGCCCCGATTCTGGGGGCGCGATCGAGGCGCAGCGCCAGGGCAGCGACGCCAAGAGCCGCGACCGGCAGCAAAGCGGCGATCCAAGTTAGTGAGCCGAGGCCGAGGCCATGGGCAATCACCGCGCCGCCAAGCCAAGCGCCGGCGGCATTGCCGAGGTTGAAGGCGGCGATGTTGAAGGACGAGGCGAGGCTCTGGCCCGCGCCTTGCGCCTTGTCCAGCACCCACATCTGCAGCGGCGCCACGGTGGCGAAGGCGGCGGCACCAAGCAGGCCGACATAGATGACGGCCAGGATTTGGCTGTGGACGGCGAAGGTCATTGTGGCCAGCACCAACGCCAGCACCACGAGGCTGCCGAGCACCGCCGGCACCAACCAGCGGTCGGCGACCTTGCCGCCAAGCAGATTGCCGGCGATAAGACCGCCGCCGAAAACGAGCAGGATCGGCGACACGGCGGCTTCCCCAAAACCGGTGATCTCGGTGAGCAGCGGGGCGATGTAGGCGAAGACGGCGAAGACGCCGGCATAGCCGAGCACGGTGGTGGCGAGGCCGAGCATCACCGGCGTGCGGCGCAGCACGGCGAGGTCGGCGCGCAGATTGGTCTTCTCGGGCGCTTCCTTGCTGCGCGGCACCAGAAGCAGGATGACGGCAAAGGCTGCCAAGCCGACCAGGGTTACCGCCCAGAAGGTGGCGCGCCAGCCGAAGGCCTGGCCTAGCCAGGTGCCGAAGGGCACGCCGAGGATGTTGGCGATAGTCAGTCCGGTGAACATCAGCGCGATCGCCGAGGCTTTCTTGTTGGGCGCGACCAGGCCGGTGGCGACCACCGAGCCGACGCCAAAGAAAGTGCCATGGGCAAAGGCGGTGATGATGCGGGCGCCCATCAGCGTCCAGTAGTCGGGGGCGATCGCACAGGCGAGGTTGCCGAGCGTGAAGATCGCCATAAGGGCCAGAAGGACGGTCTTGCGGGGCCAGTTGCCGGTGGCGATGGTCAAAAGCGGCGCGCCGATGACGACGCCCAACGCGTAGCCCGAAATCAACTGGCCGGCGGCCGAGATCGAGACTCCGAGATCTTTGCTGACATCGATCAGCAGCCCCATGATGACGAATTCGGTGACGCCGATGCCGAAGGCGCCGGCAGCGAGGGCGTAGAGAGCAAGAGGCATGGCGGTTTCCAGTTCGAACTCGAATGAGCGCGCTATCCAGACCCGCGCCCCGACCGCAGAGATCGTGTTGCCATGCCTTGTGAACCAGACTTGCCTTGGGCATATTTCCTGTGAAATAGATTCACAGATGGCCAGACCCGACATCAACCGTTCCGGCGAGATCGAAGTGTTCGTCCGCGTCGTCGAGGCGAGCAGCTTCTCGGCTGCGGCTCGTTCGCTGCGTATGACACCGTCGGCGGTGAGCAAGCTGATCGCGCGACTGGAGGCAAGGCTCGGCGCGCGGCTGGTCACCCGCTCGACGCGCAAGCTGCAGCTGACGCCGGAAGGGACGGCGTTCTATGACAGCGGGGTGCGCATCTTGGCCGATATGGCGGCGGCCGAACGCGAGGCGGCCGTGGGTGCCGCGCCGCGCGGACGGCTGCGCGTCAACTCCTATGTGCCCTTCGGGGTGCATCGGCTGATCCCGCTGCTGCCTGATTTCCTCGAACGCTATCCCGAGATTTCGGTCGATCTGGTGCTGACCGACAGCGTCATCGATTTGATGGCTGAGCGTGCCGACGTCGCCATCCGCGCCGGGCCGCTCGGCGAATCGCGGCTGGTGGCGCGCAAGCTCGGGCAAACCCGGATGACGGTCGTTGCCGCACCGTCCTATCTCAAGACACATGGCACACCGCTGATTCCAGCCGATCTCAGCCGGCACAATCGCATGGCTTTCGGCTTTGTCCGGCATGTCGATGGCTGGCAGTTTGTCGACGCAGCTGACAATGCCATCACGGTTCCCATCGTGGGAAACACGCTGGTCGGCGATGGCGAGTCGATGCGGTTGATGGCGGTCGGCGGCGCCGGCATCGCCCGGCTGGCACACTGGCATGTGGCCGATGACATCGCGGCGGGGCGGCTGACGGCGCTGCTGGAGGATATCAATCCGGGCGACGAGGAGCCTACCCACGCCGTCTATGTCGGCCAGGGCCGGCATTTGCCCGCACGGGTGCGGGCGTTTCTCGACTTTCTGGTCGAGAGCGTGCGGATGAGCTGAAAAGACGTTGGGGAGCCAGATGACCCCCCAAGCATCAGGCGACAGCAGTGACTATTTCTTCGGGGTGAACGGCGCCGGGCGGCGACCGGCGCCCTGACGCTCCAGCATCCAGCCGGGATATTCGGCCGGCAGCGCGCTGACCTCATCCAGTCTGGCGAGATCGTCGGCGTCGAGCTTCACCTCGGCCGCGGCAAGGTTCTGCTCGAGCTGCTCCATGCGGCTGGCGCCGATGATGACGCTCATGACGAAAGGTTTGGCCAGGACATAGCCGAGCGCCACCGTGGCGACGCTGACGCCGTGCTTCTGGGCGATCTCGCGCATCACGGCGACAGCCGCCCAGGCGCGGTCCTCATCGACCGGCGGGAAGTTGAAGGCGGCGCGGCGGCCTTCGCCATTGCCGGGCGCGCCGGGGCCGTATTTGCCCGACAGCAGGCCGCCGGCCATTGGCGACCAGACCATCAGGCCGAGCTTTTCCTCGTTGATGAGCGGCACGATCTCGCGCTCGAGGTCGCGGCCGGCGATCGAGTAATAGGACTGGATGGTCTCGAAGCGGGAAAATCCCTTGCGCTCGGCAACGCCCAGCGCCTTGGCGATGCGCCAGGCCGCCCAGTTGGAGACGCCGACATAGCGGACCTTACCGCTGGCAACGAGATCGTCGAGCGCCCGCAGCGTCTCGTCGACTGGCGTCACGGTGTCGGTGCCGTGCAGCTGGTAGAGATCGATATGGTCTAGCTGCAGCCGCTCCAGGCTGCCCTCGACCGAATCCATGATGTGGCCGCGCGAAGAGCCGCGCTCGTTCGGGCCCTGGCCCATGGCGCCATGCACCTTGGTGGCAATGACGACGTCCGAGCGCTTGACGCCAAGATCCTTGAGCGACTGGCCAAGCAGGCGTTCGGACTGGCCGAATGAATAGACGTCGGCCGTGTCGAAGAAATTGACGCCGGCGGCGATGGAACGGGCAACGATGTCGTTGACGCCCTTCTGGTCGAGGCTGGCGATCAGGCCCCATTGGGCATTCTCGCCCGCGGCGCCGAAGGTCATGGTGCCGAGGCACAGTTCGGAGACGAACATCCCCGTATTTCCGAGTTGATTGTAGCGCATGGTGGCGGCTCCAGCAGATTGGTGATGACGCCAAGCAAATAGGAACGGTGCGTTTCGTTTCCAGTGGTGGCACAATGATGGACCGGCTCTGGCTCAACCTGCGGCCGACCCAACACCGGATCAACACAGGCGGGTCAGGCTTCCCAAGGGTTGAACATTGTGACGGCAGTATCGTCGAAATCGGCGACGTTGCGTGTGACCAGTATGAGATCGTGGAAGAGCGCCGTCGCGGCTATAAGCCCATCTGCGTCGCCGCGCGTGCGGATCGCGGAGATGCGACCCCATTGGGCAGCGATGTTCTCGTCTATGCCGAGAATTCGGTTTTCGTAGCTGTGGCGCAGACCGTGGAACCACGTTGCTAAATGGTTTGCAGTGTCGGGGTCGTTTCGCCGCTTCATTTCGATTCCGCGTGCGATTTCACCGAGCGTGATGACGCTTAGAAACAGAGACTGGCGCTCTTGCTTGATTATCCAATCCGCCACTGGCCCCCCTCGCTTTCGCGCATCCGACACGACGTTCGTGTCCAGAAGAAACATCAGAGGTCCACGTCTCGGCCGGGCCCCTTGGAGCGGCGATTGACCTCTTCGACGAAGTCGTCGTCCCATTCGGGACCGGAAAGAAGGTATTCCGCAAGTGAGGGCTTAGAGCCGACGAGCCTTTCGTATTCTTCAGCGGCCAACACGACAGCAGCGGGCTTTCCACGCAAGGTGATGGTCTGCGGGCCCTTTTCACGAGCCTGCTGAACCAGCTTCGAGAGATTGTTTTTTGCGTCCTGCAGATGCCAGTTCATGGAAGGTACCTAGCTAGCTTGGCTAGATATAGCATCGCTGCAGCGATGCAGCAACAATGCTACTGTTAGGGCGGCGAGATCACCGAGGTTTATCGGCCGCCGAAAATCGCCGAGCCGACGCGGACGCTGGTGGCGCCGAAGGCTATGGCGGTCTCGAAGTCGCCGGACATGCCCATCGACAGTTTTGCGACCCCGGCCTCCTTGCCGAGCTTTTCCAGCAGGGCGAAATGCGGGCCGGGGTTTTCGTCGGCCGGCGGGATGCACATCAGGCCTTCGATGGCGAGGCCATGGACATCGCGGCAGCGGGCGACGAAGGCGACGGCGTCGCGCGGGTCGATGCCGGCCTTTTGCGGCTCCGAACCGGTATTGACCTGGACATAAAGCTTTGGTGCGCGGCCCTGGCGCACGATCTCCTTGGCGAGCTCGGCGGCGATCTTCTCGCGGTCGACCGTCTCGATGACGTCGGCGAGCGCAACGGCTTCCTTCGCCTTGTTCGACTGCAGCGGGCCGATGAGATGAAGCTCGATGTCGGGGAATTCGGCTTTCAAGGCCGGCCATTTGCCTTGCGCTTCCTGCACGCGGTTTTCGCCGAAGACGCGCTGGCCAGCCTCGATGACCGGGCGGATGACGTCGGCCTTAAAAGTCTTCGACACCGCAACCAGCGTCACCGAACCGGCGTCGCGGCCGGCCTCGCGCTCGGCGGCAGCGATCCTCGTCTTGACGGCGAAAAACTGTTCGACGGCGCTGGCCATGTCCATATCCTGCCTGTCTTTAATCGTCTTGGCCGGCTCGCCGCAGTTGACGGGTCCGGCAATCCATGGTGAACACCGCGACGACATTTACCTTGGCCACCGGGCCTTGTCCGGCGGTCTGCGCCTGCTTTTAAGTGAAAATCATCCGATGGCAACCGAACGATACAATCCGCGCGCGTCAGAGCCCAAATGGCAGAAGGCCTGGGCCGAAAAGAAGCTGTTCGAAGCGCATAACAACGATCCAAAGCCGAAATACTACGTGCTGGAGATGTTCCCCTATCCCTCGGGGAAGATCCATATCGGCCACACCCGCAACTACACGATGGGCGATGTGGTGGCGCGCTACAAGCGGGCCAAGGGCTTCAACGTGCTGCACCCGATGGGCTGGGACGCTTTCGGCATGCCGGCCGAAAACGCGGCGATGCAGAACAAGGTCCATCCCAAGGAATGGACCTACGCCAACATCGCCGCCATGCGCGAGCAGCTCAAGATGATGGGCCTGTCGCTGGACTGGGCGCGTGAGTTCGCCACCTGCGACGTCGACTATTACCACCGCCAGCAGATGCTGTTCCTCGACTTCGTCGAAAAGGGGCTGGTGACGCGCAAATCCTCCAAGGTCAACTGGGACCCGGAGGACATGACGGTGCTCGCCAACGAGCAGGTCATCGACGGCCGTGGCTGGCGCTCGGGCGCGCTGGTCGAACAGCGCGAGCTGACGCAGTGGTTCTTCAAGATCACCGACTACGCGCAGGACCTGCTGGACTCGCTGAATGGTCTCGGCGAGTGGCCGGAAAAGGTCAAGCTGATGCAGCAGAACTGGATCGGCCGCTCGGAAGGGCTGCTGATCCGCTGGCCGCTGGCCGCTCCGGTTGGCGATGCGAAGGAACTGGAGGTCTACACGACCAGGCCCGACACCATTTTCGGCGCGTCGTTCATGGCGGTTGCCGCCGACCATCCGCTGGCCAGGAAGGCCGCCGAGACCAATCTCGATCTGGCCAAGTTCATCGACGAAATCAGGCATATGGGCACGTCGGTGGCCGCACTGGAGACGGCCGAGAAGAAAGGTTTCGACACCGGCATCCGCGTCGTGCATCCGTTCGACGACTCGTGGACCCTGCCGGTCTACGTCGCGAATTTCGTTTTGATGGAATACGGCACCGGCGCCATATTCGGCTGCCCGTCGGGCGACCAGCGCGACCTCGATTTCGCCAACAGATACGGCCTGCCGGTGATCCCGGTGGTGATGCCGGAAGATGCCGACGCCAAGACCTTCCATGTCACGGAAGAGGCCTATGTCGATGACGGCGTGATGATCAATTCGCGTTTCCTCGACGGCCTGAAGCCGGAGCAGGCGTTCGACGAGGTGGCAAAGCTCCTGGAGCAGAAGACCATAGGCGGGCGGCCAATGGCGGAGCGCAAGGTGAACTTCCGCTTGCGCGACTGGGGCATTTCGCGTCAGCGCTACTGGGGCTGCCCGATCCCGATGATCCATTGCGAGGATTGCGGCGTCGTGCCGGTGCCGAAGGCCGACCTGCCGGTCAAGCTGCCCGACGACATCGAGTTCGACCGTCCCGGCAATCCGCTCGACCGCCACCCGACCTGGCGGCATGTGAAGTGCCCGCAATGCGGCAAGGATGCGCGCCGCGAGACCGACACGATGGACACGTTCGTCGATTCGTCCTGGTATTTCGCGCGCTTCACCGCGCCCTGGGCCAATGAGCCGACGGAGCCCAAGGCTGCCGATGACTGGCTGGCCGTCGACCAGTATATTGGCGGCATCGAGCACGCGATCCTCCATCTGCTCTATTCGCGCTTCTTCACCCGCGCCATGCGTGCGACCGGGCATCTCGACCTGGCCGAGCCATTCAAGGGCCTGTTCACGCAAGGCATGGTGGTGCATGAGACCTACCGCGTCGGCGGTGCGTCGAACAATGGCCGCTGGCTGTCGCCGGCTGAGGTCAGGATCGAGGATGTCGGCGGCAAGCGCCGCGCCATCGAGATCGCCACCGGCGAAGAGGCGGCGATCGGCTCACTCGAAAAGATGTCGAAGTCGAAGAAGAATACGGTAAGCCCGGAAGACATCACCGACGGCTACGGCGCCGACACCGCACGCTGGTTCATGCTGTCGGATTCGCCGCCCGAGCGCGACGTCGAGTGGACGGACGATGGCGCCGCCGGCGCGCACCGTTTCATCCAGCGTGTCTGGCGCCTGGTGTCGATCGCCGCCGAGACGCTCGATGGCGTCAAGCCACAGGCGGCGCAGGATGGCGAGGCCGGTGCCGTTTCCAAGGCCGCGCACAAGATCCTGAAAGCGATCGGCGAGGATATCGAGAAGCTCGGCTTCAACCGGGCCATCGCCCGCATCTACGAACTTGCCAATGCCTTGACCGCGCCGCTCAACGACGTTGCCGAGGGCAAGGCCGATGCGGCGCTGAAAGGCGCCTGCCGCGAGGCGGTGGAGATCCTTGTGCATGTGGTCGCGCCGGTCATGCCGCATCTGGCCGAAGAGTGCTGGCACACGCTCGGCGGCACCGATCTGGTCGCCGAACGGCCATGGCCGGTCTACGACCCGGCGCTGGTGGTCGACAACGAGATCGTGCTGCCGGTTCAGGTCAACGGCAAGAAGCGCGGCGATTTGACAATTGCCCGCGACGCGGACCAAGGTGCGGTCGAAAAAGCGGTTCTGGCTCTCGACTTCGTGCAGAAAGCGCTGGAAGGTAAGGCGCCCCGCAAGGTGATCATCGTGCCGCAGAGGATCGTCAATGTCGTTGCCTGATTTCAAAAAGACGGGGCTTGACTTCGGAAAGACGACGCATGTGCTGCGCCGCACCGCGCTCTGCGGGCTGGTGGCCTCGATGACGCTGGTTTCGGCCTGCACGGTCAGGCCGCTCTATTCGAGCGCGCCGCTGACGGCAGGCTCGACTGTCAGCGCGTCGGCGGAGCTCGCCTCGATCGCGGTCAAGCCGGTCAAGACCCGCTATGCCCAGCAGGTCCGCAACAATCTGATCTTCGCCTTCGGCCAGGGTGCCGGCGAGACGACGGCACCGGTCTACATGCTCGATCTCGGTGTCACCGAACTGGTCGAATCGGCCGCGGTGGTGCAGATTCAGA
Organism: Mesorhizobium sp. M0761; assembly: GCF_040320205.1. Lineage (NCBI taxonomy): Bacteria > Pseudomonadati > Pseudomonadota > Alphaproteobacteria > Hyphomicrobiales > Phyllobacteriaceae > Mesorhizobium > Mesorhizobium sp. M0761. Next base: position 54,284 of record NZ_JAMYPF010000006.1, read on the forward strand.
CCGACGAAGACGAGCCGACGGCAGGCACGGTGACGCTGACCGCAAACTATGTGCTGACCGATGCCAGGACCGGCGTGGTGATCGCAACCGGCAAGCGGTCGATCCCATCATCTTTCGACAAGCCGACGCAGGAGTTCGCCTCCTACCGGGCGCAGCTCGACGCCGAGAACCGCGCCGCACGCGAACTGGCTGAAATGGTGAGCCTGTCGGTCGCCCAGGATTTGGTCAGGCACGGCAAGAAGGCCTGAGCGTTTCCTAGCCTTGCCAACTCGACTTTAGCAGTCCGCAATAAAAAGGCCGGTTTCCCGGCCTTTTTGTATCGAACCCGATCTCAGCCGATCTTCTGGCCGGTCTTGGCCCAGTCGGCAGCGAACTGATCCAGGCCCTTGTCGGTCAACGGGTGCTTGACCAGCGCCTTCAGCGTCGCGGCCGGCGCGGTAACGACATCGGCGCCGATCAGGGCTGCCTGCTTGACGTGGTTCACGGTGCGAACCGAAGCGACGAGGATCTCGGTGTCGAAATCGTAATTGTCGTAGATCTGCCGGATCTCCTGGATCAGTTCCATGCCGTCCGCGCCGGTATCGTCGACGCGGCCGACGAAGGGCGAGATGAACGAGGCGCCGGCCTTGGCCGCCAGCAGCGCCTGGTTGGCCGAGAAGCACAGCGTTACATTGACCATGCGGTTCATCTCGGTGCGGATCGTCTTGCAGGCGCGCAGGCCGTCGAGCGTCAGCGGCACCTTGATGCAGACATTGTCGGCGATCTTGGCCAGGATGTTGGCCTCGGCCATCATGTCCTTGTATTCGACCGCAACAACCTCGGCCGAAACCGGGCCCTTGACGATGTCGCAGATTTGCTTGGTGACCTCGGCGATCTTGCCGCCGGATTTCAGGATCAGCGAGGGATTGGTGGTCACGCCGTCGAGCAGCCCCAGGTCGTTCAGTTCCTTGATGTCCTTGATGTCAGCGGTGTCGACAAAAAATTTCATGGGGGTCTCCTGAAAGATTTCCATGTGCATGCCATGCACATTCGGGGTTGCCCTTTGATCTAGACCAAAGTCGGGGCAAGGTCACGCCCGATGATCGAAGATTCGCCCTTTGTCGCAGCCGCGCCGGTGCTGGTGCCGATGCCCGCCGAACGGCCCTACACCTACGCTGTGCCCGCCGGCATGCGCGTGGTGCCGGGCTCGATCGTGCGCGTGCCGCTCGGTCCGCGCCAGGTTGCCGGCATCGTCTGGGATGGTGCGGTCGAGAATATCGACGCCAAAAAGCTGCGCCCGATCGAACAGGTCTTCGACTGCCCGCCGATCGACCGCGGCATGCGCCGCTTTGTCGACTGGCTGGCGCAGTACACGCTGTCGCCGCCCGGCATGGTGGCGCGCATGCTGTTGCGCGCGCCGGAGGCGTTCGATCCAGAACCGTGGATCGAGGGCCTGCAGCGAACCCTCGTCATGCCGGACCGGATGACGGATGCCAGGACGCGCGTGCTGGAGACGGCGGAAGGGGGGCTTGCCTGGACGCGATCCGGCCTGGCGCATGCGGCGGGCGTGTCGTCGACGGTTATCGAGGGACTCAAGGCGCAAGGCGTGTTCGAGACGGCGATGATCCCGCCTCGACCGGTGGTCGCCGCGCCCGATCCCTCCTACGCCATGCCGGAGCTGATGCCGGACCAGGCATACGCGGCCGCCATGCTGCGCGCCAATGTCGCGGCCGCTGCTTTCAACGTCACGCTGCTCGACGGCGTCACCGGCTCGGGCAAGACGGAAGTTTATTTCGAGGCGGTGGCGGCAGCCCTCGACCGGGGCAAGCAGGTGTTGATCCTTTTGCCGGAGATCGCGCTGACGCATGCCTTCCTCGAACGCTTTCAGCAGCGCTTCGGCGCCAAGCCGGCGGAATGGCATTCCGACCTGCCGCCCCGAATGCGCGAAAAGGTCTGGCGACAGGTGGCGGAAGGCGGCGTGCGCGTCGTCGCCGGCGCACGCTCGGCGCTGTTCCTGCCGTTCCGCGAGCTCGGGCTGATCGTCGTCGACGAGGAACACGACCCCGCCTACAAGCAGGAGGACCGTGTCTTCTACAATGCCCGCGACATGGCGGTGGTGCGCGGCCATATCAGCGGCTTCCCGGTGGTGCTGGCGTCGGCGACGCCGTCGGTCGAAAGCCGGGTCAATGCGAGCCAAGGTAAATACGATAGAGCGGTTCTCTCTGCCCGCTTCGCGGAGGCGGCGCTTCCGCATCTCAAATCGATCGACATGCGCCGCGCGCCGCCGGCGCGCGGGGGGTTTCTGTCGCCGCTGCTGATCGGTGAGATGCAACGTACGCTGGAGAAGAAGGAACAGTCGCTGCTGTTCCTCAACCGGCGCGGCTACGCGCCGCTGACGCTGTGCCGTGTCTGCGGCCACCGCTTCGGCTGCCCGGTTTGTTCGGCCTGGCTGGTCGAGCACCGCTTTCGCGGCCAACTCGTCTGCCATCATTGCGGGCACAATGAGAAGCGGCCGGAGGCTTGTCCGGAATGCGGCACGCTCGACCATCTGGTCGCCTGCGGGCCCGGCGTCGAGCGGATAGCTGAAGAAGTCGTGGCGCATTTCCCCGACTCGCGCACGATCGTCCTGTCATCCGATTTGATGGGCGGGGTGCGCCGGCTGCGGCTGGAGCTCGAGGCCATCGCCAATGGCGAGGCCGACATCGTCATCGGCACGCAGCTGGTCGCCAAGGGCCATAACTTTCCCAACATGACGCTGGTCGGCGTCGTCGATGCCGATCTCGGCCTCGCCAATGGCGATCCGCGCGCCGCTGAGCGCACCTTCCAATTGCTCAGCCAGGTGACTGGACGCGCCGGCCGCACCGGCAAGAAGAGCCTCGGCCTGCTGCAGACTTTCCAGCCGGACCATCCGGTGATGCGGGCGATCGTCTCGGGCGATGCCGAGGCCTTTTACGAACGCGAGATCACTGAGCGCGAACGGGCAGCCCTGCCGCCCTTCGGCAGGCTTGCCGGCGTCATCGTCAGTGCGGTGACGCGGGCCGAGGCCGAAGGCCACGCGCGCGGCCTGCGCCGTGCAGCACCCCAGGCCAGCGACCTGTTCGTGCTCGGCCCGGCCGAGGCGCCGCTGTCGCTGCTTGGTGGGCGCCATCGTTTCCGCTTGCTGATCCAGGGTGAAAAGCGCGCCGACATCCAAGGCTTCATCCGCACCATGCTGGCCGAAGGGCCGAAGCAGCGCGGCTCGGTTCGCGTGCAGGTCGACATCGATCCGCAGAGCTTCTTGTAAGCACAAAGGCTGACGACGCCGCCGGCTGCCCTATGCCGTTTTGTCAAGAAAGCTCAACATCTTAGCGCCGGCTAAAATGCGCGCCGTTCATGTACCCGGCTCCCATCCGTTCGCTGACTAATCCTGATTTGAAAAGCCACAAAATAAATGTTGACTCGTTTTATCATGAATTATAACTGGGCCTTTCCGCTCTGGCGCTGGGGACCAGGGCATAGATGGGGACAGCATGCGCAGATTTTTCAGTACGCTTCTTTGGTCATCGGCTTTGGGTTCGTCGATTATGGCAGGCGCGGCATTTGCCCAGGAAGCCGCTCCGACGGACCAGCAGGGAGCCACCGTGCTCGATCAGATACTGGTCACCGGCCGCAATGAAAGGTCGATTTCCAGCGTCGCTCAGTCTGTCCAGGTCGTGGAACAGGAACAGGTCGAGGAAGCCGCGCAGGAAAATATCGACGCCGCGACCCTGATCAGCCGCATCGTCCCCGGCTACGCGCCACGCAACCAGACCATTTCCGGCGCTTCGGAAACCTTCCGCGGGCGCAGTCTTCTCATCATGGTCGACGGTGTGCCGCGCAACACACCGCTGCGGGACGTCTCACGCATCCTGTCGATGATCGACCTGAATTCGGTCGAGCGCATCGAAGTCATCAATGGCGCGTCCAGCCTTTATGGCGCCGGCGCCACCGGCGGCACGATCAACTTCATCACCAAGCGCGGCGACAGCGACAAGCCGAAGGTGACGGTGCGCACCGGCGTCACCGCCTTCACCGAAAACCCCGGCAAGTCGGCCGGGCCAAGCACCAGTGTCTCGGTCGAGGGCAAGAAAGGCGATTTCGACTATTTCTTCTCGGCGTCCGGTGATCTGTCGCGCCGCACCTATGCCGGCCACGGCAACGAGATGGCTTCGGACGCCATGCTTGGGCAAGGCGGCGGCGACCGCACCGGCACGGGCAATCTCTTCGGCGTGGCCGGCTACCAGTTCGATTCCAGGCGCTTCGAGGCCAGCGTCGACTGGACCTATGCCAACCAGAAGCCGGACTGGTTCACCGATTACACGACCAATCCCGTCTCCCCGGATTTCGGCGATCCCTATGAAGGCAAGCCGCTGAAGGAAGATTCGAAATATCTGACCGCCAAATACACCGACAGCGACTTCGCGCTCGGAAACCTGGAGGTCAAGGCGTTCTACAACGACATCTTCAAGCAGTCGCCCTTTACCAAATTCTCGGCCGTCAACAGCCAGGTGTATTTACCGACGAACCCGACGCGGCCGGTGATCCTGCCGCCGGGTACGGACCCGACCGCCGACTTCAACCAGACGGCGCTGCAATCGCGGCGCAGCGGCGTCAACCTGACCGTCAACACGCCGATGGACTTTATCACTCAGGGCAGCACGCTGACCTGGGGCGCCGACTACGTCTTCGATGCCACCGATCAGCAGCTGACCAACGGTCAGGACGCCATCTCGCCCACGACCCAGAACTCGGTCGCCTTGTTTGCGCAGGGCGAAATTCCGGTGACGGATCGCTTTCGCATCAGCGGCGGCGCGCGCTACGACCAGTTTTATCTCAACGTTGAAGACTTCACCCGGCCTGCCGCTGCCGTTCTGCTAGGCCGGAACATTATCGGCCTGCCGGCGATCCAGGTGACCGGCGGCTCGTTCGACTACGACGCCGTCACCTTCAACGCCGGCGCCGTCTACGATCTGACCGAAAGGATGCAGCTTTTCGGCAATTTCTCGCAAGGCTACAGCCTGACCGACATTGGCGGCTTCACCCGCCGGGCCGGGTTGAACTCCAACGCCGAAACCTGCGACGCCTATGGCACCGCCATCCGGCCGCTGCTGCCGTGCACCAACGCGCCGGATTACGCGATCAGCTATGCCGATATCGCGCCTGAACCCCAGCTGGTGAACACCTGGGAAGCCGGTCTGCGCGGCGATTGGGGCGACTATCGCGGCGGCGTCAGCACCTATCTGTCGACCTCGGACAACGGCGTCAGCTACGACATCGTCAACAACCGGGTGTCGCAGCAGAAGGAACGTATCTGGGGCGTCGAAGCCAATCTCGAGGCAGACCTCAGCGGCATGTTCACGCTGGGCGGATCGGTCGGCTATGTCGAAGGCAAATACGACGCGGATCGCGACGGCCACATCGAAGCGAACGAGTATCTGCCGAACAACCGTGTCCCCTCGACCTACAAGGGCCTGGTCTATCTCACCACCCGTTTCGAGAACGAGCTGACCCTGCGCAGCGAGTTGGAGCTGTTTTCCGGACGCGACCGCATCGCCACCCAGGAACTGGACGGTGCAGCACTGGTCAATCTCGCCGTCTCGAAGACGTTCGGCAATGAAAGCGTGCTGAACCTTGCCGTGCGCAATGTGTTCGACACCTACTACATCAACCCTTCCGCATCGGCGACCCGCGGCGCCGACGTTCCGGGTCTGGGACGTTCGGTTGCGTTGTCCTACCAGATCACATTCTGAGGGGCGGCGGTGGCGGTGTCTCTCCAACGAAACGGTGCATTGGTCTCGCTGCTGGCAGAAGCGCCAGCCGATCCGGCGGATGGCGCGCGCTATATCGAGGCGCTCGGCCGCCTTTCGCAGGAACGGGAGCCGTTCGTGCTCCTGGTCGATATCCGCATCGAGATCGCGCTGAGCGACGCCCAGCGCAAGGCGCAAAACCTCTGGTACAAGGCGGAACGCGAGCAGCTCGAAAAAGCCTGCCGCGCCTGTGCGCTGGTGCGCACCGCCGTCGACGAGAACATGCAGCGCATCTGGCAAAGCCTGTTCGGCTTTCCAGTGCTCGTCACCCGCAGCCGGGCGGAGGCCGGCGCCTTCCTGAACGGGTTACGCACCGAAGGATTATGTCAAATGAGCGCCGACGCAGACCGGCCGGCGCCCGCCGGGCTTTCGCGCCTGCGGCTTTTCGTCGTTCTCGCCTGCCTTTATCTGGCGCAGGCCATCCCGAGCTATCTGTTTGCCGCGACGATCCCGCCGATCCTGCGCGAGCAGGGCGTGTCGCGCACCGCCATCGGCATGATGGCGCTGCTGATGCTGCCGCTGGTGCTGAAATTCCTGTGGGCGCCGCTGGTCGATCACTTTCGGCCAGTGGCCCGCGCCCATCGCGCCGGCTGGGTCATCATCACCCAGATCGGCGTCATCGCCGGCATCGCGGCCATGCTTTGGATCGAGCCGACCGATGTCGCCGGTATCTTTGCCGTCGGCCTTGTCGTGAGCCTGTTGATGTCGACCCAGGACATCGCCACCGACGGCTACGCGGCCAAATATCTCGACCCGAAGGACAGGCCGATCGGCAATGCGATCCAGGGCGGCGCCGTCGCGCTCGGCGTCGTTCTCGGCGGCACGCTCGGCCTGTTGGCTTATCATCATGCCGGCTGGCAAACCATGGTGGCCATGGTGGCCGCGCTGTCCATCATCCCGCTGGTCGCCGCCTTCGCCATGCGCGAGACCGATCCCGTCGCCAGCGCGCCGCAGGCGGCCATCGACCGCCCCTCGATCCTGCGCTTTCTGCGCCGGCCGGAGGCACGCCAGATCCTGTGGATCGCGCTCATCTACCGCGCCAGCGAGGGGCTGGTGAAGTCGATGGAAGGCTCCTATCTCGTCGATGCCGGCGTGCCGCTCGACATCATCGGTTATCTCTCGGGGGGTGCTGCGCTCACCGTCGGGCTTGGCGGCTCGGCGCTGGCGGCGTGGCTGCTGCACAAGCGCGGCGCCGCCTCGGTGCTCGGCCTGCTCGGCGCGCTGCGCACCATCTGCTTCCTGATCTTCGCGCTGCACGCTTTCGGCGCTATCGCCGGCTTCTGGCCGATCTTCGGCGCCTCGTTCCTGCAGACGCTGGTGCGCTACATGGAGATCGTGGCGCTCTACAGCCTGTTCATGTCCGTGGCGTCGTCGGACCAGCCCGGCACCGATTTCACCATCCTGTCCTGCGCCCAGCTCATCGTCTATCTCGTCGGCTCCATGCTGGCCGGCCGCCTCGCCGACATGCTCGGCTACTCCGCGCTGTTCACCCTGGCGACAGTGCTGTCGGGCATCGCCGTGCTGGCGACCTATCGCATGCTGAATGCCCATTTCGCCGATGCCGCAAAGACCCAGCCAGGAACGTCGATGCCGCTGCCGGAGGTCGCCGAATGAGCGCGGGTTCGCTAGTGCTTATGAACCATGGCTGCAAGACCGGCGGCGGCCAGAGCCAGCGCCGCGCAGCCGGCCAGCGGCGCAAAGGGCCAGAGCGTGAAGGCGAAGCCGCCGGCCAATGCGCCGATGCTCTGGCCGAGCACATGGGTGCTGGTGAGCCAGCCGGCCGCCGCGCCCTGCTCGCCGGGCTCCAGGCGCTTCATCAGCCAGGCGGTGTAGCCGGGTGTAGCCAGGGCAATGCCGGCCGCCGCCACCATCAGGGCTGCAGCCGAGGCGACGTGGCTTGCCGTGACGGTCAGCATCGTCATGCCGCCGCAAACCAGGAGGCATCCGACGACAACGCTGTTGCGCTCGGCCAGCCGCAGGCGCGCCACGACCAGACCCTGAACCAGAACCATGACGACAGCCACCAGCATCAAGGCCAGGCCGGTCACCGTCGTGGCCTGCGTCGCACCAAGGCCAAAACGCTGTTGGACCAGCGGGCCGAGCATCATCTGTGCCTGTCCGAAGCCCAGAGTCAGGCACAAGCCTATCACCAGGCAAGGCAGAGCGCGGCGATCGAAGGGCGATATTCCACGGCCGGCATCAGCCGCCTTGCCGTCGATCTGTCCGCCGCCTGCCTCCTTGCCCGGCGCGAGCCACAGCAACAGCGGGCTGAACAGGAACAGGATGGGCGGCAGCAGCGGCGACAAGACGGCAGCCGTTGCCGCCAGCGCGCCGGCCAGCCGCCCCATGCTGACGCCGGCGCCAAGCAGTCCCAGCGCGGCCTGTCGCCTGTCATCGGCAACCGAGCGGCTGGCCCAGACCTGCGCCGTCGGCATGACGCCGGACGCGGCAAAACCGTACACGGTTCGCGAAAGCATCAGCAAAGCGATGCCGAGCGCGGCTCCCATGCCGGCTATCAGCAGAATGGCGAACACCGCCTGGCCGGCCAGCATGGCGAGGCCGAGCAAGCGCAGCAGCCTGGCATGGCCAAGCCGCTCGCCCATGCGGCCCCACAGCGGCGAGCCGACCAGAAAGGCCGCCGCGCCGACAGCAGTTGCCGCGCCGATGGCAAACGTGTCGAGCCTCAGCCGCTCCATCACCAGGGGAACGAGCGATACGAAGGCCGACTGGCCGAAGCCGATTGCCGAGACCGCGATTGCCAGGCGGCGAAGAAGCGAAGATCGATTTTTCATACTGGTCGTCATAACGCGAAGATTATTTCCTGGTTAGAATAAATAATCAACAGAAATGTTCTAATAACCACAGCGTATAAGATATAATACCACAGTATTGTGTGGATTTATGAGGATGCACATGGAACAAGTAAAACCAGAATCTTCCTCTGCATTAAGCCCGTTCCTCAACGCGTTGCTGCGGGAATGGGATGGCTGGGAATTCGTCGACGCCAGCCAAACCGGGCTGTTTCGGCCGCAGGCGGCCGTGCTGCGTCTGAATTTCCCTGCCTCGCGCGCGGCGGTGCTCGTCGAGGCGCGGCATCGCTCGAAGGTTGGTTACCACGATTTCGCGATGCCGCTCTGGCGCCTCGATATTAGTAGCGAGGGGGCCGATGGCGAGGCGTCCGAGATCGACCTTTTCAGTCTTTTGGCGCTGATCCTGGCGGAGCCTGACATTGCCGGCCGGGCGACAGCGAAAAGCCGACTGACCTTCCTGCGCCGCAGCCTGGCCAGCATCGCCGCAATCGCTGACGCGACTGCGGCGCGTGGATCGTCGCGGCCCTTCTCCGAAGGCGATCCTGATTTCATCGATGCCGAAAGCGCCCTGCGCTTCGGCCATGCCGTGCATCCGGCGCCGATGAGTCGCGAAGAGTTCACGCACACGGATTCCGCGCGCTTCGGGCATGAATACTGCAATGCGTTCAAACTGCGCTGGTGGGCCGTCGACCCGACCATCCTCACTGGGGGCAGCGTCGAGCCGCTAGATGTCACCGAGATGGTCCGCGGGCTTGCCGCCAGCGATCCGCAGCTGCTTGCTCGGGCTGGCAAGCAACAGGGCAAGGTTCTCGTTCCGATGCATCCGTGGCAGGCCGTACGGCTCATGCTGGAAGACCGCGTCGAGCGCCTGTTTTGCGCCGGCCGTATCGTCGATGTTGGGCTCGGCGGACCAGCGTGGCGGGCCACGACCTCGCTGCGCACGGTTCATTCAGCTGAAGCCGAGTGGATGCTGAAATTCTCGCTCAGCCTGCGCCTGACCAATTCCAGGCGCATCGTCGAGGAGCATGAGTGCCGGCGCGGCCTTTCGGTGCACCGGCTGGTCAAGGGCAAGCTCGGCTATGCCTTGCAGCGGCGCTGTCCGACCATGACGGCGCTGGGTGAGCCCGCCTGGTTCGGCCTGCGTGGCGAAGACGGCCGGCTGATGACGGATACCATCGTCTCGTTTCGCGAAAATCCGTTTCGCGGCACGGGCAATCCGCCGGCTGCCGTTCTCGGCGCGCTTTGCGAGCGCCATCCCGGCCGTACCGAAAGCCATCTGTCCGACCTGGTCCACCGTATCGCCCGCGACGAGAAGCGACCTGTCGAGGAAACGGCGCGTTTGTGGTTCGAGCGTTTCCTTCATGCCGCCATCGAGCCGTTTATCGTTGCCTTCTCGGAATTCGGCCTGCTGTTCGGCGCCCATCAGCAGAACCTCGTCGTCGGTCTTTCCGGAGGCTGGCCGAATGCGCTCTATTTTCGCGACTGCCAGGGCACCGGTTATGTCGAGGAATTTCTGCCCAGGCTGCGCGAATTCGTGCCCGAGGCCGGTCAGGCGGGCGATCATGTCTTCCCAGCGGAAGCGGCCGCGAAGCTGTTCGGCTACTATCTGGTCGTCAATGGCGCTTTCGCCGCCGTCGCAGCCCTTGCCGCCGCTGGCCTCACCAACGAAGACGATCTGCTGGCGATATTCCGCCGCTCGCTCGAGCGGCTGGCCGCCACGCCGATGGCTGACCGGTCCTGCGTCGACTATTTGCTCAACGCGCCGACGCTTGCTGCCAAGGGCAATTTCCTGATCGCGCTGCGCGACATCAATGAGAACACCGAGGTGACCGACCCGCTGGCCGGTTACGTCGAGCTTCCCAACCCCCTGCATGTGAGAGAATACGCATGAACATCGAGGCTGCGAAAAACTGGTCACCCGCCACCGTCGCCGGCAACGAAGGATGGCAGCATCTGGCCTCGGCCGCGGAGCCGCTCGCCATCCGTGCCGGCGATGGCCATGTCAGCCTGGTCAACGCTGAGGGAACAGCGGTGGGACAGGCCCGCATCTCCGACGCGGATGGCCGCCTGCTCATCGACGATGTCGCGTTCATTGGGGGCCGCCTCGACCAACCGCAAATCCTGGCAGGTCTCGTCGACGCCGCGCTGCGCCTGCATCCTTCCTTCGACTGCGCCTTCCTGCCGGCGGCCAAGACGCTGTGGCCGGTTTCGGCGCTGGCCACCGAGACGGTTCCGGGTGAACCGGAATGCGCCGTCATCCATCGCTCGGTCCTGCGCCAGCTGCCGCTGCTGTGGCGCAGCCAGGCCTCGCATGTCACCTATCCGGCATTGACGACCGCTATCGGCCCGGAAGACCGGCTGCCGCCATTGCGCCAACCGCGCCCCTGCGGCCCGATGTACGAACGCTGGATTCCGGAAATCGGCGTCACCGTGTCGCTGCGGCCGATCGACCGCCGGACCGATCTCGACCTCTTCCATCGCTGGATGAACGATGGCCGCGTCGCCTTCTTCTGGGAACTTGCCCAGAGCCATGAGGATCTCGACAAATATCTCGCCGAGCAGGAAAGCGATCCGCATATTTTCGGCGTCATCGCCAGCTTCGACGGCGAGCCGACCGGCTATTTCGAGTTCTACTGGGCCAAGGAGGACCGGCTCGGGCCCTATTATGAGCCGCTCGACTGGGACCGCGGCTGGCATGGGCTGATCGGCAATATGCGCCATCTCGGCCGGCCGAAGACGCTGTCACTGTTCCGCTCCGTCACCCACTATCTGTTCCTCGACGAGCCGCGCACGCAGCGCGTCGTCGGCGAGCCACGCGCCGCGCACCAGAAGATGCTGAGCTATTGCGCCGGCGCCGCCTACGACAAGGTCAAGGAGTTCGACTTCCCGCACAAGCGCGCGGCGCTGGTCTGCTGCGAACGCGAGCGCTTCTTCCGCGAGGTGCCGCTGTGACGGTGCAGCAACCGATTGCCAAAGCGAGGGAGGCGACACGCTGGGCCGCGATCAACCGCGACGCCGTCGCCAAGGCCATTTCCGAACTGACCTTCGAGGAGTGCCTGTCGCCGCGCGAGCTTTCGCCCGGCCGATGGGAGCTGACGCCCGGCCCCGGCGTGACCTATCGCTTTGCCGCGACGCGGCGCCTGTGGGGCCAGATCGCCGTCCGTCCGGAGACGCTGACTCGCGACGCCGGCATCGAGCTGCCGGTCGACGATGCGGTCGCCTTCTTCGCCGACGCGCGCGAGACGCTCGGCATGTCGCCGGCAACATTCTGCACCTATGCGAAGGAGCTTTACAACACGCTGATGGCCGACATGCGGATCGCCAAGGCACGCGGCAATCGACCGGCCGCCGATCTAGCCGCGCTGCCGGATACCGAGTTGCAGGCATTGCTCGACGGCCATCCGAAGGCCCCTGCCAACAAGGGACGGCTTGGCTGGGGACGGGACGACTTCGAGCGCTACGCGCCAGAATCGGCCACCGCATTCCAGCTCTTCTGGCTTGCCGCCGCCAGCGATCGCTGCCTGCTGGCGCTTGACTGCGGGCTCGACGAAGAGGCGCTGCTGCAGGCCGCACTCGGCGACTACGAGCGCGCAAGGCTCGAAGCGGCTTTCAGCGCCGCCGGGATCTCGCGATCGACGCATAGGCTGCTGCCGGTCCACCCCTGGCAGTGGCAGGCGATGATCGCCTCGCAATATGGTAGCGAGATCGCCGCCGGCCGGCTGGTGCCGCTTGGCCAGTTCGGCGATCCGTTCCTGCCCTTGCAGTCGCTGCGCACGCTTGCCAATGTGGCACGGCCCGAGGCGCTGCACGTCAAGCTGCCGCTGACCGTCCTCAACACCTCAGCGTGGCGCGGCGTGCCGGGCAAATACATGGCGATCGGCGCCGATCTGTCGCGCTGGCTGGCCACGGTGGCGGCCGCGGACCCGGTGCTCAAGGACGTCAAGGTCTTGCAGGAAGTCGCCGGCGCCTTCTATCCGCATCCGCACTATACCGGCGTTGAAGGCGCGCCCTATCAGTTTTGCGAGATGCTGGGCGCCATATGGCGCGAAAGCCCCGAAAAGGATCTGACAGCGGGCCAGCGGCCGATGATGATGGGCGCCCTGCCGCAGCGCGACGCGCATGGCAGGCCGATCGCCAGCGCCCTGATGGAGCAGTCCGGCCTTGGTCCGGAGGCATGGCTCGATCGCCTGTTCTCCACGGCCTTCGTGCCGCTCTACCACTTCATGTGCCGTTACGGCGTCGGCTTCATCGCCCATGGCCAGAACGTCACCATCATCCTCGACGGAGCGGCGCCTCTCGGCGTGGCGGTCAAGGATTTCCAGGGCGACCTCGATCTCGTCGACCAGCCGTTTCCCGAACTGGCCGGCCTCGACCCCAAAATCCTGTCGACGCTGAAGCGCCGGCCGCCGGCACATCTTCTCCAGCATCTGCAAACGGGACACATCGTCAGCGTTCTGCGCTTCCTGTCCGAGGCGCTGGCCGCCTATGACCGCTTCGACGAGAGGACTTTCTACGCCATCCTGGCCGCCGCCATCCGGCGCTACCAGGCGCAGAACCCTGAGCTGTCGGAACGGTTCGCGCTCTTCGATCTGTTTGCTCCGAAGATCCCACGCATCGCCATCAACAAGGTGCGCTTCGCCATCGGCTACGGCGACAGCGGCGAACGCCCTCTGCCTGACCTTGGCACACCGCTCGACAATCCGCTTAACCCCGAGTCAGCCCGGCGATCTCCCATCAGCCCAGCCAGCTCCATAAGGAGTTCGCCATGACCCATACGCTTGACCTCGCAGGCATCGGCATCGGGCCGTTCAATCTCAGCCTCGCCGCCCATCTCGATGCGGTGGACGGCGTCGAAGCGCGCTTCTTCGATCGGGCGACGCGGCTCGAATGGCACCCGGGCATGATGCTGCCGGGCGTCGAACTGCAGACATCCTTCCTCAAGGATCTCGTCACCGCGACGCATCCGACCAGCCCATGGTCGTTCATGTCCTATCTGGTCGCGCAGAAGCGGTTCTATGAATTCCTCAACGCGGATTTCTCAGCCATCCCGCGGCCGGAATTCGCCCGCTATCTCGGATGGGTCGGCGAGAACTTGTCTTCGCTGAGCTTCGCCAGCGCCGTCGACCGGATCGACTTCGACGGAACGAATTTCAGGCTGCGTATCGGCCGCGAGCAGGTGAACGCGCGCAATCTCGCCATTGCCGTCGGGCTGGTGCCCAACATCCCCCCCTGGGCGCGGGCGGCGGCCTCCGATCAATGCTTCCACAACGCCCAGGCCGCCAACCGCCTCGATCGCCTGAGCGGACAGCGTGTCGCCGTGATCGGCGGTGGCCAGAGCGGCGCCGAAGTGCTTCTGCATCTGATCTCCTCCGACCGCTTCGCCGGCCGCGAAATCGAGTGGATCTCGATGCGGCCGAATTTCCTGCCACTGGACGACTCGCCTTTCACCGACGAACTCTTCACGCCGGGCTATGTCGAAAACTTCCATCGGCTGCCGCAAGGGCGGCGCGAGACGATCCTGGAACAGCAGCTGCTTGCCGGTGACGGCGCATCGACGAGCACGCTGAAGGCGATCTATCGCCAGCTTTACACGCTGCGGCACCTCTCGGAGGAAACGACGGCGGTCAACATGACGCCGCACCGCGAAGTGCTGAACGTGACGCGGGAAGGCAGCGAATACCGGCTGATCATGCGCAACGGCTTCGACGGCGCCATCGAGACGCGCACCGTCGATGCCGTGGTTCTGGCCACCGGCTATGCCTTTGCCATTCCTGATTGCATGGCACCGCTCATGAACAGGATCGCGCTGGACGAGCGCGGTCATTACAGGCTCAACGCCAGCTTCGAGGTCGAATGGGACGGGCCCGACGACCGCCGGATCTACGCACTCAATGCCGGCCGGCTCAGCCATGGCATAGCCGAGCCGCAGCTCAGCCTGATGGCTTGGCGCAGCGCCAAGATCGTCAATTCGCTGCTCGGGCGGGCACAGTTCGATCTCGATCTGCCCGATCCGCCGGTTGCCTGGAGTTCAAGGCACACGACACAAAGCCTGCATCATCTCGGCGCCAATGCGAGGATGACCGAATCGAGCGCGCGGTGATGTTTGTGGAGGCGGGCCGAAGAGCGTGGTACGGCGCGCGTTAAGATTGACATCGACCCGTAAAGCTTTTCTGTGAGAGAGATCGTTCGGTCCTGCTGGAGGCTCTGCGCATGAAAACCCTTGGCCTCATCGGCGGCATGAGCTGGGAATCGACGGCGATCTATTATCGCCTGCTCAACGAGATCGTGCGCGAGCGGCTGAGCGGGCTGCATTCGGCAAAGCTGTTGCTCTATTCCTTCGACTTCGCCGAAATCGCCGACCGGCAGCATCATGGCGACTGGGACAGTGCGGGCGTGCTGCTGGCGGATGCGGCGCGCAAGCTGGAGGCGGGCGGCGCAGAGGGGCTTTTGATCTGCACCAACACCATGCACAAGCTCGCCGACCGGGTGCAGGCGGCGGTGTCGATCCCGCTTATCCACATTGCCGACGCCACGGCAGTCGCGGTCAAGGGCGCCGGCGTCAAGCGGCCGGCGCTGCTGGCGACCCGCTTCACCATGGAGCAGGATTTCTACAAGGGCCGGCTGACGGAGAAATACGGGCTGCAGCCCGTGGTGCCGAACCAGGCCGGGCGCGACATGGTGCACCAGGTAATCTACGACGAGCTCTGCCGGGGCATCGTCAGCGCGGCATCGAAGGCGGCCTATATCGACGAGGTCGCCCGTCTGCGGCGCGATGAGAAGATCGATGGCGTCATCATGGGCTGCACCGAGATCACCATGTTGATTGGCGAGCGCGATTTCGACATTCCGGTGTTCGACACCACGCGCATCCATGCCGAGGCGGCGGTCGCATTCATGCTGCCCTGAAGGGCCAAAACAGAGATCAGGGCTGGGCGGCCACGGCGACATTGCCGCTGCCGACAACTTTCAGCTTCCATCGATCTGCTTCCGTGCCGGCCAGATTGAGGTGCCTGGTCAGGAAATAAGGGCGATCGGTGTCGGGGCCTTTGGCTGTGCAAAACCGGTCCTGCAGATAGGAGGGAGGCGTCGCCTGATAATACAGGTTGGCCACGATGCTGGCCGGACGCGCGCGCGGCCTAAACAGCCTTCCGCTCCTTCACGAATTGCGTGCCAAAACTGCCGCGCGCTTGACTTCTTTTTGCAGCGACATTCAATACATCCGGCATTGCTGTGAGGGGATGAAAGCAAGATGGAATTTGCGTTTCCGTGGCCGACCAGCCAGGGCGAATGGCTGGCTTGGTCCAGCGCCGTCGTCACCTTGGCGCTCGGTCTGCTGTTTTTCCTCGCGCCAGGGCTGGCATTTCGGATTCTGCGGCTGCAGGTCCGGCCCGAAAGGGGAGCGGCAATCGCGGAAGGGCGCGGCCGCATGTCGGGCTTCTATCTCGGCGTCAGCCTGTGCTGCATTCTGTTGGCGCAGCCGTGGCTCTATATGGCACTCGGCTTTTCCTGGCTGTTCACCGCTTTTGGCCGTTTGCTGTCGATGATGTCGGACGGCGCCAACACGCCTTTCAACTGGGCGTCGATCGTCGTCGAACTCGTCCTGGCCGCGTTGCCGCTCGCCTTCGTCTTCGGCTTTCTGCCCTGAATCGGCAGCCAATCCAAAGGCTTCGGTTGAACTCTACGGCCGGATGCGACAATAGTGCCCGAAAAGCATGCGGAACGACGCATTGCGGTCTTAAAAGGCCTGTGCTAGACGGCAATCGACTTTCGGCCGGGGATAGCGGAAGCCGCGCCTCCGTGCTTGGAAAAACTTAGTAAGGTCAAAGATTTAGCCAGAGTTTTTGCTCGCGCCAACAATCTGCGGCCCCTCAGACAAGAGAAAAGACGGTCCGTGGCTCAATCGTCATCGCCAATCTCAGGTGTCGCAGAACGCTACGCGGGTTCGCTGTTCGAACTTGCGCTGCAGTCGAATTCGGTGGCCAAGGTCGAGGCCGACCTCAACAGTTTCGCCAAGATGCTGGATGACAGCGCCGACCTGACGCGCCTCATCAACAGCCCAGTGTTCTCCAGCGAGGACCAGGCCAAGGCAATCGCGTCGATCGCCGACAAGGCCGGCATCACCGGCCTGACCGGCAATTTTCTGCGCGTCGTCGCCCGCAACCGCCGGCTCTTCGCGGTGCCCGGCATGATCAAGGCATTTCGCCGGATTTCCGCCGAACAGCGCGGTGAGACATCAGCGGAGGTCACTTCGGCGCATGAACTGACGGCTGCCCAGCAGACGGAACTCAAGGCCGCGCTGAAAAGCGTCGCCGGCAAGGACGTAGCCATCACTGTTACCGTCGATCCGTCGCTGCTCGGCGGGCTGGTGGTCAAGATGGGCTCGCGCCAGATCGATACGTCGCTCAAAACCAAACTCAATTCGCTCAAGCTTGCACTGAAAGAGGTCGGCTGATGGACATCCGCGCCGCGGAAATTTCCGCAATTCTCAAAGACCAGATCAAGAATTTCGGCAAGGAGGCCGAGGTCTCCGAAGTCGGCCAGGTGCTGTCCGTCGGTGACGGTATCGCTCGCGTCTACGGCCTCGACAATGTCCAGGCCGGCGAAATGGTCGAGTTCCCCGGCGGCATCCGCGGCATGGCGCTCAACCTCGAAGCCGACAATGTCGGCGTCGTCATCTTCGGCGCCGACCGCGACATCAAGGAAGGCGACATCGTCAAGCGCACCGGCGCCATTGTCGATACGCCTGTCGGCATGGGCCTGCTCGGCCGCGTCGTCGACGCGCTCGGCAATCCGATCGACGGCAAGGGCCCGATCAAGGCGACCGAACGCAAGCGCGTGGACGTCAAGGCGCCAGGCATCATCCCGCGCAAGTCGGTCAACGAGCCGATGTCGACCGGCCTCAAGGCCATCGATGCGCTGATCCCCGTTGGCCGCGGCCAGCGCGAGCTGGTCATCGGCGATCGCCAGACCGGCAAGACCGCGATCATCCTCGACACGATGCTCAACCAGAAGGCCGTGCACGACAACGGGCCGGAAAAGGAAAAGCTCTACTGCGTCTACGTCGCCATCGGGCAGAAGCGCTCGACGGTCGCGCAGTTCGTGAAGGTTCTCGAAGAGCGCGGCGCCCTTGAATATTCGATCATCGTCGCCGCCACAGCTTCCGATCCGGCGCCGATGCAGTTCCTGGCGCCGTTCACCGGCGCCACCATGGGCGAATATTTCCGCGACAACGGCATGCATGCGCTGATCAGCTATGACGATCTGTCGAAGCAGGCCGTCGCCTATCGCCAGATGTCGCTCTTGCTGCGCCGCCCGCCGGGTCGCGAAGCCTATCCGGGCGACGTGTTCTACCTGCATTCGCGCCTGCTCGAGCGCGCCGCCAAGCTCAACGACGATCTGGGTGGCGGTTCGCTGACCGCGCTGCCGATCATCGAGACGCAGGCCAACGACGTGTCGGCCTACATCCCGACCAACGTGATCTCGATCACCGACGGCCAGATCTTCCTCGAAACCAACCTGTTCTTCCAGGGCATCCGTCCGGCGGTCAACGTCGGCCTGTCGGTGTCGCGCGTCGGTTCGTCGGCGCAAATCAAGGCGATGAAGCAGGTCGCCGGCTCGATCAAGGGCGAGCTCGCGCAGTACCGCGAAATGGCTGCGTTCGCGCAGTTCGGCTCCGATCTCGACGCCGCCACGCAGCGCCTGCTCAACCGCGGCTCGCGCCTGACCGAACTGTTGAAGCAGCCGCAGTTCTCGCCCCTCAAGGTCGAGGAGCAGGTCACGGTGATCTTCGCCGGCGTCAACGGCTATCTCGACAAGCTGGCGCTGAACCAGGTCGGCAAGTTCGAGCACGGCCTGCTCAGCCATATGCGCTCGGCCGGCAAGGACGTGCTGGACGGCATCCGCAAGGAAAAGGCGCTGTCGGACGATCTGCGCGCCAAGCTGAAGGCCGAGATCGACGCCTTCGCCAAGACCTTCGCTTGAGAAGAAGCCGGACGCTCGGGATCAGGTTTGAAGCATGCCTTCATTAAAAGACCTTCGTAACCGTATCGCCTCGGTCAAGGCGACGCAGAAGATCACCAAGGCGATGCAGATGGTCGCCGCGGCGAAGCTGCGCCGCGCGCAGGAAGCAGCGGAGGCGGCGCGTCCCTATTCCGAGCGGATGGGTGCGGTGCTGGCCAATATCACGCAGGCGATCGGCGGCGGCGGCGATGCCCCGGCGCTGATGACCGGCACCGGCAAGGACGATGTGCATCTGCTCGTCGTCTGCACCGCCGAGCGCGGCCTGTGCGGCGGCTTCAACTCGCAGATCGCACGTCTGGCCCGCGACCATATCCGCCGGCTTCTGGCCGACGGCAAGCAGGTCAAGATCATCTGCGTCGGCAAGAAGGGTTTCGACATTCTGCGCCGAGACTATGCCTCGCTGATTATCGACCGCGTCGACCTGCGCGATGTCAAGAAGCTCGGCTTCGTCAATGCCGATGCGATCGCCCGTAAGATCATCCATCTGTTCGGCGAAGGCGGCTTCGATATCTGCACGCTGTTTTATTCGCAGTTCAAGTCGGTGATCAGCCAGATTCCGACCGCGCAGCAGATCATTCCTGCCGGCGTGGCTTCCGCTCCCGCCGAAGCGACCGCCGGTGGCAATGCCGTCTACGAATACGAGCCGGAGCCGGGCGAGATCCTCACCGATCTCATTCCGCGCAACATCTCGGTCCAGGTCTTCCGCGCGCTGCTCGAAAACGCAGCCGGCGAGATGGGCGCCAAAATGAGCGCCATGGACAATGCAACGCGCAATGCCGGCGACATGATCAACAAACTGTCGATCACCTATAACCGCCAGCGGCAGGCGCAGATCACCAAGGAACTGATCGAAATCATTTCGGGCGCCGAAGCGCTCTAGGCGCGACCGCCAGGAGGTCATCGACCTTCTGATGGAGCGTGAGAAACAAAGGACGAGAAGGGTAAAGACGATGGCGAAAGCAGCGACCCCCGCGAAGACGGCCCCCAAGGCGGCCGCAAAGGCTCCGGCAGCAGCGGCGAAGGCCGCTCCGGCCAAGAAGGCGGCCGCGCCCGCCAAGGCCGCGGCCCCGGCAGTGAAGACGACGAGCGTTGCCGTCAAGAAGACCGGCGCCATCGGCAAGGTTCGCCAGGTCATCGGCGCCGTCGTCGACGTGCAGTTCGGCGATCATCTGCCGGCCATTTTGAACGCCATCGAAACCTCCAATGTCGGCAACCGCCTGGTGCTCGAAGTTGCCCAGCATCTGGGCGAAAACACCGTGCGCTGCATCGCCATGGATTCCACCGAAGGCCTGGTTCGCGGCCAGGACGTCTATGACACCGGCGCGCCGATCACCGTTCCGGTCGGCCCGGGCATGCTCGGCCGCATCATCAACGTCATCGGCGAGCCGGTCGACGAAGAAGGCCCGGTCGACGGCATCGAGATGCGCGCCATCCACCAGCCGGCGCCTACCTATGTCGAACAGTCGACGGAAGCGCAGATCCTGATCACCGGCATCAAGGTGCTCGACCTTCTGGCGCCCTACGCCCGCGGAGGCAAGATCGGCCTGTTCGGCGGCGCCGGCGTCGGCAAGACGGTTCTGATCCAGGAGCTGATCAACAACGTCGCCAAGGCGCATGGCGGCTTCTCGGTCTTCGCGGGCGTCGGCGAGCGCACCCGCGAGGGCAACGATCTTTATCACGAGTTCATCGAGTCCGGCGTCAACAAGAAGGGCGGCGGCGAAGGCTCCAAGGCGGCACTGGTCTATGGCCAGATGAACGAGCCGCCGGGCGCGCGTGCCCGCGTCGGCCTGACCGGCCTGACGGTCGCCGAATATTTCCGCGACCAGGGCCAGGACGTGCTGTTCTTCGTCGACAACATCTTCCGCTTCACGCAGGCCGGTTCTGAAGTGTCGGCGCTGCTCGGCCGTATTCCTTCGGCCGTGGGTTACCAGCCAACGCTGGCCACCGACATGGGTGCGCTGCAGGAACGCATCACCACAACGACCAAGGGTTCGATCACTTCGGTGCAGGCGATTTACGTGCCGGCCGACGATTTGACAGACCCGGCGCCTGCGACCTCGTTCGCCCACCTGGACGCGACGACCGTGCTCAACCGCGCGATCTCGGAAAAGGGCATCTACCCCGCCGTCGATCCGCTCGACTCGACCTCGCGCATGCTCGATCCGCTGGTCGTCGGCGAGGAGCACTATGCCGTCGCCCGCCAGGTGCAGTCGATCCTCCAGCGCTATAAGTCGCTGCAGGACATTATCGCCATCCTTGGCATGGATGAGCTTTCGGAAGAGGACAAGCAGACGGTGGCCCGCGCCCGCAAGATCGAGCGCTTCCTGTCGCAGCCGTTCTTCGTCGCCGAAGTGTTTACGGGTGCGCCGGGCAAGCTGGTCGACCTCGCCGACACAATCAAGGGCTTCAAGGGCCTCTGCAACGGCGACTACGATCACCTGCCGGAAGCCGCCTTCTACATGGTCGGCGGCATCGACGAAGCGGTCGAGAAGGCTCAGCGCCTGGCGGCTGAAGCAGCGTAATCAAGGCAATAGGGAGTAGTCAGTAGTCAGTAGTGAATAGCGGCCGGGTGATCAGGACAGCTGTCCTCTCCCTACTCCCTACTCACTATTCCCTACTCACTAAATTGACATGGCTGAAGCTTTCAAGTTCGAACTGGTCTCGCCGGAGCGCCTCCTGGTTTCCGAGCAGGTCGAGTCCGTCGTCATTCCAGGCGCCGAAGGTGAAATGACAGTCATGGCGCACCATGCGCCAGTCATGACCACGATCAAGCCGGGCGTCGTCACGCTGAAGACCGCCGGCGGCAAGGAAGAACGCTATGTGGTGTTCGGCGGCTTTGCCGACATCGTCCCTGCCGGCTGCACGCTGCTCGCCGAATCGGCGGTCGCCGTCGGCGATATCGACCGCGCCGATCTCGCCCGCCGCATCCAGGAAGCCAAGGAAGACGCCGCCGACGCCAAGGACGACCAGAGCCGCAGCAAGGCGGAGCAGTTCCTTAGCCAGCTTACCACGCTCGAAGGCGCGCTGCTGCCGGCGTAAGCCGCAGAATGACTGGACGTGATCCGAGGGGTCATGGTCGGGCAAAGGTATGAAACAGGCCGGGCTTAAGCCCGGCTTTTTGTATCCGGGCGACGTCAGGTCACCTGGTCTTTCCCGGTATACCCAGTGCCGCGAGCGCGAGCGCCACCCCGCCTTGCAGGATATGCTCGCGATGAGCGGCAACCAGTTCGATCAGCGTCTGGCGGTCGGGGCTGCCGCTGGCGAAGCCGGCGAGGTCAAACACCGTCACCACCCGTTCCAGCGTCGGCTGCGCTCCGAGCGCCGCCAGTGCCGCGTCGAGCGGATCGGTAAAGTGGGCTTCCGGCAGGTCCTTGCCGCGCACCTCGCAGGCGGCGATCCAGGCGGCGATCACCAGCGTCAGATGCTCCGGGACCAGGCCGGCCTGGATGCGCTCGATGGCGGTAGCGACAATGCGTTGCGGCAATTTCTGGCTGCCGTCATTGGCGATCTGCGCCGTGCGGTGGGCCAGCGCTGTGTTGGAGAAACGTTCGGCAAGTTCGGCCGTATAGGCTGAGGTGTCGAGCCCGGCATCCCTAGGCAAGGTCGGGATGGCCTCGGCCCAGAGCCGGTCGACGAACGCGCGGATCGCGGGATCCGCGAAGGCGCGGTCGACCGTGACGTGGCCGCTGAGCAGGCCGATATAGGCGATGCCCGAATGGGCGCCGTTGAGCAGCCGAAGCTTCATGTCCTCGAACGGCCGGACATCCTCGACCATGGTGACGCCGAATTTCTCCCAGGCCGGCCGTCCGGCTGGAAACCTGTCCTCAATCACCCATTGCCGGAATGGCTCGGTCATCACCGGCCAGGCGTCCTCGAGGCCGAGTTCGACCGCGATGCGCGCCCGGTCGGCATCGGTGGTTGCCGGCACGATGCGGTCGACCATGCTCGATGGGAATGCAACGTCATCGGCTATATGACCGGCGAGGGCAGCGTCGCCTGAAGCAGCAGCGCCGGCATCGCGCAGTTTTGCAAACCCGACCAGCAGCCGGTGCAGCGTGGCGCCATTGGCCGGCAGGTTGTCGCAGCAAAGCACGGTGAAGGGCGGCGTGCCGGCGGCCCGGCGTCGCACCAGCGCTTCCGCCAGGAATCCATGCGCTGTCCTGGGAGATCCGGGATTGCCCAGATCGTGGACGATATCGGGATGGTTTTCGTCGAGGCTGCCGTCGGCGGCCCTGAGATAGGCCTTTTCGGTGATGGTCAGGGTGACGATGCGGGTGCGCGGGTCGGTCAGCGCGGCCAGCACCGCGCCGGGGTCTTCCGGCGCGACCAGCATCGACTGGATCGAGCCGATAATGTGCAGCGCTTCGCCATCGCTGCCGCGCACCGCCAGCGTGTAGAGCCCGTCCTGTGGCGTCAGCGCATCGCGCGTGTCGGGGCTGCGCAGCGAGACGCCGACAATGCCCCAGCCGGTTTCGCCGGCCGCTAGGCAGTCATCGACATAGGCGGCCTGATGGGCACGGTGGAAGGCTCCAACGCCGAGATGGACGATGCCTGGGGCGACACTGGCGCGATCATAGGCGGGGACGGCGACCGAGGCCGGCAAGGATTGCACTGTTGCGTTGGAAAGGCGTCTGCTGGTCATGGCGCGGCTTGTCGCTGGATGGTGTGCGGGGCGGGATCTGCTAGCGGCGTAACATCCGCTCTTCCGCCGCACAATGACCTGACGCCGGTTAAAAGTCATCATACAACAATCCAGTTTTTGTATGTTGACATTATTTCTTTCCAATCCTACCGATATCGCCCCTGGGAGGAACGACGTGGCGGGACTGACCGATCCGGATCTGCTTTTTGCCGCCGAAGGGCGCGCGCTGTCGATCGCGCGCGATCTCCATGCCGGCATCAAGGACCTGCCGATCATCAGCCCGCACGGCCACACCGATCCGCGTTGGTATGCGCTCAACGAGCCATTCCCCGATCCCGCGCAATTGCTGGTGGTGCCCGACCACTACATTTTCCGTATGCTGTTCAGCCAGGGCGTGCGGCTGGAAGATCTCGGCGTCCCGACCCTCGACGGCTCGCCGGTCGAGACCGATCCCAGGGCGATCTGGCGGCGCTTCGCCGAGCACTATTACCTCTTCCGCGGCACGCCGACGCGGTTGTGGCTCGACCATGTGCTCGAGCATCTGTTCGGCATCGAAGAGCCGCTCAACGCCGACACCGCCGACCGCCACTACGACACCATCGCCGCCCTGCTGCAGCGCGACGATTATCGTCCACGCGCGCTGTTCGAACGCTTCAACATCGAGGTCATCGCGACGACCGAGGGCGCACTCGACGATCTCCAATGGCACAAGACGATCCGCGACAGCGGCTGGCAGGGCCGCGTCGTCACTGCCTACAGGCCGGATGCCGTCGTCGATCCCGACTTCGAAGGATTTTCTGCCAATCTCGATCGCCTGGGCGAGATCGCCGGCTGCGACACCGGCACATGGGCCGGCTATCTGGACGCGCATCGCCAGCGCCGCGCCTTCTTCAAAAGTTTCGGCGCAACCTCGTCGGATCACGGCCATCCGACGGCCGAGACCGCCAATCTTTCCGATGCGGCGGCGGAAGAGCTGTTCAACCGCATCCGCCGCGGCTCGGACGACGAGCGCGAGCGCAAACTGTTTCGCGCCCAGATGCTGACCGAAATGGCCAAGATGAGCCGCGACGACGGGCTGGTCATGCAGATCCATCCCGGCTCATGGCGCAACCACTCGCCTGGTGTTTTCCAAAAATTCGGCCGCGACAAGGGCTTCGATATTCCGACCCGCACCGACTATGCCGCGGCGCTCAAACCCTTGCTCGACTGCGTCGGGCTGGAGCGCGACCTCTCCATCATCCTGTTCACGCTCGACGAGACCAGCTACGCGCGTGAACTGGCGCCGCTTGCCGGCGTCTATCCGGCGCTGAAGCTCGGGCCTGCCTGGTGGTTCCATGACAGTCCGGAAGGCATGCGCCGGTTCCGCGAGATGACCACCGAGACCGCCGGCTTCTACAACACTGTCGGTTTCAACGACGACACCCGCGCCTTTCCATCCATACCCGCCCGCCACGATGTGGCGCGCCGGGTTGACTGCGCCTTTCTCGCCCGTCTCGTCGCCGAGCACCGGCTGCGTGAGGACGAGGCGCATGAGCTGGCGCGGGAGCTTGCCTACACGCTTGCCAAGAAGGCGTACCGGCTGTGAGCCGGGCGCGTGGAATTTTAAGGGAGGAAGACAGTCATGTTGCATTTTTCAAAACTGATGGCAGCCACATTCGCCTTCGGCTCGCTGATGATCGGCGTTGCCGGCGCCCAGACCGTACTGCGCTCGGCCGACACCCATCCGGACGGGTATCCGACTGTCGAGGCGGTCAAATATCTCGGCGAGCTCATCAAGGAGCGCACCGCCGGCCGCTATTCGGTCGAGGTCTATCATTCGGCGCAGCTCGGCGAGGAAAAGGACACGATCGAGCAGACGCAGACCGGTGTCATCGATCTGAACCGCGTCTCGATGGGTCCGTTCAACGGCATCGTGCCGGAAACCGCGGTGCCGTCGCTGCCCTACATGTTCCGTTCGGTCGAGCACATGCGCCATGTCATGGACGGGCCGATCGGCGACGAGATCCTCAAGGCCTTCGAGACGCATGATCTGGTCGGCCTTGCCTTCTACGATTCCGGCGCCCGTTCCTTCTACAACACCAAGAAGGACATCACCTCGATCGCCGATCTGAAAGGCATGAAGTTCCGCGTCATCCAGTCCGACGTGTTCGTCGATATGGTCAACGCGCTTGGCGCAAATGCCACGCCGATGGCGTATGGCGAGGTCTATTCGGCGCTCGAAACCGGTGTCATCGACGGCGCCGAGAACAACTGGCCCAGCTTCGAATCCGCCAAGCACTACGAAGTCGCCAAGCACTATACCGTCGACCAGCACCAGATCGTGCCGGAAGTGCTGGTGATGTCGAAATCGAGCTGGGACAGACTGACGCCGGAAGACCAGGCGATCGTCAAGCAGGCGGCCAAGGATAGCGTCGTCAAGATGCGCGAATTGTGGGACGCGCAGGAGAAGAAGTCGCGAGAGATCGTCGAGAAGGCCGGCGTCAAGGTCAGCGAGATCGACAAGCAGCCGCTGATCGATGCGATGAAGCCGGTCTACGACAAGTATCTGAAGACGCCGGAGCTCAAGGACCTCGCGACGCGCATCCAGGCGACCAAGTGATTTTCTGGCGGGGCGGCATGGCGCCGCCCCGCCAATCGCTTTTAGGGGACGGAAAGACCGGGAGGATCGGATGACTGCGGGAACGGCCAGGAGCGGAGCGCCACCGCGCTTCAGCGCGGTGCTTTCGAAGATTTGCGACGGTGCGCTCTATCTCGCGGGCATCGGGATGGTCGCCATGACCGCGCTTGTTGCCTACCAGGTGTTTTCCCGCTTCGTGCTCAACGCGTCACCGAGCTGGACCGAAGTCACCGCCATCATGCTGATGAACTGGTTCATTTTCCTGGGCGCTGCCGTCGGCGTGCGCGAGAATTACCATATGGGCTTCGACGTGCTGCTCTACATCCTGCCCAAGGGCAGCAAGTGGGCGCTGCGCACCCTGTCCGACCTGATCGCGTTCGGCTTCGGCTTCGGCATGGTCTGGTACGGCTGCAAGCTGGTCGGGCTGACCTGGCGGACCATCATCCCGGCGCTCGAGCTTCCCGGCGGTTTCGACTATCTGCCGCTGGTCGCCGGCGGCTTTCTGATCTGCCTGTTCTCGGCCGAACGCATCGTGCTGCGCTGGTCCGGCGCCGACATCGACAAGGATATCAATCTCGAGGAAGTGCCGGAAATGCCGGCCGTGCAGGAGGCCTAGATGGAACTCTGGATCCTGTTTGGCGTCTTCACGCTTTTGATGTTTGCCGGCACGCCGATCGCCTTTTGCCTGGGTGCGGCGTCCTTCGCCACCGTGCTTTATCTCGGCCTGCCGCCCCTGGTGGTGTTCCAGCAATTGAAGTCGGGCATGTCGGCGTTCTCGCTGATGGCGATCCCGTTCTTCATCTTTGCGGGCGATCTGATGGTGCGCGGCGGCATCGCGCAGCGCATCGTTTCCTTTGCCGGCTCGCTGGTCGGTCATGTCCGCGGTGGGCTCGGTCAGGTCAACATCATCGCCGCGACGTTGTTCGGCGGCATTTCCGGCTCGGCTGTGGCGGAAGCCGCTGCCGTCGGCGGGCTGATGATCCCGCAGATGAAAGCGCGCGGCTACGGCGCCGACTATGCCGTCAACGTCACCTCGATGGCGGCGCTGATCGCGCTGCTTCTGCCGCCGTCGCAGAACATGATCATCTATTCGATCGCCGGCGGCGGCAAGATTTCGATCGCCGACCTGTTCACCGCCGGTATCCTGCCTGGTCTGCTGTTCGCCGCTTCGCTGATGGTCACCGCCTATTTCGTCGCCCGCAGCCGCGGCTACCCGGTCGAGGCTTTTCCCGGCTTCTCGCGTGTCGGCCAGCTGGCGGTCATCGCCATCCCCGGACTTCTGCTCATCGGGATCATCTTCGGCGGCGTTCGCTCGGGCATTTTCACGGCGACGGAAAGCTCCTGCATCGCCATCATCTACGCTTTGCTGGTCACCGTCTTCGTCTACCGGTCGATGGCCTGGGGCGATTTCGTCCATGCCACAAAGGGCGCGGTGCGCACGACCTCGATGGTGCTGCTGATCATCGGCACGGCGGCCTCGTTCAGCTGGCTGATGGCCTATCTAAAAGTGCCGGTGCTGCTGATCGCAGGCATGAACGCCATCTCCACCGATCCGCTGGTGGTGCTGCTTCTGCTCAACGTCCTGATGCTGCTGCTCGGTACCTTCATGGACATGGGGCCGATGATCATCATCTGCACGCCGATCTTCCTGCCGCTGGTCACCCATTACGGCGTCGACCCCGTGCATTTCGGCGTCATCACCATCCTCAATCTCGGCATTGGGCTCAACACGCCACCGGTCGGCACGGTGCAGTTCGTCGCCTGTGCCGTCGGCAAGATTACGGTCTGGGAAGCGATGCGCTCGATCTGGCCGTTCTATGGCGCGGGCATCGTGGTCCTGGGGCTGGTCACCTATATTCCGGCGATTTCGCTCTGGTTGCCGAGCGTGTTCAAATAGGGCGTCTTCAAATAGACGTCTTCAAACAGGGGTGCGATATGGCATCGGATAGCGCTGTTGATCTCAGGGTCGAGAGAAAACCCAAACTGTCGGAGACCGTCGTCGCAGCGATCCGCAAGCAGCTGCAGGCGGGCGAGATCCTGCCCGGCTACAAATTGCCGACCGAAGGACAACTGACCGAGACCTTCGGCGTCAGCCGCACCGTCATCCGCGAAGCGCTGGCCAAGCTCGCCGCCGACGGGCTGGTCGAGGCGCGCCAGGGCGCAGGCGTGTTCGTCACCGAGCACATCTCAACGATGTTCGGCGCGCTCGCCGCCGACATGGGCAGCAAGGATTCCATCGCGCTCAATGTGCTCGAAGTGCGCCTGGCCGTCGAAATCGAATCGGCCGGGCTCGCCGCCATTCGCCGCAACGCCGCGCAGGAAGCAGCGATCCAGGAAGCGTTCTTCGAATTCGAACGGCTGCTGCTCAACAGCGAGCCGACCGGTCCGGCCGATCTCGCCTTCCACCGGGCAATCGCCAGCGCCACCAACAACCCGTTCTATGTCGAGATGCTCGATGTGCTGGGCCGCCGCGCCATTCCTTGCGACGTGACCTCGCCCTGGTCGACCGAACTGGTGCAATCCGACAGCTATCAGCGAGGGCTGCAACGCGAGCATCTGGTGATCCTGAATGCGATCACCTCAGGCGACGCCGAAGCCGCGCGCGAGGCGATGCGCGCTCATCTCACCGCCAGCCAAGAGCGCTACCGCGAGCGGCTGCACGCCCGCCAGGTCTACTACGCCGACTCGGTCAAGGCGTCGGCAACCAAATAGCCATTCATTCAGCTGGAGCAGCAATGACTCAAAGTCACCCGCATACCGATTTCACCTCGCGTTTCGCCATCGACCCGGTCGCCGCTGCTTCCATGGGCACCGACGAACTGCGTCACAATTTCCATATTGACGACCTGTTCCAGCAGGGACGCATCAGCCTGACCTACACCCACTATGACCGCATGATCGTCGGCGGCGCCGTGCCGGCTGCGGCACAACTGCCGCTGGAGGCGATCAAGCCGACGGGCACCAAGAATTTTCTCGACCGCCGCGAGTTGATCATCGTCAACATCGGCGGCGCCGGCTCGGTGACGGCAAATGGCGAGGCCCACAAATTGCAGGCGCGAGACATGCTCTATCTCGGCATGGGCAGCACCGACGTTGCGTTCGCTTCGGCCGATGAGGGCGCACCGGCCAAATTCTATCTGCTCAGCGCGCCTGCGCATCACACCTATCCCAACCGGCTGATCCGCATCGGCGATGCCAAGCGCCTCGATCTCGGCAGCAAGGAAACCTGCAACGAACGCTCGATCTTCC
Source organism: Mesorhizobium sp. M0761 (assembly GCF_040320205.1). Lineage (NCBI taxonomy): Bacteria > Pseudomonadati > Pseudomonadota > Alphaproteobacteria > Hyphomicrobiales > Phyllobacteriaceae > Mesorhizobium > Mesorhizobium sp. M0761. The sequence goes on from NZ_JAMYPF010000006.1 coordinate 83,426, forward strand.
AGTTCATCCATGCCGATGGCGTCAAGACCTGCCAGTTGGTCGTCGGCCTGACCCAGCTGGCGCCGGGCTCGGTGTGGAACACCATCCCTTGCCATGTGCATGACCGGCGCATGGAGGCCTATCTCTATTTCGACCTGCCGGAGACGGCGCGCGTCTTCCATTTCATGGGCGAGCCGGACGAAACGCGGCATCTGGTGATGGCCAACGAGGAGGCGGTGCTGTCGCCGGGCTGGTCGATCCATTCGGGGGCCGGCACCTCGAACTATGCCTTCATCTGGGCGATGGCCGGCGACAATGTCGACTACACCGATGTCGACCCGGTGCCGCTGGGTGAATTGCGTTGAGCGGCCCTTCCTCCTTCAGCCTGGCCGGCAAGCGTATCCTGGTCACCGGCGCGAACACCGGCATCGGCCAGGGCATCGCCGGCTCGATCGCGCGCGCCGGCGGCACCGTCATCGGTGTCGGCCGCTCGGCGATGGACGACACGGAAAGACAAGTCGCGGAAGCCGGTGGCCAGTTCGAGGCGGTGCGATGCGATCTTGCCGACCATGCGGCCGCCAAGGCGATGCTCGACCAGGTCTGGGAAAAGACCGGCCCGATCGACGGGCTGGTCAACAATGCCGGCATCATCCGCCGCGCCGATGCGGTCGATTTCTCGGAAACCGACTGGGACGACGTCATCGACGTCAATCTGAAGACGCTGTTCTTTTTGAGCCAGGGTTTTGCCAGGCGCGTGCTGGCCGATCCGGGCCGGCGCGGCAAGATCGTCAACATCGCCTCGGTGCTGAGTTTCCAGGGCGGCATCCGCGTCGCGTCCTACACCGCGTCGAAACATGGCGCGCTCGGCATAACCCGGCTGCTGGCCTGCGAATGGGCGGCAAAAGGCATCAACGTCAACGCGATTGCGCCCGGCTATATCGAAACCAACAACACCGAGGGGTTGCGCGCCGATCCCGACCGCAGTGCTGCCATCCTGGCGCGCATTCCGGCGGGACGTTGGGGCGGGCCGGAAGACATAGGCGATGCCGCCGTGTTCCTGCTGGCGCCAGCGTCCGACTATATGCATGGCGCGGTGGTTCCCGTGGACGGCGGCTGGCTGGCGCGATGAGGAGATGGTCATGATTGAAGCCAAGATTTTCGCACAGCCCGGCGAGAGCGCCTGGACGCCGACGCCGGACGGCAACAGACGCCGCGTTCTCGTCTCCACCGATGAGCTGATGATGGTCGAGTTCGGCTTCGACAAGGGCGGCGTCGGCGCACTGCATTCGCACCCGCATGTCCAGGCCAGCTATGTCGCCGAAGGTCGCTTCGAGGTGACCATCGACGGCCGCACCGCGACCATCGAGACCGGCGGCAGCTTCATCGTGCCGTCCAATCTGGTGCACGGCGTCAAGGCGCTGGAGGCCGGGCGCCTGGTCGACAGCTTTACCCCGAACCGCGCCGATTTCCTGGCCTGAACCTTTTTCGGCAATTCCAGAAACAGGAAACCCGCGCCTCTTGGGGAGGCGCGGGCTGTTGCCTGTGCGCTCGTGGCGCAGCGGTACTCGAAACATTGCCGCAGGGTTGGACGGTGCCGCAACATGGTGAAGATTAGGTTTAACGATGCCAATCAGGTCGATCGCCGGTGGGGTGTTGCTGCTGCTTGTTGTGGTCACGCAGGGGCTGCGCTAATCGTTCTGTCCACGCCGCTGCTTCGGGCGGCCGATCGCAAAAAAATCAGTGATGCAGATATCGACGACAAGCGTGCCGACGCACGATCCCAAACGGCGCGTCCTCAAGGACGTGTTCGGCTTCGACGATTTCCGTCCCGGACAGGCCGCCGTGATGGAGGCGCTGCTTGGCGGCCGCCATGTGCTGGCCGTCATGCCAACGGGTGCCGGCAAATCGCTGTGCTACCAGGTTCCGGCGCTGGTCAAGGGTGGGCTGACCATTGTCGTTTCGCCGCTAGTGGCGCTGATGCAGGATCAGGTCGCGGCACTGCGCCTCGCCGGCGTCGCCGCCGATACGATCAATTCCTCGATCGACCGTGATGCCAATGTCGCGGCATGGCGCCGCGTCGCGTCGGGCCAGACGCGGCTGCTCTACCTCGCGCCGGAACGGCTGATGACCGAGCGGATGCTGGATGCGCTTGCCAGGCTCGATGTCAGCCTGATCGCCATCGACGAGGCGCATTGCATTTCGCAGTGGGGGCCGGCGTTCCGGCGCGAATATGAAGACCTGTCGCAGCTGCGTGGCATCTTTCCCGACGTACCGATCATTGCGGTGACGGCGACGGCGGACGAGACGACGCGGGCAGACATCGAGAGACGGCTGTTTGGCGGGCGTGTCGAAACGCAGGTGCTTGGCTTCGACCGGCCCAACATCAAGCTTGCCATCGAGCCCAAGCAGGACAGCAAGCGGCAGTTGCTCAATTTCATCGGGCGCCATCAGGGGCGCAGCGGCATCGTCTATTGCCTGTCGCGCAAGAAGACCGAAGAGATGGCGGCATTCCTCGAAAAGAACGGCGTGACCGCGCTCGCCTATCACGCCGGGATGAGCAAGGAGGCGCGTGATGCCAACCAGAACGCCTTCATGACGCTGTCGGGCGTCGTCATGGTGGCGACCATCGCCTTCGGCATGGGGATCGACAAGCCTGATGTCGCCTATGTCTTCCACACCGACCTGCCGGGCAGCCTCGAAGCCTATTACCAGGAAATCGGCCGCGCCGGTCGCGACGGCCGGGCGGCGGAGGCGCATATGCTTTACGGCCTTGGCGACATCCGCATGCGCCGCATGTTCATCGACGACGAGGACGCCGCTGTCGAACACAAGCGCCGCTCGCATGGCCGGCTCGATACGCTGATCGGCTATTGCGAGACGGCCGAGTGCCGCCGCCAGGTGCTGCTCGGTTATTTCGGTGAAGAGGCGGTCCCTTGCGGCAATTGCGACAATTGCCTGGAACAGGCGCCGCGCGCCGACGGCACCGCCGAGGCGCGCCTCATCCTGGCGGCGGTGGCGCAGAGCGGCGAGCGCTTCGGCGCCGGCCATGTCATCGACATCCTGATCGGCCACGAGACTGAAAAGATCGCGGCAAGGGGGCATCACAGGCTGGCAGCCTTCGGCAATGGCGCCGCGCACAAGAAGGATTTTTGGCAATCTATGATTCGCCAGCTGGTCGCGAACGGTTTCCTGATGCCGGACCCGGCCGGCCATGGCGGGTTGGCCATCGCGGACAAGGGCCACGCACTCGGCCGGGGCGAGGTGCCGTTCCAGTATCGGGTCGAGATGCGCACGCGCGCCGCGCGCCGCGCGGCTCGCGCCGGGCAGAGCCCTCAGAGCGAAAATGTCGATGCGTCGCTGCTCGCGGCGCTCAAGACGGTGCGGCTGCGGCTGGCCAAGGAACGTCAGGTGCCGGCCTATGTGGTGTTTTCGGATCGTACACTGATCGACATGGCCGAGCGTCGTCCGCAAGACCTCGACGATTTTGCCGAAGTGAATGGCGTCGGCGCCGCCAAGCTCAAGGAGTTCGGCAAGGTTTTTCTGAGCGCCATTGCCGAACATCAAGCTGGCGGGTGACTACGCGTTGCGGCTCGCCTGCATCCGATCTGGCAAATGGATTTCGGCGATCAATCCGCCGCCGCTTCGGTTTTTCAGCTCCAGCCTGCCTTCGATAGCAAGCGACAATTGATAGGCGATTGCCAGGCCTAATCCGGCGCCTCCGCTGCCCCGGTTTCGCGATTGCTCGAGGCGGAAGAACGGTTGCAGGACCGCTTCGAGCTGGTCTTGCGGAATGCCGGGGCCGCGATCGAGCACACTTATGACGACGTGGTCTCCAAGCCCTTTTGCCGCCAGGACTTCCGCCTTGCCGGCAAACTTCAGCGCATTGTCGACGAGGTTGGTGAGGATGCGCCGCAGCGCTTGCGGGCGCGTCACCACCGCGGCATCGATTTCCGCACCGGCCGACACGGCCTTGCCGGTGTCCTGGTAGTCGTACACCAGGCTTTCGACGAAGGAGCCGAGGTCGATCCGCGACGGCTTTTCGAGGCTGCCGCGGGCACTGCGGGCATAGGCCACGCCCTCATGCACGAGGTTCTCGATCTCGGCCAGATCGTGCATCAGCTTCTCTTTCCCCGGCGTCTCGTCCGACAGTTCGGCGCGCAGCTTCATGCGCGTGATCGGCGTCTGCAGATCATGGGAGATCGCGGCAAGGATCTGCATGCGCTCTTCGAGGTGCTCGGCAATGCGCTCGCGCATCGAATTGAAGGCGGTCGCCGCATGCGCGACTTCCAGAGGCCCTGATTCGCTCAAGCGCGGCGTGGGCTTACCCGGATCGAGTGTGTCGGCGGCGTTGGCCAGATCGACCAGCGGACGGATGACCAGACGGACGGCGAACCAGCTGCACAGCACGAGCAAAAGCAGCTGCGCCACCAGCACATAGGGCAGCCATCGCGCCAGCGGCATCAGCGAGGGGTGGACATCGATGGTCAGCGGTGCGCCATCGCTTAGCGTCAAATGCGCCTGAAGACGGTTTCCGTCAGCGGGAATGGCCTCGACCCTCACTAGGAAACGCGGGCCGGCTGCAGCGCTTATGGTCGCGCCTATCAACGGGCCTCTGCCGGTCAGCTCGGGCACGCCCGGCACTCCCGGTCCCAACACATAGCGATAGGTGTTCCGGTCGAGCAGCGGCAGCCATTGCGCCCGTTCCGCCGCGGGAACGCGGTCGAGGATGGCGATCGCAGCCTTCACATCCCTGTCCAGCGTATCGGTCATGATCGTCTGGGCCGAGGCGAAGCGCTCTGCGATCAGGAGCACAAAGGAAAGACCCTGCGCCACGATCAGGCCGGCGAGCAGGATCAGGAACAGCCGGGAGCGCAATGTGCGCGGCCAGGGCCGGAAGCGCTGCAATGTCGCCATCTGGCTCAACCCGGCTCGCTGATTTCGACAGGCATCGACAGCACATAGCCTTCGCTGCGAACCGTCTTGATGTAGGCCGGTTCGCGCGCATCGTCGCGCAGGCGCTGGCGCAGGCGGCTGACCAGCAGGTCAATGGAGCGGTCGAAGATCTCCGCTTCGCGCCCCTGCGTCAGGTTGAGCAGCTGGTCGCGGTTCAGGACACGCTGCGGATGGTCGACGAAGACGCAGAGCAGCCGGTATTCGGCGCCGCTGAGTGCGATCGCGGTGCCATCCTCGTCGAGAAGGTGACGTGCCACCGTGTCGAGACGCCACGCACCGAATTTCAGCAGACGCCCGGTCTCCGTCACCTGGAGATTTGGCGGCAGCATGCGGGTTCGCCGCAGCACCGCGTTGATGCGGGCCAGAAGCTCGCGCGCGGCGAAAGGTTTCACCAGATAGTCATCCGCGCCCAGCTCCAGGCCGATGATCCGGTCTGTTTCGTCGTTGCGGGCGGTCAGCATCAGGATAGGCGTTGCCTTGTGCTTGCCGGCGCGCAATTGCCGGCACAGAACGAGGCCGTCATCGCCGGGCATCATCACATCGAGGATGATGAGGTCGACGGAATCCGTCTCGAGGAAGGCGCGCATCTGCCGGCCGTCCGGCACGGCGGTGGCGCGCAGGCCGTTCTTCTTGAGATAGCCCGAGACCAGCTCGCGGATTTCGCGATCGTCATCGACGATCAGGATGTGATCGACATGATCCATCGTGGATGCTTCCTGTCTTCTTCGCCCGATGTCACCTGTACATTTTCCCTAGGGAAAGTGCATCAAGTGCCGCCGGCAGTGTATCCGCGAGACGCGACAAGCTGCCGGCAGCGATGCCGTTGTTTTTGCCAGTTGGCTAGACCAGCTCGATCGTGACGACGATGTTACCACGCGTCGCCTTGGAGTAGGGGCAGGTCTGATGCGCGGCATCGACCACGGCGCGGGCAGTTTCCCGATCCACACCGGGAAGGCTGACATTGAGACGGGCCTGCAGCAGATAGCCGCCCTCTGATGTGGTCAGGTCGACTTCGGCATCGACGGCGACATCGGACGGCAAGGCGACATTCATCTTGCGTGCCGCCAGGCCCATGGCGCCGATGAAGCAGGCCGACCAGCCGGCGGCGAACAACTGCTCCGGATTGGTGCCGGCGCCGGTTCCGGGCGGTGAAAGCTTGATGTCGAGGTGGCTGTCCGAGCTGCGGGATGCACCGTCGCGGCCGCCCGTGGTGTGGGTCTTGCCGGTGTAGAGAACTTTTTCGATCGTCGTCATGGGATAATTTCCTTGAGGGAGGGATAGCGTTGAGCCGCGATAGCCCGGAGGCCAGCGACATCCGCATAAGAGGCAAGCGACGTATCCCGATTGTGTGCTGATCGGCTGGAAATGTATCGCAATGTATCTGAGCGCCGGCTTGCTACATCCGCTTTCAATTTGAACGGATGGGGACACATGCGAGATACACCGCGGCCATTCTTTCCAGCAGGTATCAAATCAGTAGGAGAAATCCATGACCGACGAAATCAACCACGACCGCCGCCGCTTCTTTGGTACGGCGGCTCTGACTATCGCTGCCGCCGGCATGGTCGGCTCGACCGGCGCGTTAGCCGGCACGGCAAAGGCGGCGACCCTGCCCACGGTCAAGCCAGGGACGAACACGACCTTCGCCGCGCTGAAGCAGATCAAGGCCGGCGTCCTCGATATCGGCTATGCCGAGGCTGGTCCGGCCGATGGGCCGCCGGTCATTCTCCTGCATGGCTGGCCCTATGATATCTACGCCTTTGTCGAAGTCGCGCCGCTGCTGGCGTCGGCGGGCTACCGGGTGATCGTGCCCTATCTTCGCGGCTATGGCACGACGCGCTTCCTGTCCGCCGAGACGATGCGCAACGGCCAGCAATCGGTGGTCGCCCAGGACATTGTAGCCCTGCTGGATGCGCTCGGTATCCCCAAGGCTATCCTTGCCGGTTTCGACTGGGGCGCGCGCTGCGCCTGCATCGTTGCGGCGCTGTGGCCGGAACGCGCAAAGGCGCTGGTCTCGGTGAGCGGCTATCTCGTCAGCAACATCAAGACCGGCAAGGTGCCGCTGCCGCCGAGCGCCGAGCATGAGTGGTGGTACCAGTTCTATTTCGCCACTGAGCGCGGCGCCGCCGGTTACGACAAATACCGGCATGATTTCGCCAAGCTGATCTGGCAGACGGCGTCACCGAAATGGAATTTTGACGACACCACTTTCGACCGCAGCGCCGCCGCCTTCGACAATCCGGACCACGTCGCCATCGTCATTCACAATTACCGCTGGCGCGGCGGGCTGGCGGGCGGGCCACCCGCAATATGATGAGCTCGAAAACCGGCTTGCCGGTGGCCCGATCATCGGCGTGCCGACAATCACGCTGGAGGGCGACGCCAATGGCGCGCCGCATCTTAACCCAAAGGCCTATCGCAACAAGTTCTCGGGCAAATATGAGCATCGGACGATCGCGGGCGGCATCGGCCACAATCTGCCGCAGGAAGCGCCGCAGGCTTTCGCCCAGGCCCTCATCGACGTCGACAGCTATTGATCCTGTCGCTGGAAACGAAACGGGCGGCCAGTGGCCGTCCGTTTGTGGGAAGACACGAAGCGCCTCCTAGACAGTTCTGGTGAAGGGTTTCACAGAGGCGGCCGTAGATACAGCTAATATGCCCGAATTCAGCGAAGGCAATAGACCGCCATTCGTATTGCGTTCGCTGAGCTTCGGGCGACGTTTACAGCTTGCATGAAACGAACGGGGCGCGCCGAATTTTCGGCGCCCGTCTGGCTATGGGAGCAGGGCATGGACGAGAACAATCTGGCGATGTCGTTCACCGAGCTTCGTTCGCGCTACAGCCTTTAAGGGCAAGGTGATCAAGGCGATCGGATCGCCGCCTCAGGCGGCTTCGCGATCGGCCTGCGCAGTCAGGTCCGGCTCCCGGCGGCTGTACTGCCGCGGCGAACAGCCCATGACGCGCTTGAATGCCGTGCTGAAGGCGCTTTCGGATTCGTAGCCGAGCGCCAGCGCGATGACGGAGACGGGATCGCCGGAATGCATCAGCCTGTCGCCGGCCAGCATCATGCGCCAGCGCGTCAGATAATCCAGGGGTGAGGCCCCGACCGTCTGCTTGAAGCGCAGGGCAAAGGTCGACCGTGACATGCCGGCGCGTTCCGCCAGTTTTTGCAATGTCCAGCCATGTGCAGGGTCCTCGTGCATGGCGCCGATCGCCGCGCCGATCTGCCTGTCGGTCAGCGCGAACAGCCAGCCGACATTGCCTTGCGCCGTCATATGCAGGCGCAAGGCGTCGATCAGGATCATGTGGGCGAGGTGCTCGACGATGAGAAAGCCGCCGGGGCGCCGCTGGCGCAATTCCTGCATCATCCGCTCCACCGGCCAGCGAAGCGCCGAATGGCCGCTCTCGCCGCGGATGTGGACGATGGGCGGCAGCATCCGCAAGAGGATGCCGGCATGGTCGCCGGACAGCGTGAAGCGACTGCTGACCAGGAGGAAATCGCCGCCGCCATTATGGACGGTGATGCCGCCGGTCCGCGCCGGTGAAAAGATCGTTCGCGCATCGACCGTCGGCAGGCCGAGATCGCTGGCAAGGCGGAAAGGCCGGCCGCGCGGCAACAGGAAGCAGTCGCCCACGTCCAGCCGCACCGCGTCGGGGACGCCCTCGACCGACAGCCAGCATCGGCCGGACACCACGGCGCCGCATTTGATGGCGGCCTGCTGGTCGGGAAACTGGATCGCCCAGTCGCCACCGGTTTCCAGCCCAGCCGACAGGTAATTGCGCGGCTTCAGTAGCGACAGCACGTCTGACAGCGGATCCATGAGCGTTCTCGGACGATTGCGAAGATATCTCGGATTTTACAGCATAGATCGTATGATCTCAAACTTCTATCTCCTTCGCGACGGGCTGCCTGTACGGCCCTCGACAAGAACCAAGGAGAAATCATCATGCGTGTGTTCGTTACCGGCGCCACCGGTTTTGTCGGTTCGGCTGTTGTGCGGGAATTGCTCGGGGCGGGCCATCAGGTGCTTGGCCTCGCGCGGTCGGAAGCAGGTGCGGAGTCGATCGTGGCCGCGGGTGCCGAGGCGCATCGCGGCGATATCGAGGATTTCGACAGCCTGCGCAGCGGCGCTGCCCAATCGGATGGCGTCATCCACACGGCCTTCAACCACGACTTTTCGAGATTCGCCGCCAGTTGCGCAGTTGACCAGCGCGCCATCGAAACGCTCGGCGCGGCGCTCGAGGGTTCCGAGCGGCCGCTGCTTGTCACCTCCGGCCTCGCCGGTTTTGCGCAGGGAAGGCCGGCAACCGAAGACGACAAACCCGCGCCTCCATCGGCCGCCATGCCGCGCGCTTCGGAAGCAACGGCCGTGGCGCTCGCAGCGCGCGGGGTGCGCGCATCGACGGTGCGGCTGGCGCCGACCGTCCATGGCGAGGGCGATCACGGTTTCGTGCCGATGCTGATTGCCATTGCGCGTGAAAAGGGCGTCTCGGCCTATGTCGGCGACGGCGCAAATTGCTGGGCGGCGGTGCACCGGTTCGACGCCGCCACCCTGTACAGGCTGGCAGTGGAGAAGGGGGCGGGCGGCGTCAGCTATCATGCGGTTGCCGAACAGGGCGTGGCGAGCAAAGAGATCGCCGAGATCATCGGCCGCCGGCTCGGCCTGCCGGTCGTTTCCATAGGCCCCGAGGACGCGGCTGCGCATTTCGGCTTTCTCGGGCATTTCATCGGCAGGGACTTGTCGGCGTCAAGTGAGCAGACCCGCACTGCGCTGGGATGGCAGCCGACCGGGCCGGGGCTCGTCGCCGATCTCGATCGTGCCCGCTATTTCGAGGCCTGATCAGGCCGGCCAGTCGCGTTGCATTGCACGACCGACAGCCTGGCGATCAGCGGCAGTGCCAGCAACACGGCCAGCCGCAGCGCGCCGAGCGGGCAGCACCGTCGTGCTGCCGGAACCGCCGCCACATCTGTATGGCGGCAAGCAGAACGAACACGGCGTAGGCCGCCCGCAGCCCGGACGACCTGCTCGCCCGTCGCCGGAAAGCCGGCGAAGGCATGGCCTCGTCATGGCAGACCTACCTTGTTACGGGGATGCGCGCGCGATTCCCGCGCCTAGTTAGAGATCGCCCTTCCTCACCTTGCCGTAAACGATATTCCGGTTCGAGCCATAGTAGACTTTCGCGTCGAAAGGACTCCCGCCGAGGGCGGCATTGATGATGTCCCACATATCGTCGGCCGAACGTAGGATGAGCGGCCAATCCATGAAAGTCTCCATGTACCCATCCGTCGTTATCCCGTCGCTGAAATTGGCAAACAGGAATTCGCCACCGGGCTTGACGAGTTCCATGGCTCTTTGAAGCAGGCGGACGCCGATGGCACGCGGCAGGTAATCGTAAAGCCCCGATGCGTAGACGAGATCGAATGTGCCAAGGGCGTAGGCGCGGCGCAGGATGCCGCGTACGGAACCCTGGACTGCCTCGACTGCCGTGCCGGCAAAGTCGTGGTTCACCGTGGCTACGCTGACGGGGTCCTGATCCAGGCCGATCCAACGTTGCAGTTTATGCCTGGCCAACGCGTCGGAGCGTTCGGCTTCCCTGAGGTGGCCGCAGGCAATCGCCAGCACCTCAGCCTTTTCCACACTACTGGCCGTCTCGTCCACGGTCCTGGCCAGAATATCCCGCCGCTCGCGCCCCGCCACCGAACTGGCAGCTTCACTGGTGTACGCATAGATTTGCCGACCAAGTAAGGTCGACGAGGCCACGATCTCGTCGGCGATCGGATGCTTGTAGTAAATATCCAGCAGGCCTGCATCGCCCGAATACCCGCGCGGTTTTTCGACCGACCACCGCGTGAACGGGTCCTGGAGCAAATATTCCGCAACCCGATGCTGCTGAGCCAAAGGAACGAGTTTCTGCCAAACCGCGGGAGCAACCTGCCGGCGGAGCTTGTGGAGTCGCCCCGCCAAACGATGGACAATGGGGGCGGCCGGTTTGTGCCGCGCAAAGGCTTGATGAGCAAGGTCCAGTATCAGGGCGAGCTGGGCCGTGCTGTCCCTCAACTCGTCGGAGTCAGCCGCCTCTTCGGAGGTCGCAACATGTTTCTTCATCAGCCTGGTGGTGACCAGGCTGTATTGGTCGAGCTGCAGTTTTGGCTTGATAGGCATGCCGTTTACTCTCCGGTTACCGCCCCGGTCCCCGGCCAGCAGCATAGGTGCGCCGCCAACCAATGCTAACAATTTTAATTAAATTTTAGTAAAATTTTAATCAATGGAACGGCCATCAATCCTGCAAACTGGCTAAATCCGAACCGCCCGTTTACCCTCGGTTAGCGACATCTGACTTTTCTTGCGGACAGGGACGTCTTCATTCCCCGACCGCAGGCGACGTCGGCTGTTGCATTCGCTACTGCAGATCGCGGAGGAGCGTTGCGATGCAACTGAGCGAGGACGTTGCCCAGAAGGTGGCGGCAGCGATTGGACGTCCGCGGTGGCATTCCGCCGATCCGGAACTCCTGACACTGTTCCTGCAGAAGGATGCCGATGAGAATCGCAGCCTTGTGCGATGGGGTATTGCGGCTGCTGTATTCAGCTATGTGGCCTATGGCCTTTTCGATTGGTTTCTCTTTCCGGATGTCGCCGGCCGGCTTGTTTTGACGCGCGTTACGCTAGGGGTCACTTCCCTGGCGCTTGTCGAATTTGTCGCCCGACGGGGCTTTGCCCTTGCCACCTTGCACCTTGTAGCAGCGCTGGCGATTGTCTCCGGTGCCCTTGGGTGGCTCGTCTCCGCTGTTGGAACAGAGCATCAGGATGCCCTCTCCCATTTCATGGTTTTTGGCACAGTGTTCATCCTGGGTGCGAATCTGTTCTTCAACTTCCGTTTTTGGCTTTCAGCCCTTGCCTCCGCGACGGTCGCCGCAAGCTTTGTGTACGCCGCGATGTTCTCCCTTCAGGCCGACATCGCCGGCCGCATCGTGCTGTCGGCCTATTTCGTGAACTGCCTCGTCTTGTCGCTTTATCTTTCCTGGCGGCTGAGCCTGGAGCGGTACCAGACCTTCCTGCACGCGCTTCGGGCGCAGTTCCAGGAGCAGGCTGCTATCAAGAAGGGGCAGAAGCTAACCGAAATCGCCGACACCGATCCGCTCACGGGAATGAAGAACCGCAGGGCGATCATTCGAGAATTCTCGGAGCTGCGCGAAGACTGGGCCGCGGACGACGACGAGATAGGGCTCATTCTGATCGACGTCGACTACTTCAAAAGGTTCAATGACGGACTTGGTCATCAGGCCGGCGACGATTGCCTGATCAAACTCGCCCATGTCCTCTCCGAGATGGCGGCTGCCAACAACGCTATCGCGGCCCGCTATGGCGGAGAAGAATTCGTCATTCTCTGCAAGGTCACCGGGCGGGCTCACCTTCATGAGATAACGAAGAAATTCTGTCGCGCTGTAGAGGATTTGGATATCTACCACCCTGATCGGGGCGACAAGCTCAACATCGTAACGATCAGTGCCGGGGCGTCGTTGACGCGCGCCGATCAGAGCATAGAGCTTAGAATCCTGCTGCAGGAAGCTGACCGCGCGCTCTACGCGTCCAAGTTTGCCGGTCGGGCTACGTTCACGATTTACGACCCGCACGCCACCAGCCAGGATCGCTCCGGCGAAAATCTTTCAGAACTGCTGAAGGTGGCAGTTTCCAACCAGCTCGTTTCTGTCGCTTACCAGCCAATTCGCGAGCTGGCGTCGGGCCGCGTGCTGGGGCACGAGAGTCTGATGCGTGTATGCGACTTCGACGGCACCATGATCAGTCCGTCCGTATTCATACCCGTTGCCGAGCAGACCGGAGCGATCGTGGAACTGGGTACATGGCTGATCGATCGAGCCTGCGGTGACATGGCGGAATACGGATTGGGCTCGGTCGTGACGGTGAACGTATCCGTTCTTCAGCTCAAGGCTCCCAACTTTTCACTCCGGATCACCGAGATCCTTGGCAGGCACGGCCTTGCGCCCCAGAAACTGGCCATCGAAATCACCGAAGGCAGTGACATCTTTCTGGAGGCGCAAGCGGTAAGAAACGTGGAGCGGTTGCGAAAACTCGGCGTTCAGATCTGGCTGGACGATTTCGGAACGGGATTTGCCGGCCTTACATGGCTGCGCCGGTTCAAATTCGACGTGGTAAAGATCGATCGCAGCTTCCTCCACGATTGCCAGACCTCTCGCGGCTTGAGCCTGTTGCGGGACATGGTCGGACTGCTTCGCAATCTCGGCCATGTCGTGCTCGCCGAGGGCGTCGAAACCGAAGAGCAGTACATATTGCTGCAGCGCCTGGGGGTAAATTTGATGCAGGGCTTCCTCACCGGGCATCCAGTCCCGATCGAAGAGGTAAACCAAATGAGGCAAGGCCTCGTTGCCTAGCGGCAGCCCCTTCGCTGAAGCTTCGGAGGGCATCCTGCTTCGTTCCGGTCCCCCTACGCTACTTCGTAGCTTCGGGCGACACTCCTACGCCCAGATGCGGTTCCGGGTGGCCTGCCACCCGAAGCCCGCAGGGCGTAGGGTGGCGGAGAGGGAGGGATTCGAACCCCCGATGGGCTTGCACCCATGCCGCATTTCGAGTGCGGTGCATTCGACCACTCTGCCACCTCTCCGCGGTCATGGTCGGCCGTTGCCGGCGCGGCGCACTAGATAACGGCTGGGCGGGCAGGTTACAAGGCCAAATCCGCGGGGAAATTCAGCTTCCTGTGCGGGCTTTGCCGGGAGGGCTGCGCCGCGGCCACGTCGGCAGATAGGCCAACCGGTCTCGACCAGAGGGATCGGGCGCGGCAAGGAGGCCGCATGGCCAAGGAATCCGGCCGTTTGCCTTGACTCGTACCGAACCTTCGGTTAGGGGAAGCGCGCAATCGGCGTGGAGGGTTCTTCCACGCCGCTTGTTTTTCGAACCCGCAGACTGACAAAAAGACGGCCGAACCGCGTGACGCGGCTCATCGAGGCCGACCGAACAGCGAAAGGCAAAAAATGTTCGCAGTCATTAAAACGGGCGGTAAGCAGTATCGCGTTGCCGCCAACGATCTCCTGAAGATCGAGAAGCTCGAAGCCAATGTCGGCGATATCGTCGAAATCGGCAGCGTCCTCGCCCATGGCGAAGGCGAAAATGTCACCTTCGGCGCCCCGTTCGTCGATGGCGCTCTGGTCACGGCGGAAGTCGTCGAGCAGGGCAAGAACCGCACCGTCATCGCTTTCAAGAAGCGCCGCCGGCAGAATTCGCGCCGCAAGATCGGCCACCGCCAGCTTCTGACCACCGTGCGGATCGCCGAGATCCTGCTGGGTGGCGCCAAGCCTTCCAAGAAGGCCTCAGCCAAGGTGGAAGCCAAGGAAGTCAAGGCTGACGTAGCGCCCGAGGCGAAGGCCGAGGCCGCGCCGAAGGAAGCCAAGGCGAAGAAGGAAGCCAAAGCCGAGGCTGCTCCGAAGGATGAAGCCAAGACGGAGACCGCCGTCGCCGCGCCGCTGTTCAAGGCGCCGAAGGGCGAGCCGGACGATTTGGCCGTGATCAAGGGCATCGGCCCGGTTGCCGCCGGCCAGCTGCACGAGCAGGGGATCACCACCTTCGCCCAGCTTGCCAAGCTGTCGGACAAGGACGTGGCCAAGATCGACGCGCACATGCCCTTCAGCACCGACCAGATCAACGACTGGCGCGAGCAGGCCAAGGAACTGGCGAAGAAGTAAAACGAACCGGCGACAAGGTTGCCGGATCGGACTTGAAACGGAACGCGAACGCGTTCATAAGACCATTCAAGCGCCCTAGGGCGCATCGGAGTTAGTTAGATGGCACACAAGAAAGCTGGCGGCTCGTCGCGCAACGGTCGCGACTCGCATTCCAAGCGTCTGGGCGTGAAGAAGTTCGGCGGCGAAGCCGTCATCCCGGGCAACATCATCATCCGTCAACGCGGCACCACCTGGCATCCCGGCGTCAATGTCGGCATGGGCACGGACCACACCCTTTTTGCGCTCGAGACCGGCGCAGTCACCTTCAACAAAAAAGCCAACGGCCGAACCTACGTATCGGTCAACCCGATTACAAAAGCCGCGGAGTAGCCGGTTCCGCACTATAAAACCGGCGCCCATCTCGGGAACCGGTGTCTGGCCAAACCAGTGAATGGAGCCAGGAAAAGGATCAGGGGAGATGGGTTTTCCATCTCCCCTTTTTCTTGCTTGGAGGACGTCGAATGGTTGCCGAAGCGGAAGACACCGAAGACGAAAGTTACGCGATAGACTGCCCGGTGCTGGCCACGGAGCGGCTGGTGATGCGCGCCCCGTGTGAAGCCGACATCGCGCAACTGGTCGAGCTTGCCGACAACCGTCACGTCGCCGAGATGCTGGCCCGCATGCCGCACCCCTATGGCGAGGCCGAGGCACGCGCCTTCCTGGCTATGACCCGGTCGCGCCGGGCCGGCATCGCCTACGCCCTGACGCTCGCCGGCACCGACATTTTCGTCGGCTGCGCCGGCCTCAACATGACCGATCGCGGGCTGGAACTCGGCTACTGGATCGGCGAGCCCTATTGGAAGCGCGGCTATGCGACGGAGGCCGCGCACGCGTTGGTCGACCTTGCCTTCCAACGGACGTCGATCCAGGTGCTGCAGGCTTCGACGCGGGTGATCAATCCGGCTTCGCGCCGGGTCATCCACAAATGCGGCTTCCAGTATGCCGGCCAGGGCATGCTGAACTCGATCGTCGCCGGCCAGGTGCCGGTCGAGCGGTACCGGCTGGACAGAAAGACCTGGATCAGTCTTCGAAACTGGGTGCATTTCTAGGTGTTTTGATATTCAGGTGAGGCCGGCCTGCAAACGCGGGTTTTATGCGCTTCCGGTGCACGTACTTAAGTACACTCCGCTCCGGTTCTCGAAAACCAGTGTTTTCGGCTCGGCCTGACCTGAATCTCAACACACCTAGGCGCGTGCCTCCAAACGACAGGTTTGGAAACGTTGGTTGTGGATCGGGCTCAACTTAGCCCATCTCGACCCAAATCGGGAGATGGTCCGAGCCGACCGCTTCACGGTCGACCCACAGGCGCTTCAGCGATCCGGCGAGCGAGGCCGAGGTGAAGATGTAGTCTATGCGCTTGTGGCGGCTTGTGTCTTCGGGTCGCGTGGGATCGACCCAGGTGACGACGTCTGGTGTGTTCAGGCGCTGGGCGACGTCGACGGCGAGATCGGCGGTCAGCGGCATACCGAATTCATGGTCCGGGCGGCCGACGAGTTCGACATATTCGGGCGAGCCGGGCAGCATGTTGAAGTCGCCCATGACGATGAAGGCTTCGGGATAGGGCAGGTCCGGCAGGCCGATCTCGGGAATGCCGGAGAGACCGCCGCCCTCGAAGGCATAGTTCAACAGGCGCTGGCGCAGGAACCGGATCTGGCTGGCGCGCTCAACCGGACTGCGATGGTCAAGATGCGTGGAATAGAAGCGGATGAAGCCGAGCGGGGTCTCGACCAGCGCCTCGAGTGCGCCGCGCTGGAAGTTCATCGCCTCAAGGCTGCGGCTGCGCGGCAAAAGCAGATTGCGCGACAGATGGATCGGCGTCTTCGACAGCACCATGTTGCCGAGCTGGAAAGTGGTGGTGATGGCGCGGCCGGCCTCCAGGCGCGAGCCGACATTGACCTCGAAATTGCTGCCGTAGGCGGCAAAATATTCGGGCAGCGCGTCGCCGATCTCGGCGACCATGTCGCGGTTGCCGTTCCTCGGATTGTTGCGGGTCACTTCCTGCAGCGCGATCACGTCGGCGCCGCGAACCGCCTCGGTGATGCGGCCGAGATCGTAGCGGCCATCCAGACCGATACCGTACTGGATGTTGTAGCTTACAACCTTCATTCCCGCGCCCCTCAAGCTCCGTCCGCGACACTGCTACCGCGTCCCCGACAAAAGGGCATCCGGCGCTTTAGTCGCAAAACGGCCTCGCCCTTGGCCGCGCCTTGGTTTAGAGCAAGGCGCAAGATCTAAAGCAAAGCCGCAAGGCCAACAGAAACTGCGTAGTCCAATGAAATTTCTCGATCAAGCCAAGGTTTATATCCGCTCCGGCGACGGTGGCGCCGGCTCTGTGTCGTTCCGGCGCGAAAAATTCATCGAGTTCGGCGGCCCGGATGGCGGCGACGGTGGCCGCGGCGGCGATGTCTGGCTGGAAGCGGTCAATGGGCTGAACACGCTGATCGACTATCGCTACCAGCAGCACTTCAAGGCCAAGACCGGTGTCCACGGTATGGGCCGCAACATGACCGGCGCCAAGGGCGCCGATGTGACGCTCAAGGTGCCGGCCGGAACCCAGGTGTTTGCCGAGGACAATGAGACGCTGATCTGCGACCTGACCGTGGTCGGCCAGCGCTTCCTGCTGGCCAAGGGCGGCAATGGCGGTTTCGGCAACCAGCATTTCAAGACCTCGACCAACCAGGCGCCTCGCCGCGCCAATCCGGGCCAGCCCGGCGAAGAGATGAATGTCTGGCTGCGGCTGAAGCTGATTGCCGACGCCGGCCTGGTCGGGCTGCCAAATGCCGGCAAGTCGACTTTTCTGGCAACCGTCACCGCAGCCAAGCCAAAGATCGCCGACTACCCCTTCACCACGCTGCATCCAGGTCTCGGCGTTGCCCGCATCGATGCGCGCGAATTCGTCATCGCCGACATTCCGGGCCTCATCGAGGGCGCGCATGAGGGTGTCGGCATCGGCGACCGGTTCCTCGGCCATGTCGAGCGCACGCGTGTGCTTTTGCACCTGGTCTCGGCGCAGGAGGAAAATCCTGGAAAGGCCTACAAGACCGTGCGCGCCGAGCTGGATGCCTATGGCAATGGGCTGATCGAGAAGGTCGAGATCGTCGCGCTGAGCCAGGTCGATATCCTCGACGCCGATGAGCGCAAGAAGAAGGTTGCGTCGCTCAAACGCGCTGCCGGCCGCGCGCCGATGCTGCTGTCGGCGGCCACCGGCGAGGGCGTCGAAGCGGTGCTGCGGGCGCTGATGGCGGTTGTCGGCGAAGCGCGCGACAGGGCTGCCGCTCCCGTCGAGACCCGCTGGGACCAATAGCGATGACGGCGCAATCGCTGACAAAATACCGGCGCATCACGGTCAAGATAGGTTCGGCCTTGCTGGTCGACCGCACCAGCGGCCTGAAGCGCGACTGGCTTGCCTCGCTTGCCGAGGATATTGCGGTGCTCGCCAATGGCGGCGCCGAGATCCTGGTCGTATCGTCCGGCGCCATTGCGCTCGGCCGCACCACTCTCGGTCTCGGCAAACGGGCGCTGAAGCTGGAAGAAAGCCAGGCGGCTGCGGCCGTCGGCCAGATCGCGCTGGCCGGCGCGTGGTCGGATGCGCTGGGCAAGGGTTCGCTGAAATCGGGCCAGATCCTGCTGACGCTGGGCGACACCGAAGAGCGCCGCCGCTATCTGAATGCCCGCGCGACGATCTCGACGCTGCTCAAGATGAAGGCGGTGCCGGTCATCAATGAGAACGACACGGTGGCGACCTCCGAAATCCGCTATGGCGACAATGACCGGCTGGCGGCCCGGGTGGCGACGATGATGGGCGCCGACCTGCTTGTGCTGCTCTCCGACATTGACGGGCTCTATACGGCGCCGCCGGCGCGCGATCCCGATGCAAAATTCATTCCGGTGGTCGACCGCATCACGCCCGATATCGAGGCTATGGCCGGGGCGGCCGCATCCGAACTGTCGCGCGGCGGCATGCGCACCAAGCTCGATGCCGGCAAGATCGCCACCGCCGCCGGCACCGCCATGATCATCACCTCGGGCACCAGGCTGTCGCCACTGATGGCGATCGAGCGTGGCGAGCGCGCCACCTTCTTCAGGCCGAGCGCCAATCCGGTGAAAGGCTACAAGACCTGGATCGCCGGCCAGCTCGAACCGGCGGGGCGGCTCACCGTCGACGCCGGCGCCATCGGTGCGCTGCTGTCCGGCAAATCTTTGCTGCCGGCCGGCGTCAGGCTGGTCAGCGGCAATTTCTCGCGTGGCGACACGGTGGCGATCCTGTCGCCCGAGGGCCGCGAGATCGCGCGCGGGCTGGTTGCCTATGATGCCGCCGATGCCGTAAGGATCGCAGGCCTGAAGACCGCCGAGATCGAAACCGTGCTCGGCTACGAGGCGCGCTCGGCGATGATCCACAGGGACGATCTGGTAGTGAGCGGCGCGGCCGAGTGAGGCGCGGCCCTGCGATTGACGGCGCGCTACTTGTCAGGTTCACGCGGCCATTTGGGCGGGTTGCGGTACCTCTCCTGAACGTCCCGTTGAATTTTCAGAAGCTTGCTGCAACCTCCCAACTGTCCTTCAATGATAGCCTTGGCACGTTTATCCATTTCGGCTTGGGGGAGGTCCGTCCCGTCTGCGATGAGGTCGTGCATGACTGAGTCGGCCATCATTGCGTCTGTCGCTTTTTCCTCCTCCATCTTTTTCTTGAATTCTGCTTCAAGCCTCACACGCGGCCCACATCCATGTCCCTCCTCAACTACGACGTAGATTTGGGAAAACGGCGTCGGTAGCGCGCCGCAATAGCGCTCAGCGAGTACGAGGGACATCATCGAACCTACCATGGTCATGGCCAGGCCATCGGGGCTCTCGCCGAGTTCGATCTTGTCATCGCAGTAATCGGCTGCGCGAAGGCCGGTGGGCGCCAGCATCGTGGCCAAAGCAAACAAGACTGCGGCGCTCTTCATTCTGCTCTCCCGAATTTGCGGCCATTGCCGCGAAGGCCGGCCGCGTGTAAATCCACCAGGCTTCACCGGAGCGGTCAGATGTTGAACAAACACCAAGGCGAAGATGTAGCCAGTTTGTTGGCACGGATAGGCCGCAATGCGCGCGCCGCCGCCCGACCGCTGGCTATCGCCACGACCAACGCCAAGAATGCCGCACTCGTCGCCATGGCCGACGCGATCATTTCGCGTGAGCAGGACATTCTCGACGCCAACGCCATCGATGTCTCGAATGGCCACGAATCGGGATTGTCCGGCTCGTTCATGGACCGGCTGAAGCTCGATCCGGCGCGCACCCGTGCCATGGCGGATGGCATCCGTGAAATCGCCGAGCTCAGGGACCCGGTCGGCGATGTGATCGCGGCCTGGGATCGCCCCAACGGCCTGCAGATCGAGCGCGTGCGCACGCCGCTCGGCGTTGTCGGCGTCATTTATGAAAGCCGGCCGAATGTGACGGCGGATGCCGGCGCACTCTGCCTCAAGGCCGGCAATCCGGTGATCCTGCGCGGCGGCTCGGACTCGCTCAATTCATCCGCCGCCATCCATGCCTGCCTGGTCGAGGGCCTGAAGGCCGCTGGTTTGCCTGAGGATGCCATCCAGCTGGTGCCGACCACCGATCGCGCCGCCGTCGGTGAGATGCTGAAAGGGCTTTCCGGCAATCTCGACGTCATCATTCCGCGGGGCGGCAAGAGCCTGGTCGGGCGCGTCCAGAGCGAGGCGCGGGTGCCGGTCTTTGCCCATCTTGAAGGCATCTGCCATCTCTACATCGACCGCTCGGCCGATCTTGACATGGCGGTCAGGATCGCCGTCAACGCCAAGATGCGGCGCACCGGTGTCTGTGGCGCTGCAGAGACTTTGCTGGTCGACCGCATGGTGGCCTCCACGCATCTGGTGCCGATCCTCGACGCGCTACGCGCCGCCGGCTGCGAGATCCATGCCGATCAGGAAGTGATGAAGCTGTTCTTCGACGCCAAGCCGGCGACCGATGCCGACTGGGTGACCGAATATCTCGACGCCATCATCGCGGTAAAACTGGTCGACGGGATTGCCGGCGCCATCGACCATATCGAGACGTTCTCCTCACACCACACAGAGGCGATCATCGCCGAGGATGCAAAGGCTGTGCAGCGCTTCTTCAGCGAGATCGACTCGGCGATTCTCCTGCACAATGCCTCCACCCAGTTCGCCGATGGCGGCGAGTTCGGCATGGGCGCCGAGATCGGCATCGCCACCGGCAAGATGCACGCGCGCGGACCGGTTGGTGTCGAGCAGCTGACCTCGTTCAAATACCGCGTGCGCGGGTCGGGACAGGTGAGGCCTTGAGCGCTGGCCTTACCCTCCCCCTTGTGGGGAGGGTGGCGAGCGCAGCGAGCCGGGTGGGGGTACGACGCTGAATTCTGCAATCCCCCCACCCCGCTCCGCTTCGCGGATCGACCCTCCCCACAAGGGGGAGGGTGGGGCGCCTCTTTCCTCGCACTACCTCCGCATGCCGCATGCCGAAAAGGGCCTTGCCGTCGGCCTGTTCGGCGGCTCGTTCAACCCGCCGCATGCCGGTCATGCGCTGGTGGCGGAAATCGCGCTCAGGCGGCTGGCGCTCGACCAGCTATGGTGGATGGTGACGCCAGGCAATCCGCTGAAGAGCACCAGGGAATTGGCGCCGCTGAGCGACCGGCTGCTCCAGTCGGAGCAGGTCGCCAAGAACCCGAAGATCAAGGTCACCGCCTTCGAGGCGGCGCATCATATTCGCTTCACCGCCGACACGCTGGCTCTGGTCAAGGCGCGCAATCCCGGCGTCGACTTCGTCTGGATCATGGGCGCTGACTCACTTCGCGATTTCCATCGCTGGCAGCGCTGGCGCCAGATCGTCATGACCTTCCCGATCGCCGTCATCGACCGCCCGGGCGCGACGCTGTCCTTCCTGTCCTCGGTCGTGGCCAAGACCTTCGACTATGCCCGCGTCGACGAGGGTGACGCGCCCCGGCTCGCCCGCATGAAGGCGCCGGCCTGGACCTTCATCCACGGCCCACGCTCGTCGCTGTCATCGAGTGCTATTCGCCAGCAAGCCAAGGTAACTCCGTAAGACCAGATCGCCGATGTCGCTTTTACGGCGGCCTTTCGCGATTGGCTGGGCGATGCTGCGCTGGATATGGCCACTTCAGTGAACCAGACCGACATCGGCCCCGATCATGGCACCCCGCCGGCGCCCGTGATCGCCATTGCCAGCGTAATCGTGTCGATGGCGCTGATTGCGGTCGGGAATGGGTTGATGTTCGCCTATATCCCGGTCCGGCTTGGCGTCGAGCGCTTCGATCCGACCTGGGCCGGGCTGATCATCACCGGCCTGTCTGCCGGCGGACTTGCCGGCTGTATCCTGACCGGGCCGCTGGTGCGCCGCGTCGGGCACGCCCGCGCCTTCATGGTGCTGTCGGCGCTGATAGCGCTGTCGAATGCTGCCATTGGCGCCGGCACCTACCCGCTGCTGTGGATCGCGGCGCGCGCGCTTTACGGTTTTGCAATATGCGGCCTGTTCATCGTCGCCCAGAGCTGGCTCAACGATGCCGTCGCAAACGCCATTCGCGGCCGGGTGATGGCGGTGTTTTACGTCGCCTATGTCGCCGGACTTGGCGTCGGCTATGCCCTGCTGGCGGCGGTCGACATCGCGACGGCGCAGGCGCCGCTGATCGGCATTGCCTTCACCGCGGTGTCGATCCTGCCGGTCGGCATGACGCGGTTGGCTCAACCGCCGCCACCTCGCGCAGCCTCCGTGGCGCTTGGCCGCGCCTGGCGGATCTCGCCGGTCGGCGTGGCCGGCATGCTGGCCGTCGGCGGCCTGTCGATGGCGATCGCCGGGTTCGCACCGATCCATGCCACGGCCAAGGGCTACAGCCAGGCCGATGTGGCGCTGCTTTTGTCGGCCATGCCCGTCGGCACGCTGATCCTGCAGATCCCGCTCGGCTGGATTTCGGATCGTACCGATCGCCGTTACGTGCTGGCCGGCGCTGCGGCACTGGCCATCGTTGCCGGTATTCTGGCTATCGGCTTTGACGGTGGCGCTCTGGCGGTGCTGGTGGTGATCTATGTGATCTGGGACGGCGCTTCGGAATCGATCTATTCGCTGGCCAGCGCACACGCCGCCGATCGCGCCGGCAAGGACGACATGGTGGCGCTTTCGAGTTCGTTGCTGTTTGCCTGGTCGCTGTCGGGGTTCATCGTGCCTGGTATCGTGACGGCACTGTCGGCTATCTATGGCACGCAGGCCTTCATTTATGTGGCCATCGTCATCGCCACCGTCTTCTGCCTGTTCGTGCTGTGGCGGGTGGCCACCATGCGCGCCGTCCCCGCTACGGAGACCAGCAGTTTCGCGCCGATGTCGGCGCAGGCGCCGCTGCCGGTGGACCTCGCCTACGCCCCGGAAGATCAGCGCTGAACGGTTTCACAGCTCCTACTGCCTGGTGGCGGCAGTTTCCTGTCGAGCCTCCGGCGGAGGTGCGGGAACCGAAATGGCTTCGGCGTCGAACGCCTGCTTGACGCGTTTGGTGAGATCGATCTGGGTGGCGAAGAAATCCGCCGCCGTGGTCCAGTAGCGCAAGGTGATGGCGACGCTGGCATCGCCCACGGTGGCAACGAAGGCGATCGGCGCCGGCTCTCGCTTGACGCGGCGCTCGCTGCCGGCAACGCCCAGCATGGTTTTCTGCGCCAGGTCGATGTCGTTCCAGGAGCCGATGCTCAGCGTGATATCGCCGCGGCGCACACCATTACGGGTAAAATTGCGCACCGGCTGGTTCCATAGCGTCGAATTGGGCGCCAGCACATAGACGCCGTCTGTCGTGCGGAGCTTGGTGGCGAACAGGCCGATTTCCTCGACGGTGCCGGAAATGGCGCCGACCTCGACATATTCGCCGATGCGGAATGGCCTGAGCGCCAGAAGCATGATGCCTGCGGCGATGTTCTGCAGCGTGCCTTGCAGCGCCAGGCCGATTGCCAGCCCGATGGCGCCGATGGCGGCGATGATCGAGGCCGTCTGAACGCCGAACTGGCCGAGCACCATGATGACGACCAGGATCAGGATGGCGTAGCGCACGATCTTCGAGAAGAAATGGCGCAGCGTCGCGTCGAAACCATGGATATGGCCGAGGCCGGCTGAGATCGATCGTTCTGCGAGCCCGGCGACGAGATAGCCGACGACCAGCAGGATGATGGCGCCGATGGCGGAGAAGGAATAGGAAACGATCAGCGTGCTGAGTTGCGCAAGGCCAGCCTGCACGGTGAGCAGCGTGTTCTGGGGGTCGATTGGCATCAGGAAAATCCGTTTGGGGGGTGTGTCGATAACCCCTGCCGCGGCCATGGGTTCCGATTTTTCTCAAGGCTCCGGAACCGGAAGTCGTGCACCGCGTTCGCGCTGGCAGGGCCTCCCGTCTTGAAACTGCAAGGGAACTCTGCCTATCTATAGGGTGTCACCTGATTTCGTGGGTGATTTGGTTGTTCTTGCTGCGAAAGGAAATACACTGAGAACAGCATTGCGGAAGAAGGCTGACATCATGCCTTCGCCGGCCAGGATCAGCGTAGATGACGCCGTGTCCCGTGCCATCAAGACAGTCCTTGCCAGTCTGGAAGACTCCAAGGCCGAAAATATTGTCTCAATCGACATTCAGCGGAAATCGAGCCTCGGCGACTATATGGTCATCGCGTCGGGCCGGTCGCACCGTCATGTCTCGGCTGTCGCCGACCACCTGCTCAAGGCGCTCAAGGATGCCGGTCTCGGCACGGCGCGCGTCGAGGGGCTGTCCGGCGCCGACTGGGTCCTGATCGATTCAGGCGACATCATCGTCCATGTCTTCCGCCCAGAAGTCCGCGAATTCTACAATCTTGAAAAGATGTGGCAGGCGCCGGACCTCGAGGAAGAGACCTTGCACTGAGCTCCGTCTCATGTCGTAACCATCCTGGGTGCGACATGGATTGAAAGCTCGCCGAGGCAGGGATGAAGATAGCAGTTCATGCCGTGGGCCGGATGAAGACCGGCCCCGAGAGAGAACTCGCCGACCGCTATTTCGAGCGTTTCGCCAAGGGCGGCCCGGCGATCGGGCTCGAATTCTCTGGTGTCGCCGAGATCGCCGAGGGACGCGCCCAGAACGCCAATGAGCGCCGCCGCGAGGAAGGCCAGAAGCTGCAGGCACAGTTGCAGCCGGGCACGGCGCTGTTCCTGCTCGACGAACGCGGCAAGAACCTGTCCTCAGACGATTTCGCCAACCGTATCGGCCAGTTGCGCGACGGCGGCCGCAAGGCGCTGGTCATCGCCATTGGCGGCGCCGACGGGCACGACCAGTCGATTCGCGATCAGGCTGAGCTGATGGTCTCGTTCGGCGCGGCGACATGGCCGCACCAACTGGTGCGCGTCATGCTGGGCGAGCAGCTCTATCGGGCGGCAACGATTCTTTCAGGACATCCCTACCACCGTTCGTAAATCAGTGGGTCGAGGATCAATCGTCCGGATTTCCGCCCCAATGCGCGGCTGTTTTGTGCTAGGCTTCGGTTCGATCATGGTTGATGGTTCGTTAACGAAGCCACGCATAGAGTCGGGCTTCAATGGCTGACAACGGGAAATCACGAACGGGCTTCCGGCACGCGCGCTGCGGCATCGCTGCAGCGGTGGTTTTGCTGTCGCTCGGGCTTGCGCGGGCCGAAAATACGCTGGACGTGGCGCCCGACCCCGATCTGAGCCGTGCCGAATATGAGAAGGTGTCGGCCGAGATCACGCTGTCGTCCGAACGGCTGGCCAAGCTCGCCGCCGACATTGCTTCGGTCAAGAAGGACCATGCCTCGATCACCGCGGCGCTTATCCAGTCGGCGATGACCGAGCAGAAGCTCGGCCAGGACATCGAGGATATCGGCGCCAGGCTCGAAGGACTGAAGGGCGAGGAACAGAAGATCCGTGTCTCGCTGGCGGCGCGGCGCGACGTGCTGGCCGAGGTGCTGGGGGCGCTGCAGCGCATGGGGCTCAATCCGCCGCCGGCGATCCTGGTCAAGCCGGAAGACGCACTGTCGTCGGTGCGCAGCGCCATCCTGCTCGGCGCAGTGGTGCCCGAACTGCGCCAGCAGACCGACAAATTGCTGGCCGACCTCAGGGAACAGACCCGGGTGACGGGCTCGATCGAGGCCGAGCGGACGCGGCTGACAGCGGCGGTCGGCGAGCAGACGGCGGAAAAGAAACGCCTCTCCATGCTGCTCGAAGCCAAGCAGAAGCTCGAGGCGGACACCTGGACGGCGATGGCCGCCGAAAAGCAGCGGTCCCAGGCGCTTGCGGCCAAGGCCGGCAGCCTGAAAGAGCTGATCGCTTCGCTTGAAGTCGACAAGAGCCGCAAGGCGGCGGATGCCGTCAAGGCAGGCGAACAGAAAGCGGCCGACAGCGATAAGCCCGACGCCGATAACGCCGATGCAGGCACAACCGCGTCGACGGAGCTGGCTTCGCTGCCCGTGCCGGAAGGCAACCGCCTCACCGCCGCCGCGCCGTTTTCGGCACTTCAGGGACAAGTCTCGCTGCCGGTCACCGGCAAGATCAAGCTGCGTTTCGGGGCCGATGACGGTAACGGCGCGGTGATGCTTGGCGACATGGTTGCGACACAATCGGGAGCCATCGTCACGGCACCGGCGGACGGAAATGTGCTTTATGCGGGGCCTTTTCGCTCCTATGGTCAACTCTTGATCCTCAATGCGGGAGACGGCTATCATGTCGTTCTGGCGGGGATGAGCAGAATCAGCGTCGCGTCTGGCCAGTCGGTGCTCGCAGGAGAGCCGGTCGGCGCGATGGGAGAGGCCCGGGTGGCAAGCACCTCGGCCTCGAAGAATGGAAATGCCACGCCGGAACTCTATGTCGAGTTCCGCAAGGATGGAAAACCCGTCGATCCGACCCCATGGTGGGCGGACCGCTTCTCTGGAAGGACGTGAAATGATGCGGAAACTGTCGCTTCTTATTGCCGGTGCGCTGATGGGCGCGTCAGCGATGAGCCTGGTCTATGGCGCGCCCGGCTCGACGGCGAACGCTGCAGGCTCCGAGACCTACAAGCAACTGGCGATCTTCGGCGACATCTTCGAGCGCGTGCGGGCGCAGTATGTGACGCCGCCGGACGACAAGTCGCTGGTCGAAAACGCCATCAACGGCATGCTCACCTCGCTCGATCCGCACTCCTCCTACATGAATGCCGAGCAGGCGCAGGACATGCGCGTGCAGACCAAGGGTGAGTTCGGCGGCCTCGGCATCGAGGTCACCATGGAGAACGACCTGGTCAAGGTGATCACGCCGATCGACGACACCCCGGCTGCCAAGGCAGGCGTGCTGGCCGGCGACTATATCGCCAAGATCGACGGCCAAGAGGTTCGC
The DNA here is from genome assembly GCF_040320205.1 of Mesorhizobium sp. M0761. Lineage (NCBI taxonomy): Bacteria > Pseudomonadati > Pseudomonadota > Alphaproteobacteria > Hyphomicrobiales > Phyllobacteriaceae > Mesorhizobium > Mesorhizobium sp. M0761. Next base: position 110,469 of record NZ_JAMYPF010000006.1, read on the forward strand.
GGCCTGACGCTCAACGATGCGGTCGAAAAGATGCGCGGCCTGGTCAACACGCCGATCAAGCTGACCATCCTGCGCCAAGGCGCCGACAAGCCGATCGAGTTGACGGTGGTGCGCGATATCATCAAGGTCAAGGCGGTCAAGTTCCGGGTCGAGAACGACATCGGCTACATGAAGATCACCTCCTTCACCGAAAAGACCTATGACGACCTCGAGAACGCCATCGACACGATCAAGAAGCAGGTGCCGAACGACAAGCTCAAGGGCTATGTGCTCGATCTCAGGCTCAACCCGGGCGGCCTGCTCGACCAGGCGGTGAGCGTGTCCGACGCCTTCCTCGACCGTGGCGAGATCGTCTCGACCCGCGGCCGCGACCCGAAGGACGTCACACGCTTCGACGCCAAGGCAGGCGACGACATCGGCGCCAAGCCGCTGATCGTGCTCGTCAATGGCGGTTCGGCCAGCGCCTCCGAGATCGTCGCCGGCGCGCTGCAGGATCTGCGCCGCGCCACAGTGGTCGGCACGCAGTCGTTCGGCAAGGGCTCGGTGCAGACCATCATCCCGCTTGGCGAGAACGGCGCGCTGCGCCTGACGACGGCGCTCTATTACACGCCGTCCGGCAAGTCGATCCAGGGCAAGGGCATCACGCCCGATATCAAGGTCGACCAGCCGCTGCCGCCCGAACTGCAGGGCAGGGACCTGACGCGCGGCGAATCGGACCTCAAGGGCCATATCAAGGGCGCCGACGAGAGCGATACCGGCTCGGGCTCGGCTGCCTATGTGCCGCCGGATCCGAAGGACGATCTGCAGCTGATCTATGCCGAACAGCTGCTGCGCGGCCAAAAGACCGATCCGGCATTCCCGCCGAATCCGGAGAAGGCAGTACTTAACCAGTGAAATCGACTGGTAGCTCTGGCTGCCCAATCGAAGCGATGCAATGCTGCCGGGACCGTGAGGTTCCGGCAGTTTGATTCGGGGGCAGCTGGGCGCTGTGCCTCAAAAGGCGCAGGGGACGCGCCGTCAGTTTTGGATCTGCGCATGGCGAAGATTTCGCTGATCACGCGCCGGGGGATGCGGCTTGGCTGACGTCGGCAAGGACATCGAACGCCCGCTCGGACAGACCGTCCGACCGCGTGCCGCGTCGCGCGGGATCAGCGCTGGCGCCGTCGCGGCGACGCTGGTCGTGCTGGCCGCGGTCGGCATCTCCGGCGCGATCGCGCTGCGCGAGAAGCCGTTCCGCAAACCGGAAGCAATCGCGGTCTCGACGCCGAGGGTGACGGCGGCGGCCGAGCCCGCGGCCGCAGCGCCCCCTGCTCAAGCGACGGCGGCAGCGCCGAAGGCGGAAACGCCCAAGGCCAGCGGTCCGCAGATCATCCATGTGCAAACCCAGGAGGGTGACGGCCCGCCCAATGCAGCCATTGTCATCCATGACCCGTCGACGATCGGCCAGAACCTGAAGATCGCGCATATCCCCGACAGGGCGCTGATCGAGGCCAGCGACACCGGCCCGCTGCCGGTTCGCGCCGCTGACGGCCGGCGGCCGTTCGATGTCTATGCGCGGCCGTGGTCGGGTTCGCGCGGCGCTCGCGTGGCAATCGTCATCGGCGGGCTTGCGGTGTCGCAGACCGGCACGCAGGCGGCGATCGCCAAGCTGCCGGCCGAAGTGACGCTGGCTTTTGCGCCGCAAGGCAACAGCATCGGCCGGTGGATGCAGGCGGCACGGCAGAGCGGGCATGAGGTGGTCATGCAGGTGCCGCTCGAACCGTTCGACTATCCCAACGTCAATCCCGGCCGCAACACGCTGACGGTGGCGGCAAGCCCGGACGAGAATCTGAAGAATCTGCGCTGGGCGCTGTCGCGGACCACCAACTATACCGGCGTCATGAACTATATGGGGGCGCGCTTTTCGGCGGACGCGACGGCGATGGGACCGTTCATGGCCGAACTCGGCAAGCGTGGCCTTGCCTATGTCGATGACGGCTCGTCCGCGCGGAGCCTGGCGTCCGATCTCGCCTTGAAGGACGGAGTGCCGTTCGTTGCCGGCGATACGGCAATCGATGCCGTGCAGGACCGCGGCGCCATTCTGAAAAAGCTCGACGCGCTGGAAGCGACCGCGCGTGCCAAAGGCTCCGCCGTCGGCATCGGCTCGGCCTTCGACCTCACCGTCGATACCGTGGCGTCCTGGGTGGTCGAAGCAAAAAAGCGCGGCATCGAGATCGTGCCGATCTCGGCGGTGGCCATCGACCCGGAAAAAGGCTGATCATGACGAAGAAACCTGTCGACCCCGAGACGCTGCCTTACCGCCCTTGCGTAGGACTGATGATCCTCAATGGCGACGGGCTGGTCTGGGTCGGGCACCGCATCGCCGAGCCGGACAGCGAATTCGCCGGGACCACGCAGCTCTGGCAGATGCCGCAAGGCGGCATCGACGAGGGCGAGGAGCCGCTGCAGGCGGCCGGGCGCGAGCTCTATGAAGAGACCGGCATGCGCTCGGTCACGCTGCTCGCCGAGGCGCCGCACTGGATCAATTACGACCTGCCGCCCGATCTGGTCGGCATAGCCCTCAAGGGGCGTTATCGCGGCCAGACGCAGAAATGGTTCGCCTACCGCTTTCACGGCGAGGCCAGCGAGATCCAGATCAATCCGCCGCCGGGCGGCCACACCGCCGAATTCGATGAATGGGCATGGCGGCCAATGCAGGACCTGCCCGATCTGATAGTGCCGTTCAAACGCAAGGTCTATGAGGACGTGGTGACGGCGTTCCGGCATTTGGCTTAGGCGGCTCGCTGTTGCGACGTCCATGATCTGTCCTTACTGATAGGGTTTGTTTCGTGCTCTGGTCAGGAGCGGGGATGAGCAGCGCCTCAGGGAAGTCATTGCATTCTGCACCGGAAGCCGGCTTGCAGCCGATCAGCGAAGCGGCGGCCGGCGCCATTCTCACCATCGATCTCGGCGCGGTCAGGGAGAATTACCGGCGGCTCAAGGCAAAGCTCGGCGGCGTGCGCTGCGCCGGCGTCGTCAAGGCCGACGGTTACGGGCTCGGCGCGCGGCAAGTGGCGGCGGCACTGGTTGCCGAAGGCTGCGACAGCTTCTTTGTCGCTCATCTCACCGAGGGTGTCGCGCTGCGCGACGCACTCGGACCGAAGCTGGAAATCCATGTGCTGAACGGCCTGCCGCCGGGCTCGGAACCCGAAGCGGTGGCCGCCGACCTTGTTCCCGTCATCAACAGCACCGGGCAACTGAAGGCGTGGAGCGAGGCAGGCCAAAAGGCCGGCCGCAAGCTCAAGGCCGCCATCCAGGTCGACAGCGGCATGTCGCGGCTGGGCATGGCGCCGGCAGAGGTCGAGGCGCTTTCGGCCGATGCTTTCGCCGGCGTCGATGTCGTCCTCGTCATGAGCCATCTGGCCCGCGCCGACGAACCGACCAATGCGGCCAATGACGCGCAACTTCGGGAATTCGAACGGCTGCGCAAAATGCTGCCCAGGGCGCCGGCGTCGCTCGACAATTCCTCCGGCATCTTTCTTGGGCCGCGCTATCAGTACGACCTCGCGCGTCCGGGCGCTGCGCTCTACGGCATCAATCCGACACCTGATGAGGCGAACCCGATGCTGCCGGTGGTGCGGCTCGAGGCAAAGATTATCCAGACACGCGGCATCGATAAGGGCGCGGGCGTCGGCTACGGACATGCGTTTCTGGCCAGTGGTCCCTTGCGAGCGGCCACTATCTCGCTCGGCTATGCCGATGGCTGGCACCGGCGCGCGGCTTCGGCTGCCTGGCTCGACGGCGTGCGGCTGCCCTTTGTCGGGCGGGTGTCGATGGATTCGATCATACTCGACATCTCGGCCCTGCCGGCCGGCCGGCTGCGCGAGGGCGACCTTGTCGAACTCCTGGGTCCCTCGCAGAGCGTCGATGACGCCGCCGGTCATGCCGGCACGATCGGTTATGAAATCCTGACCAGTCTCGGCCCCCGCTTCCACCGCCGCTATATCAACGAATAGAGCCGCGACACGCCGCCCCTTGGCGGACGCCGCAGAATCCGGCAGACAGGAGGCGGCGGCCCTCTGACGGAAGTCGTCGTGGAGAGTGATGCGATGAAGATCTTCGTGTTGGGCGGCGGCGTTATCGGGGTCACCACTGCCTATTATCTCGCTGAGGCCGGCCACGAGGTGACGGTGTTCGACCGCCAGAAAGGGCCGGCGCTGGAAACCAGCTTCGCCAATGCCGGCGAGATCTCGCCGGGCTATGCTTCGCCCTGGGCCGGCCCCGGCATTCCGCTGAAGGCAATCAAGTGGCTGTTGATGAAGCACGGCCCGCTGGTGGTGCGGCCGGCCTTCGATCCGTATATGTGGACATGGCTCATCAAGATGCTGCGCAATTGCACCGCGGATCGCTACGCCATCAACAAGGCGCGCATGGTGCCGCTCGCCGAATACAGCCGCGACACGCTGAAGGCGCTGCGCGAGGCGACCGGCATCGCTTATGATGAGCGGACCAAGGGCACGCTGCAGCTGTTTCGCACGCAAAAGCAGATCGACGGCACCGGCGGCGATGTCGAGGTGCTGAAGAAATATGGCGTTCCCTACGAGTTGCTCGATCCCGAAGGCTGCATTGGGGCCGAGCCGGCGCTGGCCGGCGTGCGGGAAAAGTTTGTCGGCGGGCTGAGATTGCCCGGCGACGAAACTGGCGACTGCAAGATGTTCACCGATCGGCTGGCCGAGCTCTGCGTGGCGCGCGGCGTCACGTTCGAGTACGGCACGCAGATCCGGCGCTTCTCCAAGAACCGCAATCGCATCGTCAGCGTCGGCACCGACCAGCGCTCGCGCGCGGCCGACGCTTATGTGCTGGCGCTGGGCAGCTATTCGGCACGCTTCATGCGCCTGCTCAGGCGCCCGATCCCGGTCTATCCGGTCAAGGGCTATTCGATCACCGTTCCGATCAAGGACGCGGTCGCCGCCCCGGTGTCGACGGTAATGGACGAAACCTACAAGGTGGCGATCACCAGGCTCGGCGACCGCATCCGCGTCGGCGGCACGGCGGAGATTTCCGGCTTCGATCTCAGGCTGCATGAATCGCGCCGGCGCACCCTCGAACATTCGGTCGGCGATCTGTTCCCGGATGGCGGCGACCTCAAGGCGGCGTCCTTCTGGTGCGGGCTGCGGCCGATGACGCCGGACGGGCCGCCGCTGGTCGGCCGCACCGAGTTCTCCAACCTCTATCTCAACACCGGGCACGGCACGCTTGGCTGGACCATGGCCTGCGGCTCGGCCAAGGTGCTGTCCGACATCATCTCCAGCAAGGTGCCTGATATCGATGTGCGGGAGCTGGGGCCGGAGCGGTATTTGAGGTAGGGGTGCTTTTTAAAGCTCGCGGGCCAGCACCCCCTCTGTCCTACCGGACAGAGGGGTGTAAAGGATCGCTACAGAACGGCATTCCTTCAGCGTCGCCAGCCCCTCAAAACGCCTCCTTCACCCAACCCTTCGAGAACAGCCATCGGTAGGCCCACGGTATCGTCACCTTGGTCGATACCGGGTTCGAATGGGCGACATAGTCGTCATAGACCGGCTGCATCCTGGCGTAGAAGGCAGGGTCGAGCACCGTCATGCCGTTCTCCAGATCGTGGAAGAAACTGCGGTTGTTGAGATTGACCGACGAGATCGTCACCAGCCTTTCGTCGATCATCATGATCTTGGAGTGCAGCACGACATCGGGCGCCTTGAATTCGCGGATGTTGATGCGGTCGCCATATCTCTCGACGAACAGCTTGTTGAGCGCGGTCAGCAGCTTGCCGCCAATATCGCCCTTGAGGTCGATGCGGCCGACAATGTCGATCCTGACGCCGCGCGCCAGCGCCCGCTCGATGGCCAGGCTGAGCTTCGGCGTCAGATTAAGGTAGGGATTGACGATCTCGATATGGTGCCGGGCAGTGTCGATCAGCTCGACGAAATAGGTCTCGAGCGCATGGTTGTCCTCGTAGGGCACGGAAATGAAATGGCGCACCGTGCCCGGCAGGCGCCGGCTGTCGGAGCGCACCGGAATGGAGAAGGGTCTTGCGATGTTGGTGTCGGCGTCGCGCAGCCACAATGTCGAGAGATGCGCGGCCAGCGTCTCGACCGTGGCCGGGTCGGCAAACTCGATGTCGAAATCGCTCCAGTTCGAATAGTAGTTGAGCGAGAGGCCGTCGGTCTTGCCGTATTGCTCGAGGTTCGGATAGCGCGACAGGTCGATCGGCTTGTGGAACAGGAAGCCGTCATGAATGTTGCGGCCGCCGATGATGACGCGCGAGCGGGCTGGATCCTCGGCAAGTGTCGCCAGCATCTTGACGTGATGGGTCTTGTGCAGCTGTGACAGTTGCTCGTCGACCGGCGCGCCGTGGTCGGCCCGCCAACGATATTCCTGCAACTCGACATTGGGATAATCGGCCGCCAGCCGGTGCAGCAGCGCATCGTCCTTGTCGCGCTCCAGCACGTCTGTGACCATGATGCGCACTTTGGTGCCGAGGGCTGCGTGATGGCGGATCAGCCGCTCGATGACGCGGCCGGAAAAATCGGCCTTGAACTCCAGCGACGACAGATAGACCAGCTTGAGTTTCGGCGCGCGCGAGAAATCGAGCGGCAGTTCGGGGTCGGCCTTGTCAAAGGCGCTGTCGGGTAAAGGCGCGCCGAGCAGCGCTTCGACCTTGGCGTTGAAGCCGTCGCGCGACTTGCGTAACAGGCGCGGTGACCCGAGCGGCAGCGAACAGCTCTGCGACAGCCAGCGGCCGGCGGAGAAGACGCGGGCGAGTTCATCCAGGCCGGATGGACCGGGCACTGGACAACGCTCGTAGCGGCTGTCGAGCGCGGCTATCGCCGGATAGGCAACCTCTTCGCGCAGGATGGTGAGCGGGGCGCCTGCCGGCGCCAGACTGGAGCTGAGCTTGAGACTGCAGCGGTTCAAACCATCGCTGGGGAACAGGCTGGCGGTTTGCCCGGCCGACAGGCGGAGGCGGAAGGCGGCACCGCTCGCCACGCTGCGCGAGCCACCGCCGGCGCGAATCGCCAGCGCCCCGTCGCAGGCGCCCGATATCTCAACCGGCTGCTTTCCCGCCTGGCGCATCACGATCTCGACCGAGCGCGCCTGCAGGCCGGAAAAGCTGAACGTCTTTGGCGCGGAGGGCCGCGCGGCGGCGTTGACATAGAGCGTCTGCCGCGACACGCGCCAACGGCCGTTGAAATGGCCTTCGCCGGCTGTGCCGCTCACTGCCGGCATCTGTTCGGCGGTAACCGGCTTCGCCAGCCGTTCCAGCGTCCGGTAGGTGGCCTGGAAATCGCGGTTGGCGATGGCGTGGCGGTCATGTCCGAACGGACCGGTGCCGTTCGCCCTGTCGATGGCCCCGATCTGGTTGTGGGCGAGCAGCGCCAGAAACTGCCTTTCATAGTCGCTGGCACCGGCATCGCCGAAAAACGCTGCTGCTGCAGTCTGCGGTTCGGGCGTGCCGGCCGATACCGACGGCCGGCCGCAATCCTTCGCATCGGGGAAGAAATCGCAGCTGTGCCGGATCGGGGCGGCGCAACCGGCAAGGGCCGCCAGCCCCAGCCCGGCCAAGGCCAGGCAGATGGCGCGGTTCATCCGGTCGCACCGTTCATCGTCTTCAGTTCAGCCGGATCGCGCGGCGGCAGGAAGCCATGCGGAAACACCTTGCAGACGGGAAGCGCGAAAGTGGCGATCAAAAGCTCGGCCTCGCCGCGCATCTTTTTCGGCGCTGTCTTGTCATCACGGATCGCCTTTGCCGAGGCGACGAGCGCGCCGTCGCAGTCGCAATGATTATGGCGCGCAATGTAGCAGGCGTCATGGATTTGGCAGGCGCTGTCGAGGCGATTGACAGGGCGAGCCGAGAGGTCGCCGGTGCGGGTGCCGGGACCGCAGTAATTGCCGAAGACGAAAGGCGACGGGCGGGCCATTGCGATACGGACCGGCTTGGGCAGTTCGGCTTCCGGAACTACGGTCCATGGATTGGCGCAGGCGGAAAGCGCGACAAGCGGCAAGATGGCGAGCACCGCTCGCATTTTGATCCGCACCAGCTTTGCAAAAAAGTGTCCCACCCGGCGCAGCCAATCCTTAATGATAGGCGACATCGCGCTTGTTGCCACACTGGCCGATTTTGTGGCGAGGGCAAGGCGGCGCGGCCATCAGACAAACAGCCCGCGCTCTCTCTCGACCGCCTTGGTGATGAAGTTGGCGACGATCTGCACGCGGCGCAGCGGTCGGACCGATTCATGATAGACCAGCCAGTAGGCGCGGCGGATCGGCGTCACGATGTCGACGGGGATCAGCTCCGGCATCGAGCGGGCGACAAAGGTGTGCAAGATGCCGATGCCAGCGCCCGAGCGCACCGCTTCGGCCTGGCCCAGCGCTGAGGAGATGGCGAAGCTGGTGCGCCAGTCCGGGCTGAACTCCGCCGCATAGTCGAGCGACGGGCTGACGATCAGGTCTGGGACATAGCCGATCAGCGTATGCTGGCCGAGTTCGGCAGCGGTCTCCGGTAAGCCGTGCGCCTGCGCATAGTCGCGCGAGGCAAACAGGCCGAGGGTGTAGTCGACCAGCTTTCCCGCCACCAGCCTGCCTTCGGTCGGCCGCTCGACGGTGATGGCGATGTCGGCCTCGCGCCGCGACAGCGAGAAGGAACGCGGCACCGGCACCAGCTGGATGGTGAGTTCGCGGTGCAGCGCGGTCAGCGCGCCAAGACGCGTGGCGAGGAATGCAACGCCAAACCCGTCGGGCGCGCCGATGCGCACGGTGCCTGAGATATCGTCGCCTTCGCCCGACACGGCGGAGCGCGCGGCGATCATGTCGGCTTCCATACGCTCGGCAATGTCGAGAAAGCGCTGGCCGGCCGGCGTCAGCTCGCTGCCGGTGGTAAGCCGGCGAAACAGTTTTGTGCGTAACGCATCCTCAAGCGCTGCGATGCGGCGCGAGACGGTGGCGTGATTGAGTTCCAGCCGCTTGGCGGCGCCAAGGATCTGCCCGGCGCGGGCCACGGCGAGGAAGATGCGGACGTCATCCCAGTTCATGGGGGTGGTCCGGGCTAGCGGCGAACGCGGCGTTCCCGCCCACCCCCCTCTGGCCTGCCGGCCATCTCCCCCGCAAGGAGGGAGATTGGCAGCTCCGCCACCTGCGTCTCTTTTGCTGCGTTGAAGATTTGCGAAGGCGGCGGCCACATCTGATCTCCCCCCTTGCGGGGGAGATGTCCGGCAGGACAGAGGGGGGTGTGACGGAGCGCAACCTTCGGGCCTTCAGCAATCTGTAATTTGCGGCAATTAATGCACACTCGTCCTCCGTTGTCTATTTCTTGCACAACGGTTGCGTTTCCCCTCGCGTTGCCTTCGCGCCTGCAAAGGCGTTGAATGCTTCATCACAAACTCAGGGAGAGAAACCATGATCGAATACGGTCATTTCATCGGCGGCAAGCATGTCGCCGGGACCAGCGGGCGCAAGCAGGACGTCATGCAGCCCATGGACGGCTCGGTGCGCGGCACGGTGGCGCTGGCTTCGCCGGCGGAACTGCGTGCGGCTGTCCTGAATGCCAAGGAAGCACAGATCAAATGGGCTGCGACCAACCCGCAGCGGCGTGTGCGCGTGCTGATGAAGTTTCTGGAACTGGTTGCCCGCGACTATGACGAACTGGCCGATCTCCTGGCGCGCGAGCACGGCAAGACCATTGCCGACGCCAAGGGCGACATCCAGCGCGGCCTCGAAGTCGTCGAAGTCTGCATCGGTGCGCCGCACATGATGAAGGGCGAGTTCACCGACGGCGCCGGCCCCGGCATCGATGTCTATTCGATGCGCCAGCCGCTTGGCGTCGTTGCCGGCATCACCCCGTTCAATTTCCCGGCCATGATCCCGCTGTGGAAGATTGCCCCGGCGCTGGCCTGCGGCAACGCCTTTATCCTGAAGCCTTCCGAGCGTGACCCTGGCGTGCCGATGCGCATCGCCGAACTGTTCCTCGAGGCTGGCCTGCCGGCTGGCGTCCTCAACGTCGTCAATGGCGACAAGGACGTCGTCGACGCCATCCTCGACGATCCTGATATCAAGGCTATCGGCTTTGTCGGCTCGACGCCGATCGCGCATTACATCTATTCGCGCGGCACGGCGGCGGGAAAACGCGTGCAGTGCTTTGGCGGCGCCAAGAACCACATGGTCATCATGCCCGACGCCGACATGGACCAGACCGTCGATGCGCTGATCGGCGCGGGCTACGGCTCGGCCGGCGAGCGCTGCATGGCGATCTCGGTTGCCGTTCCCGTCGGCAACGACACCGCTAACCGGCTGATGGAAAAGCTGATCCCGCGTGTCGAAAGCCTCAAAGTCGGCCCGTCGACGGATTCGTCCGCCGATTTCGGCCCGCTGATCACGGCGCAGGCATTGGAACGCGTCAAGGGTTATGTCGACACCGGCGTCAAGGAAGGCGCCAAGCTGGTCGTCGATGGCCGCGGCTTCTCCATGCAGGGCTACGAGGATGGCTACTATATGGGCGGCTGCCTGTTCGACAATGTGACCGCCGACATGCGCATCTACAAGGAAGAGATTTTTGGCCCGGTGCTGTCGGTGGTGCGTGCGCCGACCTATGAGAGCGCCATCAAGCTAGCCAACGATCATGAGATGGGCAATGGCGTCGCCATCTTCACCCGTGACGGTGATGCTGCTCGTGATTTTGCTTCGCGCGTCCAGGTCGGCATGGTCGGCATCAACGTGCCGATCCCGGTTCCGATCGCTTACTACACGTTCGGCGGCTGGAAGGCGTCGTCCTTCGGCGACCTCAACCAGCACGGCCCGGACGCGTTCCGCTTCTACACCAAGACCAAGACGGTGACCTCGCGCTGGCCCTCCGGCGTCAAGGACGGTGCCGAGTTCGTCATCCCGACGATGAACTGACCGGACGATTTCGAAGATCGGCAAGAAGGCCTGGGTTCAACGTCCTGGGCCTTTCTTTGTACGAAACCGACATTGGCCATCACGTTAAAGCGATGGAACCAAGAGCCTGTCATCTGCCTTAAATTGCATTCCTGCCGTGGTGCAGGCCATCAAAATAGCGCCGGTTGCAGCCGGGGTTCTCGTCTGGCGCAAGGAGGTGTCAGATGACACGACGTCTTGTGGCGGCGATGTTCTTTGCGGTGTTCGCGATGTCCGGCATCGCCCAGGCCAAAGCCGATCAATGCGCGGCGCGGACCGACCTGGTCAAGGCGCTCGGCGAGAAGTTCCACGAAAGCCAAGCCGCACGTGGCCTGGTGAACCCGAATGTGGTGCTTGAGATCTTCGTCTCCGACCAGGGCACCTGGACCATCCTGGCCACCGACACACGCGGCCAAAGCTGCATCATCACGGCTGGCGAAGGCTGGGACGGGGCGGCTATGGCAGCAGTCTTGCCGGGCACCTGATAAAGACCGGTCGGAAGTCTGGAGCAGAGACGGAGTTCAGCGTGTGGCGGCCACTTCGGCATGGCCGCGCAGCAGTGCCATAAGGCGTTTGGCGTCCTTGGCGGCAGCCTCTTCGTCACCGGCCAGGATCGAGCGGATTAGCGCGACGTGGTGTTCGGCCGATTCGGCCAGTCCTGTGTCGGCCTTGTAGCGGAACCAGAAGCGGCGGCTGTGGGTCTGCAGGGGCGCGGCCAGACGGGCCGCAAACGGGTTGTCGGCGGCCATCGCCAAGGCCTCGTCGAGCGCCTTGTCGGCCTGGATGAAGGCCAGCACATTGCCCGAGATGACGGCCTTCTGCATGGCAAGGGCTGCCTCATGAAACAGGTCGGCGGCCTCACGGGTGACGAAGCGGGCGGCCGAGCGCGCCAGCACCACCTCGACACCGCGCCTGGCATCCAGCACGCGCAGCCAGTCGCCGGGATGCAGCGGGGCAATGGCGATGCCGGCGCGTGGCCTGACATCCAGCAGTCCTTCCCAGGCGAGGCGCTGGATCGCTTCGCGCACCGGCGTGCGTCCTAGCGCCAGCTTTTCGATCAGCGCGCCTTCCGTCAAGAAGCTCGCCGGCGCCAGTTCCAGCGTCACGATCATATGCTCGAGTACATGGTAGGCCTTGGCGGCGGCCGGCTCGGGGTATGCTGTCTCACTGAATATCAAAGGTGGGCTCCTGATATATCTTCCATATATCACAACGGATTCCGCATTGACAGCCGGTTTTCCAACAGATATACGCCTGATATATCAGATGGAGAGACGATCATGTGGACCGGAGTTTTCCCCGCCGTCACGACCAAATTCACCGAAGACGGCCGCCTCGACCATGCCGAAATGGAGCGCTGCTTTGCGTTGCAGATGGAGGCAGGCTGCGACGGTATCATCGTCTGCGGTTCGCTCGGCGAAGGGCCGATGCTGTCGCATGACGAGAAGATCGAGGTGCTGAAGACTGCCCAGAAAGTTGCCGGCAGCAAGCCGGTTCTGCTGACGGTCAACGAGGCAGGCACCCGGGAGGCGGCGAGCATCGCAAAGCGCGCGAGCCGGGAAGGCGCCAACGGGCTGATGGTGGTGCCGAGCCCGATCTATCACACCAACCCGGAAGAGACGGTCGCCGCCTTGCGCGCCGTCGCTCAGGCCGGCGACCTGCCGGTGATGATCTACTCCAACCGCCTCGCCTACCGCGTCGACGTTACCGTCGGCCAGATGGAAGAACTGGCCGCCGACAAGCGCTTCGTCGCCATCAAGGAGTCCTCCGACGACATCCGCCGCTCGACAGAGATCATCAACCGCTTCGGCGACCGCTACGATCTGTTCACCGGCGTCGACAATCTCGCCTTCGAGGCGCTGTCGGTGGGCGCCATCGGCTGGGTGGCGGGTCTGGTCGTCGCCTTCCCGCGCGAGACAGTCGCCATCTACCAGTTGATGAAGCAGGGCCGCCGCGAGGAGGCGCTTTCGATCTATCGCTGGTTCCGGCCGCTGCTCGATCTCGATGTCTCGACCTATCTGGTCCAAAACATCAAGCTTGCCGAAGTGCTCGCGATCGACACAAATGACCGCGTGCGCATGCCGCGCCAGCCGCTGTCGGGCGAGCGCCGCAAAGCGGTCGAGAAGATCGTCAAGGACGCGCTGGCGGTACGGCCGAAGCTGCCGCAGTTCTGAAGGCTTTCTTCTCCCCGTGCACGTGCACGGGGAGAAGATGGCGGCAGCCAGATGAGGGGCAGCGCCGACGTGCAAGGAAATTCCAGGGACACAGAGGAGGGCCGCCGCCCCTCATCCGCCCTTAGGGCCCCTTCTCCCCGTGAACGGGGAGAGAGGGTAGATATCGCCATTGTCGGTGGCGGCATTGTCGGCATCTGCGCGGCGGCCATGCTGGCCGAGGCCGGGCGCAGCGTCACGGTCTTCGACCGCACCGGCATCTGCAAGGAGACGAGCTCCGGCAATGCCGCCGCCTTCGCCTTCTCCGACGTGCTGCCGCTGGCGCATAAGGGCATGATGCGGCACTTGCCGAAATGGCTTGCCGATCCGCTCGGGCCACTCAGCATCCCGCCGGCCTACTTGCCGAAGCTGTTGCCTTGGCTGTTGCGCTTCTGGCGCGCTGGCGCACCAGAAAAATATGAGGCGAGCCTTGCTGCTCAGGCAGGCATGATGAAGCTCGCCGAGGCTGAATGGATGGGCCTGCTCGACCGTTCCGGCACGCGGCTGATGCTGCGCGAGGACGGCTCGCTGGAGCTTTATGAAAGCGAGGCCGAATTTCAGGCCGGGCTGCCGGGCTGGGCGGCGCGCGAGCGCTTCGGCATCGGCTTTCGCCATGTCGAAGGCGACGAACTGGCGCGGCTGCAGCCGGGACTGTCGCCGCGCTTCATCAAGGGCACCTTCGTGCCGGGCTGGAAGACCGTCGCCGATCCGAAACTGCTCGGCAAGGGGGTGTGGGCCTATGCCGAAAGGCTGGGCGCGCGTTTCGAAAAGGCGCGCATAGAGCGCGTCGCCGCCAATCCTGATGGCGCGACGCTGACGCTGACGGACGGCACGACCAGGCAGGCAAGACATCTTGTCGTGGCCGCCGGGGCATGGTCGCATCTGCTGACGAAGGCGCTTGGCGACACCATCCCGCTCGAAACCGAGCGCGGCTACAACACGACACTGCCGAAGACCGCTTTCGACGTGCAGCGGATGCTGATCTTTTCCGGCCATGGCTTCGTCATCACGCCACTCGAGACGGGCTTGCGCGTCGGCGGCGCCGTCGAGTTGGGCGGTCTCGACCGGCCGCCGAATTTTGCGCGCTCGAAGGCCATGCTGGAAAAAGCCAGACAGTTCCTTCCGGGGCTGGACGCGTCAGGCGGCCGCGAGTGGATGGGCTATCGCCCGTCGCTGCCGGATTCGCTGCCGGTGATCGGCACGGCGCGAACCGCGCCCAACGTTGTCTACGCCTTCGGCCATGGCCATCTCGGCCTGACCCAGGCGGCGGCCACCGGCCGCTTGATCCGCAATCTTGTTCTCGGGCAAACTTCGCCGATCGATCTTGCTCCCTTCAGCCCGCAACGGTTTTGAGTTCGAGGAAATCATGGCCAAAAAATCCTTCTTTTGCATCGACGGCCATACCTGCGGCAATCCGGTGCGGCTGGTCGCCGGCGGCGGCCCTTTGCTTCAGGGGTCGACGATGATGGAGCGGCGGGCGCATTTCCTGGCGGAGTATGACTGGATCCGCACCGGGCTGATGTTCGAGCCGCGCGGCCACGATGTCATGTCGGGCTCGATCCTCTATCCGCCGACGCGCGAGGATTGCGACATAGCCATCCTGTTCATCGAGACGTCGGGCTGCCTGCCGATGTGCGGCCACGGCACGATCGGCACGGTGACGATGGCCATCGAACATGGGCTGATCAAGCCGAAGACACCCGGCGTGCTCCGGCTCGACACACCGGCCGGGCTGGTTATCGCCGAATACAAACAAGTCGGCGACTATGTCGAGGAGGTGCGCATCACGAATGTGCCGTCCTTCCTTTATGCCGAGGGACTGACGGTCGACTGCCCGCAGCTTGGCGAGATCACTGTCGATGTCGCCTATGGCGGCAATTTCTACGCAATCGTCGAGCCGCAGGCGAATTTTCGCGACATCGCTGATTATTCCGCCAGCGATTTCATCGCCTGGAGCCCCGTGGTGCGGCAGCGGCTCAACGAGAAGTACTCGTTCGTGCATCCGGAAAACCCCGGCATCAACCGGCTGTCCCACATGCTGTGGACGGGCAAGCCGACGGTAGCGGGCGCGGATGCGCGCAACGCCGTCTTCTATGGCGACAAGGCCATCGACCGTTCACCTTGCGGCACCGGCACCTCGGCGCGCATGGCGCAGCTTCATGCCAAGGGAAAGCTCAAGGCAGGCGACAGCTTCGTCCATGAATCGATCATCGGTTCGCTGTTCGAGGGCAAGGTCGAAAAGGACGTCACCGTCGCCGGCAAGCCGGCCATCATTCCCTCGATCGGCGGCTGGGCGCGGATGACCGGCCTGAACACCATCTTCATCGACGACCGCGATCCGTTCGCGCACGGTTTTGTGGTTAAGTGATACGGTAGGCTGCCGATCATCCACCGAGACCCAAGACTTGGACCCAGAGCGGGACCTCTTGGCGAAACCAGTCAGCGAAAGGTTAGCGCGTTGGGCGAGGCATCCACCGCCATAGTCGGGAAGTAACCCATGTTGCAGCTGGTCAGTACGGAATGTGGCTAAAAAACGAAGCCCGCCAACAACGCAAAGATTCGTCTCATCACCTAATTTTGACCGGGATTTCTTCGAAATGAGGTCGCTGGTCCGGCTGAATCGTCAAAGACATTGCGTTATGCCAATGATAGGGTCCGCGATAGTCCAGGGGTCGGGAGCAAAAAAACGGGCAATCGGAAGGCGTGCCGGCAAAACACGCTCGACGTTTGAAAAATCACGTTGCAATCCGGGCTCGAAACTTTACGACTAGGGGAAATACGAAAAGGAATGCGTCTGCATGGGCGACATTCCAGGGGAGCCATGTACACATGCAGTACTTTGTCCAGCAGCTTATCAATGGGCTGACGCTGGGATCGATCTATGGGCTGATCGCAATCGGCTACACGATGGTCTACGGCATCATCGGCATGATCAACTTCGCCCACGGCGACATTTTCATGGTCGGGGCATTCGCCGCCCTCGTCGTCTTCCTCATCCTCGGCTCCTTGTTCTATTCGGTGCCGGTCGTCCTGGCGCTGCTGATCATGATGATCGTGGCGATGCTGCTCACCAGCCTCTACAACTGGACGATCGAGAAGGTGGCGTACCGGCCGCTGCGCGGTTCGTTCCGGCTGGCGCCGCTGATCACCGCCATCGGCATGTCGATCGCGCTGTCGAACTTCATCCAGGTGACGCAGGGCCCGCGCAACAAGCCGATCCCGCCGATGGTCAGCCAGGTCTACAACATCAACGGCATCAGCGTGTCGCTGAAGCAGATCATCATCGTCGTCGTCACCGCCCTGCTGCTGGCGCTGTTCTGGTACCTGGTCAACAGGACTTCCCTCGGCCGGGCGCAAAGGGCGTGCGAGCAGGACCGCAAGATGGCGGCGCTGCTCGGTGTCGATGTCGACCGTACGATCTCGATCACCTTTATCATGGGTGCAGCGCTTGCGGCCGTCGCGGGCACGTTGTTCCTGATGTATTACGGCGTCATCGCCTTTTCCGACGGCTTTGTGCCGGGGGTCAAGGCCTTCACCGCGGCCGTTCTCGGCGGCATCGGGTCTCTGCCGGGCGCGGTGCTTGGCGGGCTTTTGATCGGCTTCATCGAGAGCATGTGGTCGGCGTATTTCTCGATCGACTACAAGGACGTCGCGGCGTTCTCGATCCTGGCGATCGTGCTGATCTTCCTGCCTTCCGGCATTTTGGGCCGGCCAGAAGTCGAAAAGGTCTGAGACAATGGCGGTTTCCGTATCCTCGGAGCGCGACACCGTCGCCTCCCCCGTGCAGCGTGCATTGCGCGAAGCGTTCTATGCCGGCGCCATCTCGCTGGGGTTGTTCATTCTCTTCATCGGCCTGAAGACCGACCAGAACATAAGCAACCAGCTGATCCTGGTGCAGCGCTGGTTGCTGCTCATCACCGTGGTCGTGCTGACCATGCTTGGCCGCTTCTTCTACATTGCATATGGCCAGCCGTTCATGGCCAATCAGAAGATCACCAATGTCGCCACCGGCCTGTTGCCGGCGAGCGTCGCGTCGCGCTTCTTCCTGCTTCCGGCCTTCATCGTCGCCGTCGTGCTGGCGGTTGTCCTGGTTGCGTTCGGCAGCGCCCTGCCGGTGTTGGTGGGACCCGATCTGGCCGGCTACCTTCAGTTCCTGCGCGCATTGGCCGTCATTTACGCGCTCGCTTGCGTGATCTTCTATTTCCGCTCCTTCATCCACGCCAATTTCACCAAGCTCGGGATTGCGGCGCTGGTGCTATACCCGATCCTCGTCGTCGTGGTGCTGTCGATCTACGCGTGGTCGATAACCGGCGGCCTGCAGGGCTCGTTGAAGTGGGTCGACAATTTCGGCATCCAGATCCTGATCTATGTGATGCTGGCCTGGGGGCTGAACATCGTCGTCGGCCTCGCCGGCCTGCTCGATCTCGGCTACGTCGCCTTTTACGCGGTCGGCGCCTATGCCTATGCGTTGCTGGGCTCGCAATACGGCCTGTCGTTCTGGATCCTGCTGCCCGCCGCCGGCGCCATGGCCGCCTTCTGGGGCGTTATGCTCGGCTTTCCGGTGCTCAGGCTTCGTGGCGATTACCTGGCGATCGTGACCCTGGCGTTCGGCGAGATCATCCGCCTGGTGCTGATCAACTGGCGTGAAGTCACCAACGGCTCGGCCGGCATCTCCGGCATCCCGAAGGTCACCTTCTTCGGCCTGATGACGTTTAATTCGACCGACCCGAACTACATCGGCAAGGTGCTGCACATTGCCCAGTCGAGCGCCTACTACAAGATCTTCCTCTACTATCTGATTCTCGGGCTGGCGCTGCTGACCGCCTTCGTCACCATCAGGCTCAGGCGCATGCCTGTCGGCCGCGCCTGGGAGGCGCTGCGCGAGGACGAGATTGCCTGCCGCTCGCTTGGCATCAACACCACCACCACCAAGCTCACCGCCTTTGCCACCGGCGCCATGTTCGGCGGTTTTGCCGGCGCCTTCTTCGCCGCACGGCAAGGCTTCGTCAGCCCTGAATCCTTCGTCTTCCTGGAATCGGCGATCATCCTGGCCATCGTGGTGCTCGGCGGCATGGGCTCGCTGGTCGGCATCGCGGTCGCCGCGCTGGTGATGATCGGCGGCACCGAGGCACTGCGCGAACTCGATTTCCTGAAAAGTGTCTTCGGAAAAGATTTCACGCCGGAGCTTTACCGCATGCTTTTGTTCGGCATGGCGATGGTCATCGTCATGCTGTGGAAGCCGCGCGGCTTTGTCGGCAGCCGTGAACCGACGGCCTTCCTCAGTGAACGAAAAGCGGTCTCCTCCTCCTTCACCAAGGAAGGGCACGGCTGATGAGCGCGACCTCCATTCAGAAGACCAATCCGGGTATGAAAGACGCCATCCTCCAGGTCGAGCATCTTTCGATGAAGTTCGGCGGCCTGATCGCCATCGGCGATCTGTCGTTCCAGGCCAAGCGCGGCGAGATTACCGCTCTGATCGGACCCAATGGCGCCGGCAAGACCACCGTCTTCAATTGCATCACCGGCTTCTACAAGCCGTCGGAAGGCATGATTACGCTCAACCGGGCCGACGGCTCGAGCTTCCTGCTCGAACGGCTGCCCAATCATGAGATCCCGGCGCGCGCCAAGGTGGCGCGCACCTTCCAGAACATCCGCCTGTTCTCGGGCATGACGCTGCTGGAGAATCTGCTGGTTGCCCAGCACAACAAGCTGATGAAGGCATCCGGCTATACGATCCTGGGCCTGTTCGGGATCGGCGGCTACCGCAGGGCCTCGGCTGAATCGGTGGAGCTTGCCAAGCACTGGCTGGAGAAGGCCGACCTTGTCGATCGCGCCGACGATCCGGCCGGCGACCTGCCCTATGGCGCGCAGCGGCGCCTCGAGATTGCGCGCGCCATGTGCACAGGGCCCGAACTTCTGTGCCTCGACGAGCCTGCGGCCGGTCTCAATCCGAAGGAGTCGGCTGCGCTGAATTCGCTGCTGATGGACATCAAGAGCAGTACCTCGATCCTGCTGATCGAACATGACATGTCGGTGGTCATGCAGATTTCCGACCATGTCGTGGTGCTTGAATATGGCCGCAAGATTTCCGACGGCAGCCCGCAATCGGTGCGTACCGACCCGCGCGTCATCGCCGCCTATCTCGGCGTCGACGACGAGGAGGTCGAGACGGTGCTGACCGAGGTCGGCGATGAAGACGTCATCGAGCAGCTGGACATCGGGCCGGATTCGGCTCACGGACCAGGCACATCGTCTTCCTATCTCGCCGGCCCGGTAAGCGACACGATCGGCCACAGCCAGGGCGAGCGGGTCACAGTGTCGAAGGGAGCTTCAAAGGCCACCCAATACGATACAAGAGCCAACTCCGCGCCAAGAGCACCGTCCGAGCGTCTAACGGCCAAGTCCAAGCCGGCGGCCACCAAATCCCCGACAGGCAAGCCGCGCGGAGGGCGTAAGTGATGGCCGAGACAACGCTGCTCGACATCAAGGGCGTCGAGACCTACTACGGCAACATCAAGGCGCTGAACGGCGTCGATGTCCACGTCAACCAGGGCGAGATCGTCGCGCTGATCGGTGCGAACGGTGCCGGCAAGTCGACGCTGATGATGACCATCTTCGGTGCGCCGCGCGCTCGTGCCGGCTCAATCACTTTCGCCGGCACCGACATCACCCAGATGCCGACGCACGAGATCGCCCGCATGCGCATTGCGCAGTCGCCGGAAGGCAGGCGCATTTTCCCGCGCATGACGGTGATGGAAAACCTGCAGATGGGCGCCGGTCTCGACAATCTCAAGCACTATGACGAAGATGCTGAGAAGGTGTTCGCGCTGTTCCCGCGCCTCAAGGAGCGCATTGCCCAGCGCGGCGGCACGCTGTCGGGCGGTGAGCAGCAGATGCTGTCGATCGGACGTGCGCTGATGGCGCGGCCTAAGCTGCTGTTGCTCGACGAGCCGTCGCTGGGTCTGGCGCCGCTGATCGTCAAGCAGATCTTCGATGCCATCCGCGAGCTGAACCGCACGCAAGGGCTGACCGTGTTCCTGGTCGAGCAGAACGCCTTCGGCGCGCTCAAACTCGCCACGCGCGGCTATGTCATGGTCAACGGCAACGTGACCATGAGCGGCACAGGCAAGGAATTGCTCGCCAATCCGGAAGTGCGGGCGGCCTATCTCGAAGGCGGCCATCACTGATTTTGGAGCGGAATGTATGCATACGGTATTCCGCTCCAACTTGTTTGTTTGTCGCATGACCTTTGTCCGAAAAGTCTGCAACTTTTCGGGATCATGCTAGGGAGTCTTCATCATGCAAGGCATTCTTCACGAGGAACCTTCCATCTGGCAGTTCTTCTTCGTCACCTGTCTGCTCGGCGGCTGGGCGGCATGGATGACCGGCAAGGCCAGCGCCCAGACATGGCGCAGCCTGCCGGCGCTGTTCGCCTATCTGCTGGGTCTCGGCATAGGCATCAGGTTCATCCATCATGCCTTGTTCGGCGGCACGATGTTTTCGCTGCAATACTATGTCGTGGACACAATCGTGCTCATGATATTGGGATTTGTCGGCTATCAATACACGCGTACGAACCAGATGGTGACGCAGTATAATTGGCTTTACGAACGGGCTTCGATCTTAAGCTGGAAACCGAAAGGTTGACGTTCATCATTAACGCCGTTCCGGGGATGAATCGGCGTGACAAGGGCCTGAAAATCGGCAAAGTACGCTTTCTGCGATAAGGGTGGGCATCGCATGAAAGTTTCATCCACGCCCACCTCGTAAATGGGAGCGTTTAAATGAAGAAATCACTTTTGTCCGCCGTTGCCCTGACCGCGCTTGTCGCGTTCGGTGGCAATGCATGGGCTGACGTTATCGTCGGCGTCGCAGGTCCGATCACCGGTCCGAATGCGGCCTTCGGTGCGCAGCTGCAGAAGGGTGCGGAAGCGGCCGTTGCCGACATCAACGCAGCAGGCGGCATGAACGGCGAGCAGATCAAGCTCGAAGTCGGCGACGACGTCTCGGATCCGAAGCAGGGCATTTCGGTCGGCAACAAGTTCGTCGGCGACGGCGTGAAATTCGTGATCGGCCACTTCAACTCGGGCGTCTCGATCCCGGTTTCGCAGGAAGTCTACGTCGACAACAACATCGTCGAAGTGACGCCTGCGGCGACCAACCCGAAATTCACCGAGCGCGGCCTGTGGAACGTGTTCCGCACCTGCGGACGCGATGACCAGCAGGGCGGCATCGCCGGCGGCTATATCGCGACCAACTTCAAGGACGCCAAGGTTGCCGTCATCCACGACAAGACCCCCTATGGTCAGGGCCTTGCCGACGAGACCAAGAAGGCGATGAACGCAGCCGGCCTGACCGAAGTCATGTACGAAGGCGTCAATGTCGGCGACAAGGACTTCTCGGCGCTGATTGCCAAGATGAAGGACGCCGGTGTTACCCTGATCTATTGGGGCGGCCTGCATACCGAAGCCGGCCTGATCATCCGCCAGTCGGCGGACCAGGGCCTCAAGGCTACCTTGATGTCGGGCGACGGCATCGTCACCGACGAGCTGGCTGCGATCGCCGGCGATGCGGTTATCGGCACGCTCAACACCTTCGGTCCCGATCCGCGCCTGATCCCCGAGAACAAGGCACTGGTCGAGAAGTTCCGCGCTCAGGGCTTCGAGCCGGAAGCCTACACTCTCTACTCCTACGCCGCCATGCAGGTGATCGCCGAGGCTGCTGCCGTGGCCAAGTCGAACGACCCCGTGGAAGTGGCCAAGGCGCTGCACGAGAAGGGCCCGTTCAAGACCGTTCTGGGCGATCTCGCCTATGACGCGAAGGGCGATCCGAAGCTCCCGGGCTACATCATGTACGAATGGAAGAAGGGTCCGGACGGCAAGATCTCCTGGTTCCCGAAGTCGTAATTCGGGACACAGCTCTATGGAATGCCCGGCGCTCGCGCCGGGCATTTTTCTTTGGTGACAGGGCGCAGCGAGGGTGGCTGGATAAGCCGCTAGCCGGGGTCGAATTTGTGCGGGCACGACAATTAGCGTCACCTCGCGACGCCAATCGCACGCAGCTTTTCGAGCAGAGGTGCTAGAATCCATTTAAATCGGTTTAATCTCTCCCCGATTTTGGTTGCACTGCAGCATTTTCGCGTTAATCATGCCTCTGCCCCATCCCTCCCTGTCCGGAGCCTCCTTCCTTGGCCATCACGAAGATCCTCGTCGCCAACAGGTCCGAAATTGCCATCCGCGTCTTTCGCGCGGCAAACGAGCTCGGCCTCAAAACCGTGGCGATCTGGGCCGAGGAGGACAAATATTCGCTTCATCGGTTCAAGGCCGATGAAAGCTACCAGGTCGGGCGCGGGCCGCATCTGGCCAGGGACATGGGGCCGATCGAAAGCTATCTGTCGATCGAGGAAGTGATCCGCGTCGCCAGGCTGTCCGGCGCCGACGCCATCCATCCGGGCTATGGCCTGCTGTCGGAAAGCCCTGAATTCGCAGATGCCTGCGCCGAGGCCGGCATCACTTTCATAGGGCCGAAGCCCGACACGATGCGCCGGCTCGGCAACAAGGTCGCCGCGCGCAATCTGGCCATCGAGGTCGGCGTGCCGGTGGTGCCGGCAACCGAACCGCTGCCGGACGACATGGAAGCAGTCAAGCAGCTCGCCAAGACAGTCGGCTATCCGGTGATGCTCAAGGCATCGTGGGGCGGGGGCGGGCGCGGCATGCGCGCCATCCGCACGGAAGCCGACCTCGCCCGCGAGGTGATGGAAGGCAAGCGCGAGGCCAAGGCCGCCTTCGGCAAGGACGAGGTCTATCTCGAAAAGCTGATCGAGCGCGCCCGCCATGTCGAGGTCCAGGTGCTCGGCGACACGCATGGCAACGCTGTACATCTGTTCGAGCGCGACTGCTCGATCCAGCGCCGCAACCAGAAGGTCGTCGAACGGGCGCCGGCGCCCTACCTCAGCGAGGCATTGCGCCAGGAGCTTTGCGGCTATGCGCTCAAGATCGCGCGGGAGACCAGCTATATCGGCGCCGGCACGGTGGAATTCCTGCAGGACGCCGACACCGGCAAGTTCTACTTCATCGAGGTCAATCCGCGCATCCAGGTCGAGCACACCGTGACCGAGCAGGTGACCGGCATCGACATCGTCAAGGCGCAGATCCACATACTGGACGGCTTTGCCATCGGCACGAAAGAGTCGGGCGTGCCGGCGCAGGCCGACATCAGGCTGAACGGTCATGCGCTGCAGTGCCGCATCACGACCGAGGATCCGGAGCATAGTTTCATTCCGGACTACGGCCGCATCACCGCTTATCGCGAAGCCGCCGGTTTCGGCATCCGCCTCGACGGCGGCACCGCCTATTCGGGCGCGGTCATCACCCGCTTCTACGATCCGCTGCTGGAGAAGGTGACTGCCTGGGCGCCGACACCGGCCGAGGCGATCGCCCGCATGAACCGGGCGTTGCGCGAGTTCCGCATCCGCGGCGTGGCCACCAACCTCACCTTCCTCGAGGCAATCATCAACCACCCGCGCTTCGCCGACAATTCCTACACGACCAGGTTCATCGACACGACGCCGGAGCTGTTCGCGCAGGTGAAGCGGCAGGACCGCGCCACCAAGCTGCTCAACTATCTGGCCGACGTCAGCGTCAACGGCCATCCCGAAACCCGCGGCCGACCGATGCCGAAGGCCGATGCGGCAGCGCCTGTCGTGCCCTATCTCAACGGCAATGTGCCTGAGGGCAGCAAGCAGAAGCTCGACGCGTTGGGGCCGGAGAAATTCGCTGCCTGGATGCGTGAGCAAAAAGAGGTGCTTGTCACCGACACGACGATGCGCGACGGCCACCAGTCGCTGCTCGCCACCCGCATGCGCACGCATGACATTGCCGGCATTGCCGGCACCTACGCGCGGGCGCTGCCGCGGCTGCTGTCGCTGGAATGCTGGGGCGGCGCCACTTTCGACGTCGCCATGCGCTTCCTCACCGAGGATCCGTGGGAGCGGCTGAGCAAAGTGCGCGAAGCAGCCCCCAACCTTTTGCTGCAGATGCTTCTGCGCGGCGCCAACGGCGTCGGCTACACCAACTATCCCGACAATGTCGTGCAACATTTCGTCAGCCAGGCCGCTGCTGGCGGCGTCGACCTGTTCCGCGTCTTCGACTGCCTGAACTGGGTCGAGAATATGCGCGTCGCCATGGACGCGGTGGGCGCCGAGGGCAAGCTGGTCGAAGCAGCGATCTGCTACACCGGCGACATCCTCGATCCGGCGCGCGCCAAATACGATCTCAAATATTATGTCGGGCTGGCGAAGGAATTGCAGGCCGCCGGCGCCCATATCATCGCCGTCAAGGACATGGCCGGGCTTTTGAAGCCGGCCGCCGCCCGCGTGCTGTTCAAGGCGCTGCGCGAGGCGACCGACCTGCCGATCCATTTCCACACCCACGACACGTCAGGCCTGTCGGCGGCGACGGTGCTGGCCGGGGTGGAAAGCGGCGTCGACGCCATCGACGCGGCGATGGATTCCTTCTCCGGCAACACCTCGCAGCCTTGCCTGGGCTCGATCGTCGAGGCGCTGAAGGGAACCGAGCGCGATCCCGGCCTCGATCCGCAATGGATCCGCAAAATCTCCTTCTACTGGGAAGCGGTGCGCAACCAGTATGCCGCCTTCGAAAGCGACCTCAAGGGGCCAGCCTCGGAAGTCTACCTGCACGAGATGCCGGGCGGTCAGTTCACCAACCTCAAGGAACAGGCGCGTTCGCTGGGGCTGGAAACGCGTTGGCACGAGGTGGCACAAGCCTATCACGACGTCAATTTGATGTTCGGTGACATCGTCAAGGTGACGCCGTCGTCCAAGGTGGTCGGCGACATGGCGCTGATGATGGTGAGCCAGGATCTGACCGTTGCCGACGTCGAAAACCCAGCCAAGGACATCGCCTTCCCGGACTCGGTCGTCTCGATGCTGCGCGGCGATCTCGGCCAGTCGCCCGGCGGCTGGCCTGCGAAGCTGCAGAAGAAGGCACTGAAGGAAAGCAAGCCGATCACCGTGCGGCCGGGCTCGCTGCTCAAGCCAGCCGACCTCAAGGCCAGCCGCAAGGAGATCGAGCAGAAGCTGGAGCGCAAGCTCTCGGAGTACGAATTCGCCTCCTGGCTGATGTATCCGAAAGTGTTTACCGACTTCGCCGCCGCGCAGGAAACCTACGGGCCGGTCAGTGTGCTGCCGACGCCGACCTATTTCTACGGCATGAAGTCCGAAGACGAGATCTTCCTGGACATCGAAAAAGGCAAGACGCTTGTAGTGCGCTGCCTTGCGATCGGCGACGTCGATGAGAAGGGCATGGTCACCGTGTTCTTCGAGCTCAACGGACAGCCGCGCCGCGTCAGGGTGCCGGACAGGGCGCATGGCGCCTCGGCGGCCAAGGCTCGGCGCAAGGCGGAGCCCGGCAACGAGGCGCATGTCGGCGCGCCGATGCCGGGCGTGGTCTCCGCCCTTTCGGTTGCCGCCGGCCAAGCGGTCAAGGCCGGCGACGTGCTGTTGTCGATCGAAGCCATGAAGATGGAGACGGCCCTGCATGCCGAGCGCGACGGCACAGTGGCCGAAGTGCTGGTCAAGGCCGGCGATCAGATCGATGCGAAGGATCTGTTGATCGCGTTTGGCTGACGCGCGGATCCATCACACTGGGGACGGCTGGCAGCAGCCGTTGATGGAGCATCGATAATGGCTTGACCCGCCGCGCCTGCTCGGGCATCGAACCCGCTCCCAATTTACCGCGCCAGAATCGCGGTGCTTAAAAAGTAGCGGAGAAAAAACATGGCCGACGACATCACAGATACCAGCCAGACTGTTGCCGCCGGCCAGTTGCGCGCCTTCATCGAGCGCATCGAGCGGCTCGAGGAAGAAAAGAAGACCATCGCCGACGACATCAAGGAAGTGTTCGCCGAGGCCAAGGGCACCGGCTTCGACACCAAGGCGATGCGGTCGATCATCCGGCTGCGCAAGAAGGACCAGGCCGAGCGCCAGGAAGAGGAAACCATCCTCGATCTCTACAAGGCCGCGCTCGGCATGGTGTAAGGCTGTCTGGAAATTCTACTCCGGCTGATATCGCCAGAGCGAATTTCGAAACAGTCTCGGGCCAAGGAATGATGCTGGAACGGGCATCGAACCATGAGCGAATTCGACTTCGGCGCCCGCCGCGCCTCTGAATTCCGCCAACGCAGCTTCTGGGCGCTGTTCGCCGAACGGCATCCGGAGGAACGCGCTTCCATGGCGCGGCGCGGACCCTGGTTCTGGCAGCGCGGGCTGCCCGACTTCGCTCTGGTCCTGTCCATGTATGTCGCGCCGGCGCAAAGTCAAGTTGGCGTCTTTTTCGGCCGTAACGAGAAGTTCGGCGCGACCGGGGTCTGGTCGCGGCTGAAGCCGTTCCAACCGGCAATCGAAGACAGGCTGAAGCTCAGGCCGGAGCAGAGCTGCGAGGGCCTCGGCATCAATTCGATGTGGCGGGTGAACTGCTATGCCGAGGACAACTGGCCGGCCATGGCCGACTGGCTGGTGACGGAATGCTCGCGCTTCGAGCGCGCCGTCACCGACGTGCTGAGAGAGGGATAGCTATCAGGTGTTGGTGCAAAGCATCGGATCCTTCTTCGGCTCGCGCTGGCAAGGCGCGGTTCCGGTCGAGCGGTTGTTCTGGCGCGATCTGGTCCTTGTCGGCACGGCGATCAACATCACCTCGTCGGTGGCCGCGCTCATTCTGCTCGGCTTGAAGCTGCCGCTCGCCGTCGTCCTGGCGGTGCATTTCGCGCCCGTGCCCTACAACATCTTTTTGACCTTTGCCGTCTGGCGAACCACGGAAAAATCCAGTGGCGCCAAGGCTTCGTTGATGACGCTCGGGGCTACGCTTTGGCTGATCCTGGTGGTGGTTGTCTGAGAAGATTGACACGAAAAGGGCGGCCGAAGCCGCCCTTTGAAGATGGGGGTCAAGCCGCGGCTTAAGCCGCCGGCTCGAATTTCAGCGCCACGCCGTTGATGCAATAGCGCAGGCCGGTCGGCGGCGGGCCGTCCTCGAAGACATGGCCGAGATGGCTGCCGCAGCGGGCGCAGTGGCATTCGGTGCGGACCATGCCGTAGCTGCGGTCGACGGTGTTTTCGACCGAACCGGGCACCGGATCATTGAAGCTCGGCCAGCCGGTGCCGCTCTCGAACTTGAGCTTGGATTCGAACAGCGGCTGGTCGCAGCCGACGCAGGAAAAGGTGCCGGCGCGCTTTTCGTAGAGCAGGGCGCAGCTTCCGGGCCGTTCGGTGCCATGGCCGCGCATGACCGCATATTGCTCGGGCGTCAGGCGGGCGCGCCATTCAGCGTCGGTGCGGGTGACAGGGTAGGTGTGGGTGTCCATTTGATCTCCTCAGCCTTGGCGGCTTGTTGTTGGTTGCAAGCTATATTCGCTTAGAGATAGGCGTTTGTTACGTGTTTTGCTCGCATTTTCAGCCGAGCTCCTACCCAATCGCCTGAAGATAGCGGGCGATCGACGCATGAAATGCCGTTCTTGCGCCGCCGATGATGTTCTGCTGCCACCACGCGCCGTAGATGTCGTCGAATTCGAAAGGCTCAAGTGCCGCCGCGATGCGTCGCACGGCCGGCGCATTGAGCGGAATGTAGTTCGGATAGCTGTACATGAAGCTGACATGGCGACGCGTCGGCGTCACCTGCAATATGTCGCCGGACAGCAGGGCGTTACCGTCATCGCGTTTCCAATGCAGCACCTGGCCGCCGGCAAAATGGCCACCGCAACGCACGAGTGTCAGCGACGGGTTTATGGCCAGCGTCTCGCCCGCCCAGCTGACGATGGCGTTGTGCGGCCGCATGATCCACTGGCGGTCGTCGGCATGGAGATAGATCGGCACGCCGCCAAACGCCTCGCTCCACTCGACCATCACCGAATAATAGTGGCAGTGCGAAATAGCGATCGCGGCCAGGCCGCCGCGACGGTTGATTTCGGCTACCGCCTCGTCGCTCACCATCGAGATGCAATCCCACAGCACATTGCCGTGCGGCGTCTGCGCCAGCAGCGCCCGCTGGCCGATAGCAAAGCGCGGCTCGATGCCGAAAGCGAGAACGCCGGCATGGTCCTTCATCACAAGCCTATGCCCGGCAGAGAGTTCTTCCCCAGTGATCCAGGCCTGGCCTTCCCAGCGCACATATTGTCGCTCGTCCTCGCAGATCGGGCAATTTTCTGGAGGGGTCTGCGTTGCCGCGAACTGGACGCCGCATTGCGGGCAAAGAAAGCAGGTCATCGGTTTTCCTCTCATATCAATGCTTGCGTGAGAGCTGCTTCGTCGCGGCTTCCAACCCGGCCAGCGTCAGTGGGAACATGCGGCCGCCGAAGAGATCGCGGATCATCGCGATCGAATGGGTGAAGCCCCAGTTTTTCTGATTTTCGGGGTTCAGCCAGACCGCATTCGGCCATTGCTGGATGAGGCGGCCAAGCCAGACACTGCCGGCTTCCGGGTTCCAATGCTCGACCGAACCGCCGGGATGCGCGATCTCGTAAGGGCTCATCGAGGCATCGCCGACGACGATCACCTTGTAGTCGGGGCCGTATTTGTGAAGCAGATCGAAGGTCGGGATGGTCTCGGCATGCCTGCGCCGGTTGTCCTTCCAGACGCCCTCGTAAAGGCAGTTGTGGAAGTAAAAATATTCTAGCTGGCGGAATTCGGCGCGGGCGGCCGAAAACAGCTCCTCGACGCTTTTGATGTGGTCGTCCATCGAGCCGCCGACATCGAAGAACATCAAGAGCTTCACGGCGTTGCGCCGTTCGGGGCGCGTCTGCACATCGAGATAGCCGTGCTCGGCGGTGGCATGGATGGTGCCGGGCAGGTCGAACTCTTCCTCCGCACCCTCGCGCACCCAGCGACGCAGGCGCTTCAGCGCCACCTTGATGTTGCGGGTGCCGAGCTCGACGGCGTCGTCGAAATTTTTGAACTCGCGCTTGTCCCAGACTTTCACCGCACGGCGATTGCGGCTTTCATGCTGGCCGATGCGCACGCCTTCGGGATTGTAGCCATAGGCGCCGAAAGGCGAAGTGCCGCCGGTGCCGATCCATTTCGAGCCGCCCTGGTGGCGGCCTTTCTGCTCCTCCAGCCGCTGCTTCAGTGTCTCCATCAGCTTGTCGAACCCGCCGAGCGCCTCGATCAGTTTCTTCTCTTCCTCGGTCAGGTGCTTTTCGGCGAGCCGGCGCAGCCATTCCTCAGGGATGTTGGCGACACCGACGGCATCGGGGCCGGTGAACGCCTCGATCCCCTTGAAGACATGCGCAAACACCTGGTCGAAGCGGTCGATATGGCGTTCGTCCTTCACAAGCGCGGCGCAGGCGAGGTAGTAAAAACCCTGGACGTCATAGTCGACCAGCCCGGCCTCCAGCCCTTCCAGCAGCGACAGATATTCCCTGAGCGAAACGGGAACCCGCGCGGCCTTTAGTTCGAGAAAGAAGGGGAGGAACATGGTTGGCCGTTATCTATGCCGAACGGTCACGGCGGAGTCGCCACGGGCACTGTCGATTTCGCCGGATTGCAGAAGATTTGCCACAGTACGTGGGTTGGGCATGGGCAAGTGCTTTGCGATGCGGGCTTCCGCCCATTCGCGCATAGCCGACGCGGCATCGGCTATCGCTTCAGCCGGGTTTGCGCCGGCCCCGTGGCAGCCGGCGAGATCGGGCATCCGCACTCCCCAAACGCCGTCACTGCCATCCAGGATTCCGACATAGCGGATCATTCGGCTCCTTCCGCGTTATTTCGATCGCGCTCGCATCATAGCAGATCATACTCGATAAAACCTGTCCGCCGCGCGACATGGTCGTAGAGCTTGCGCGCTGTGGCGTTGGTTTCGTGGGTCATCCAATAGACGTTCTTGACGCCGATCTTGCCGGCTGCCTGCTTGACCGCTTCAATGAGGGCCGCACCGATGCCCTTGCCGCGCACATCAGGGTCGGCGAACAGGTCCTGCAGGTAGCAGTTGTTTTTCTCCGACCAGCCGGAGCGGTGATAGAGATAATGGGTCAGGCCGACCGCCTTGCCGTCGAGCGTGGCGATAAACCCCTTCGGTTCGAATTCACCTTCCGTGAACAGTCGTTTCCAGGTGATGTCGTAGACCTCGTCCGGCAGCTTGGTCTCGTAGAAGGTGAGGTAGGCAGTCCACAGCCGCCGCCAGTCGGCATGGTCGGCCAGCGCCAGCGGGCGGACGGTGATCTCGGTCATTTCGGTTCCTCCAAAGCCTTATCGGATTCCGGCGGAATCAGATCGGAAACACCATCGCCTAATCCACCGGCGAATTGTACTCGCGAAATGCGGTTGCCAGCATCTGCAGCGCGTCACGCGCGCGCGGCGCCAGATTGTGCGAATGCAGCACCACTTCGGAAGGGTCAAGCGATGGAAGACCAAGTTTGCGGCCAACCTCGATCAGGCCGGGCGGAGCGACGCAGTGAGCCAGCGCCGAAACGGCAAAGCCCGCCGATATCGCAATGTTGACGGCCGCGCCGCCGCCGCCGACGAAGGCCTCCTCCCAGGCGATGCCTGCTTTGTCCAGCGCCTCGACCGCCCGCACACGATCCGGACAGTTGCACACGGTGCTTAAGAGCGCGAGGCGCAACGGCGTTCCGCGCTGCCACTCGAAGGAAGGTGCGGCGAACCAGCCATAGTGGTTGCGCGACAAGGTCCGGCCAGGACGGCTGTCGCCTTCGCGGTGCACGATAACCGCGTCGAGCTCGCCGTGATCGAAAGCTTCCTTGAGCACCGTGCTGGTATCGATCCTCAAACTGAGCGTCAGCGATGGATCGTGCGCATGGAGCTGGGCAATCAGAATGGACAGCGCCGGACCGGCGGCATGATCGACAAAGCCGAGCGCAAGCCGGCACGGTGCTGACGCAAACTCCGCCATGGCGCGCTCGTGCGCGGCAAGGAAGTCGCGCGCGGCGGGGAGGAAGACGGCGCCTCGTGCCGACAGGCTGACGCGGCGCGGCGTTCTTTCGATCAATCGCGCGCCGAGCTTCTCCTCAAGGCGGCGCAGCTTGACGCTGATCGTCGCCTGCGTGCTGCCCAGCGCCGATGCCGCCTGGGTGAAGCTCTGCAGATCGGCCACCATCACAAAGGTTCGTACGGCGTCCACATCAAGACTGGTCATCGCAGCACTCCATTGGGCCAATCATTCCGTTTTGTCATTTCTGATATAGCCGAGCATAGCCTTTTTTCATGGTCGAGTCTCCTCTATCTCAAACCGGTCGCGGTTTGAAGAGCGCCTCATGCTCGGATGGAAAGAGATCGATATGCCAATTCAACGAAACACCATAGCGCTCACCGGCGTGTGCCTGGCGTCGCTGCTGTTCGGGCTCGAAATCTCCAGCGTGCCGGTGATCCTGCCGAAACTGGAAAGCGTGCTCGCCGCCAATTTCAGGGATTTGCAGTGGATCATGAACGCCTACACCATCGCCTGCACGACAGTGCTTATGGCGACGGGGACATTGGCCGACCGTTTCGGCCGCAAGAGCGTGATGGTGATCACCACCGTCGCCTTCAGCCTCGCCTCGCTGCTGTGCGGCCTAGCGCCGAGTGCGGCGCTGCTGATCGCCGCCCGCTTCCTGCAAGGTCTCGCCGGCGGCGCGATGCTGACCTGCAGCGTCGCCGTGCTGTCGCATCAGTTCCAGGACGGCCGCGAACGCGGCAAGGCTTTCGTCGCCTGGAGCGTCGTCTCAGGCATCGGGCTCGGTTTCGGGCCCGCCATCGGTGGCTTGATCGTGGCGCTGTCGAACTGGCAATGGGTGTTCCTCATCCACGTGCCGCTGGCGATCCTGGCGCTCGCCTTTATCGGCGCCGGTGTCACGCAATCGCGCGATCACAACGCCCAGAAGCTTGACTGGGCCGGCATGCTGACGCTGTCGGCTTCTGTGTTCGGCTTCTCCTATCTGATCACGCAGGGTGCGGATCTCGGGACCAGCGCCCGCATCGGCGTGATATCAGCCTCCGTGGCTGCGTTCATCGCTTTCCTTGTCGCCG
This sequence comes from Mesorhizobium sp. M0761, assembly GCF_040320205.1. Lineage (NCBI taxonomy): Bacteria > Pseudomonadati > Pseudomonadota > Alphaproteobacteria > Hyphomicrobiales > Phyllobacteriaceae > Mesorhizobium > Mesorhizobium sp. M0761. Next base: position 142,626 of record NZ_JAMYPF010000006.1, read on the forward strand.
AGAGGGTCAATCCCTATCCGATGTTCGATTTCTCCGTGTTCCGCATCCGCCAGTTTTCCGGCGCGATCATGGGCGCCATCGGCATGAATTTCAGTTACTGGCCGTTCATCATCTATCTGCCGATCTATTATTCGGGCGTTCTCGGCTACGACAGCACGACGACCGGCCTGCTGTTGCTCGTCTACACGCTGCCGTTCATGGTGATGCCGCCGATCGCCGAGCGCATTCGCGCGCGCTATCAGGCGCGAATTGCCATCCCGCTCGGTCTGCTGACGCTAGGGATCGGTTTCATCGCCATGTGGATCGGCTCCAAGCTCGAGGGCACCACCTGGCTGACCATGCTGCCGGGCACGCTGATTGCCGGCATAGGCATCGGTCTCACCAATTCGCCGACCACAAACACCACGACCGGCGCGGTATCGCCGGATCGCGCCGGCATGGCGTCCGGCATCGATATCAGCGCACGCCTGATCACGCTTGCCATCAACATCGCGGTGCTCGGCCTGCTGCTGACGCAAGGTATCGTTTCCCACCTGCGGGCCACACTCGGCGCGGCTTTGGAGCCGGATGAATTGCGGGCACTGGCGGAAAGGGTCGCCACCGGCAATCTGGAGGGCCTTGCGCAGGGGACGCCGAAGCTCGCAGCCCTCGACCCATCCGGCGCCATCGTGCATGCCGCCCTGGTCAGTGGTTTCGGCTGGGTCATGCTCTATTGCGGGATCGGCGTTCTCGCCCTGTCGGTCATCGGCTTCGTCATCTTCGGGCCGAAGCGCGTCGCGCCGCAGGAGAGAGGGTTTGCTCCCGCCGCGGAGTAAGCGGCCAAAGCCGCCCGTAGCTGTCAGCCAACCCTCGATCCTCACCCCTGCCGTCTGGCCATGAAGGCCAGGCGTTCAAACAGATGCACGTCCTGTTCGTTCTTGAGCAGTGCGCCGTGCAGCTTCGGCAGCGCATTCTTGGGGTCGGCGCGCAGATCCTCGGGTGCGATGTCGTCGGCGACCAGCAGGCGGATCCAGTCGAGCGCCTCGGAGGTCGACGGCTTCTTCTTCAACCCCTGCACATCGCGGATCTCGTAGAACTGGGTCAGGGCAGCACGCACCAAATTCTGCTTTATGCCGGGATAGTGCACGTCGACGATTTTGTGCAGCGTGTCGACATCGGGAAAGCGGATGTAGTGGAAGAAGCACCGGCGCAGGAAGGCGTCGGGCAGTTCCTTCTCATTGTTGGAAGTGATGATGACGATGGGGCGCACAGCGGCGCGGATCGTTTCGCCGGTTTCGTAGACGAAGAACTCCATCCGATCGAGTTCCTGCAGCAGGTCGTTGGGGAATTCGATATCGGCCTTGTCGATCTCGTCGATCAACAGCACGACCTTCTTACCGGCCGCGAAGGCGTGCCAGAGCTTGCCGCGCTTGATGTAGTTTTTGATGTCGTTGAACCTGGCATCGCCGAGCTGGCTGTCGCGCAGCCGCGAGACAGCATCATATTCATACAGTCCCTGCTGCGCACGGGTGGTCGACTTGACGTGCCATTCGATCAGGTCGAGGCCGAGCGCCGATGCCACCTGGCGGGCAAGCTCGGTCTTGCCGGTGCCCGGCTCGCCCTTGACCAGCAACGGCCGCTCCAGCGCGATCGCGGCGTTCACCGCCACCATCAGATCCTTGTCGGCGACATAGGCCGCCGTGCCTTCGAAACGCATACTTGCTCCTCGGTTGGTCAGCGCGAGCGTAAGGATGCTGCTTGACCTGTGCAAGGGCGAGCCGGCTGCGACCAAAGCGTGTGAGATCGAAATGGAAACATCGGCTCATGTCACTAGCGCTTGACCGACCAGCCGCCTATATTGGGCTTGGCGGTCTGCGCTTCCCGGCAGGAGAACATTTTCCCCGGGGCCTTAACGATCCTTAGGGAGCTGTCCCTGGGAAGACCCGTGGGTTTTCTCATACGGCGCCCACCTACTTTGTAGGTTCCCGGGATCGCTCTCTCCACCGGTTGTGTGGATCGTCACTTACCTCTATCCGCCCAGTTTGGCGGATGATGTGGTAGAAAACGTCGCTCATGAAACGTCACCCAGATCCGACCTTTTCTATCGTCCGCGCATGACATCTCCCAAAGACCTGAAAAAGCAGTTGCGCCTCGAGGCACTCGGCCGTCGCGATGCGCTCGATCCGCTGTGGCGGGTGGAGATCGCGCTTGAAATGGCCGAGACGGCGCGCGACCACCTCGCCATCGAGCCGGGTCAGATCGTTTCAGCTTTCTGGCCGATGCGATCGGAAGTCGACGTCAGGCCGCTGATGTTCGCCTTGCGCGAGAACGGGGCCAGGCTTTGCCTGCCGGCCATCCTCGACAAGACCACCATCGTCTTTCGCGAACTGGTGCGCGGCGCGCCGATGGTCGAGATGGGTTTTGGCACGGTCGGTCCGCATGCGGAGGCCGAGGTTCTCGATCCCGCGGTGATGCTGGTGCCGCTCGCGGCCTTCGACAGCCGCGGTCATCGCATCGGGTATGGCGCCGGCTATTACGACCGCGCCATCGCCAGGCTGATCGACAAGGGCCAGCCGCCACGACTGATCGGCATCGCTTTCGATTGCCAGGAGGTGGGTCTGGTGCCGGATGAGGCGCACGACGTCATCATCCCGGAAATACTCACCGAGAGCGGTTTGCGCCGCTTCGACATCGCTTAAAAGACCGCGATCCCGCTTAACGCGTTTCCAAGACGTGCCGGATAGTATTCCGGCAACACAGTCCGATCCGATGGCGGCCATCCATGTTTGTCTTCGCACGCTTCCTGCTGATGCCGTTCGTCCTTATCGCGGTGGCGCTGTTCGCGATGGCAGTGCATATTGTGGGAACTGCCCTGCATCACCACTTCGCCTGGCAGCAGGCCGTTGCCACTGTGACGGATGTCAGTTCCTACAGCGAAGCCCAGGGTAATGGCCTCACCGCGAAAGGCATCAACGTCGCTGTCACCTATGTCGCGAACGATGCACCGATGACGTGGTCCGGCAAGGGAAAGGACATCGGCCTCTACACGGCGTCCAAAGGCGACGCGGTGGAGTTGTATTACAACCCTGCCAATCCATCGATCCTCGATACCGCGGCGATGAAGGGCTGGCGCGGCGGGCTGTTGCTCCTGGCCACTACTGGTGGGTTCACTGTTTTCTACGTCTGGTTCTTCTGGCTGCGCGGACGCACCGCACCGCCGGCGTCACCGATGATGCCTTCGGCAGTTCGCGTCGCGGGCGCGAGCGCAAAGCAGTCTCAACAGCAGCGTGGTACTTTCGGCCGGCGTTAGCGCCAATCGCCCGGGTAGCGCTTGCCTAGCGTCCGTGCCTCTGGATAGAAGTGGGCATGAGACTTCTCTTCCTCGGCGACATGGTGGGCAAATCGGGACGTACGGCGGTGTGGGAACAACTGCCCGGCCTGATCTCGGATTTCAAACTCGACTTCGTCATCGTCAATGGCGAGAACGCCGCCGGCGGCTTCGGCATCACCGAAGACATTTTTCGCGACACCATCGCCGCCGGTGCGGATGTCGTCACCACCGGCAACCATGTCTGGGACCAGCGCGACGCACTGGTCTTCGCGCCGCGCGAGGAGCGCTTCCTGCGTCCGTCCAACTTCCCCAAGGGCACGCCGGGGCGCGGCTCCGGCGTCTACATCGCCAAAAACGGCGCGCGCGTGCTGGTCGCCAACATTATGGGCCGGGTGTTCATGCATCCCGAGCTCGACGATCCGTTCCAGGCCGGCGAGCGGGAGCTGGCCGCCTGTCCGCTGGGCGAGCAGGCCGATGCCGTGGTCATCGACTTCCATGCCGAAGCGACCTCGGAGAAAATGTGCTTCGCGCATTTCGTCGACGGCCGCGCCAGCCTCGTCATCGGGACCCATACGCACCAGCCGACGGCCGACCACCAGATCCTCAATGGCGGCACGGGCTATATGTCCGATGCCGGCATGTGCGGCGACTATGATTCCTCGCTCGGCATGGACAAGGAAGAACCGCTCAACCGCTTCCTGTCGAAAGTGCCGAAGGGCCGCTTCGAAGCAGCGACCGGACCGGCGACATTGTGCGGCGTCGGCGTCACTATTTCCGACCGCACCGGCCTGACCGAGAAGATCGCGCCTTTTCGTCGCGGGCCGCGGCTCGAAGAAACCGCGCCATCCTTCTGGTCATGACATTGATATAGTCGAGTAAAGTACCTAACTGGCGACGAAACTGCTCTAGATCGTTAAAGAGGGGACGACCTCCATGCAGCTGATCGAGTTCTTTGCGCCGCATTTTCAATTTGTTTCCGATCCAACCGCGTGGGTCGCGTTGCTGACGCTGATCGTGCTCGAGGTCGTGCTCGGCATCGATAATCTGATCTTCATCTCGATCCTGACCAACAAATTGCCGGAAGCGCAGCGCGCCCGCGCCCGGCGTCTCGGCATCTCGGCGGCGCTGATCATGCGGCTGGTGCTGCTCGCAACCATCTCCATCATCGTGCAGCTGACGACGCCGGTGTTCACAGCGTTCGGCCATGGCTTTTCCTGGCGCGACCTGATCCTGATTGCCGGCGGCCTGTTCCTGGTCTGGAAGGCGACCAAGGAAATCCACCACACCGTCGATCCCGACGACCACAAGGATACGATGATGGGCGAGACGCTGCAGATCTCGCTTGCCGGCGCCATCTTCCAGATCCTGCTGCTCGATCTCGTCTTTTCGATCGATTCGATCATCACCGCCGTCGGCATGACCGACGAGATTGCCATCATGTACATCGCCGTGATCGTGGCGGTGAGCGTGATGATGCTGGCGGCCGGGCCGCTGGCCAACTTCATCGCCAAGAACCCGAGCATCGTCATGCTGGCGCTGGGCTTCCTGCTGATGATCGGAATGACGCTGATCGCCGACGGCATGGGCTATCATGTGCCGAAGGGCTACATCTACGCGGCGATGGGCTTTTCCGCCCTGGTCGAGGGCCTGAACATGCTGGCGCGGCGGCGCAAGAAATCCGGCGGCGGGCATTGAGGCTGGCGTCGCAGGGGCGGCCCTAGCGCCCGATCAGGCCAAGCGACAGGCCCTGTTCCAGCCATGCCTTTGCGCCGGCAAGAACCAGTGCGAAGCCGTCGGTCGAGCCGACCGCCTGCTTGACCTGCTCGTCGGCGGTGCCGGCGAAGCCGAAATTGCTGACCTCAAGAAAGGTCGCACCGTCAGGCGTTTCGGCGCCGGGCATCTCCGTGAATGTCCAGACCACAGTGGTCGGCGGATCGCTCCATTGCATGACGATCTTCTTGTTCTCGACGATCTCGCTGACATTGACATCGCCGAGGCGCCGTACATGCGCCACTCCCAGCGAACCTCTTTGCCGCTATCCAGCCGGCCGCTACTGTGGGTAAACCAGAATTTCGTGGTGATGGCCGGGTTGACGATCGCCTCGAAGACCTCGGCGACCGGCCGCTTAATCAGCATGCCGGCTCGGCAGTCGGCGTTTTGTGAATTTCCATCGATGCTCCTTCCTTGTCCGGCTTTGCGCTACCAGGCGTCGGGCTCGCGCACCATGTGAACGATGCTGGCCGGGTTGGCGATCCAGAAGCCGCGAAAGCCTTCGCCCAGGGGCTCGACCGCGTCGCAACGGACGACGCCGGCCTTGGCGAGATGATCCGCAATGGCTGCAGAATCGTCGGTGAAAAGCTCAAGCCAGACTTCGGCCTGGCTCAGCATCGGCGCCTCGTCGATCCACAGACGGTTGGGGCCGAGCTCGAAGCCGATGGCCGGCGCCTTGGCGGTGAATGGATTCAAGCCTACGACGTCGCGATAGAAGGCGATCGTCGCCTCGTACTGATGTGACGGGACTTTCATGGCGATGTTGATTCCACCTGTCATTTTCGCGGTCATTGCGGGCTCCGTTGCGCGGTTCATCTGTTTGTCTCGTTGGCCGGCTCGCCCCTCATCTCGCCGCGGTAGTAGCCGTCGCGCAGGTTGATGCCGTATTCGACATAGGCCTTCATGCAAGCCAGCATCTGCGACCAGCCCTCGCAATTGAGGTAGGATTTCTGCAGGCCGACCACGCCTTCCGGCCAGCCGGATTCAGCAATGGTCACAAGGGTGCCGCCATCGTCCAGCGGCTCGAAGTTCATCTCGATGCGTGTCTTGTAGGCCGGCCTGTCGTCGGCATCTGTGGCATCCCAGCGCAACACGATGCGGCTGTCCTTGACCACTTCATCGACCTCGACCGGCACTTTTCCCCACCAGACGACACCGATGCCGGCTTCCAGCGGGGCGCTGGCGCCGCCGATGGTGGTGAAATAGCCGCTGAGCTTCTCCGGATTGACGACTGCGTCGAAGACTTCTGCGACCGGTTTGCCGATGCGCCCGGAAACTCTGAATCCAAGAGACATATCCACAGCTCCTTCCTTGATTGGCTCGACGATATGTTATAGAAACATAACATGTCAAGCCAAACCGCAGACGATCACGTTTTCAAGGCGTTGGCGCATCCGCGCCGTCGCGAATTGCTGGATCGGCTGAAGGATGCGCCGCAGACGACCGGCATGTTGTGCGAGGCGTTTCCCGACATCGATCGCTGCACCGTCATGCTGCATCTCAAGGTGCTGGAAGAAGCTGAACTGGTGGTGGCAAAGCGCGAAGGGCGCGAGCGCTGGAACCATCTCAACGCGCTGCCGATCAAGCACATCCACGACCGCTGGATCAGCCAGTATGCCGGCCATGCGCTCAGCATTATCGACCGGCTGAAGTCCGATCTGGAGGGGTGAACCGGCGCGGCTGGACGAATTGAGCCGATTTATCTATAAGCCGGCCATTCCGACAGAGAACGCCGTGCATCCATCGCGTTGCACCTTGGACGGCTCTGAAAATTTGAGTTCGAGTATCGCGGAAGACGAGGTGAGATCACCTCGTTTCGGGATGCTCTTAGCCTAAGACGACAGGGGTGCCATGGCTGGCCATTCACAGTTCAAGAACATCATGCACCGCAAGGGCCGGCAGGACGCGGTGCGGTCGAAAATGTTTTCCAAGCTGGCGCGCGAAATCACCGTCGCCGCCAAGAGCGGAACACCGGATCCGTCGATGAACCCGCGTTTGCGCCTGGCCATTCAGAACGCCAAGGCGGTGTCGATGCCGAAGGACAACATCCAGCGCGCCATCAACAAGGCATCGATGGGCGATGCCGAGAATTACGAAGCGGTGCGCTATGAAGGCTATGGGCCAGGCGGCGTGGCGCTGATCGTCGAGGCGCTGACCGACAACCGCAACCGCTCGGCCTCGAACGTGCGCGCCGCCTTCACCAAAGCCGGGGGTGCGCTTGGTGAAACCGGCTCGGTGTCGTTCATGTGGAACCGCGCCGGCGAGATTTACTATCCGGCCTCCGCCGGCAGCGCCGACAAGGTGATGGACGCGGCGATCGAGGCCGGCGCCGATGACGTCGAGTCCGACGAGGAAGGCCACACCATCTACTGTGCGTTCGAGAGTATGGGCGAAGTGTCTAAGGCGCTGGAAGCCTCGCTTGGCGAGGCCGAATCGGTGAAGCCGATCTGGCAGCCGCAGAACAATGTCCCGGTCGACGAAGAGCGGGCGCAATCGCTGATGAAACTGGTGGCAACGCTCGAGGACGATGACGACGTGCAGAGCGTCTACGCCAATTTCGAGGTCGACGACGAGACCATGGCCAAGCTCAGCGCGGCGTAGGTCCGTGCAATACAGTCGGATGCGAATATTGCTGTATGACGGCGGCCTGCCTATAGATTAGTCAGTTATCAGGGGGGGCCGATGACCGACTATAAAGAGGCAAGTTTTGCCGATGCGGTGGCCTGGCCTCGCCGGCCCGGCATATGGCGACGGTTTCTCGCTGCACTCATCGACTACCTTGTAATCCTGATCGCCCTCTATTTGCTCGTAGGGGCTCTATTTCTGCTGACCAACGGTGGCGTAAAAGGCAGCTTTTGGCTGAACTGGAAACTATGCCAGGAGGGTACGGTTCACGGTGCCCCGACACTTGCCCGTTATGATTGGCAGGTGTGTAGAACATCAGTACTCGGTTTGCCGGTCGCCATATGGAGCGTGGGTACGGCGCCGGGCTCAAAGCCTGGAGAAACCTCCTCCATCTCGATCGATCTGGATTCGCAAGGGAATTTCAGGCCTGCAGCATTGGACCTGGGTTTCCTCGAGCTGATCGCTCTGGCGTCTTATCTCCTCATTATGGAGTTGAAGTCCGGCCAATCAATCGGCAAGCGGCTCACGGAGCTCACTGTACATGATGAGGACGACAGACATAGGGTCGGCCTGCCGGCGAGAAAGGCTGTTCGGCGGCAACTTATCAAGTTTCTCGGCGCATTACCGATCGTCCTGACGGGAAGCTGGTATGCTTTTCAGGCTTGGGGCACCGCTCCCGGTGGCGTGCAGGATTACTCCAGCCTGGAAATAGTGGTTGCATCCGCTGCCCTCGTTTTGGTGCTGATCTGGCCGGTCTGGATTGCGATATCCATAGCTCTGGGCGACGACCCGATACACGATCGATTCGCAAATACCACGGTGCGCATACAGGAGGCCCAGACATGAGTGTGCCGGAGAGGCCCCGCGTGGTCATCACCTATTGCACGCAGTGCCAGTGGCTGTTGCGGGCCGGCTGGATGGCGCAGGAACTGCTCTCCACCTTCGGCACGGATCTTGGTGAAGTGACGCTGGTGCCGGGCACAGGCGGCATCTTCACCGTTTCCTGCAACGATGTGCTGGTCTGGGACCGCAAGCGCGACGGCGGCTTTCCCGATGCCGCCAAGCTCAAGCAGCTGGTGCGCGACGTCATCGATCCGGGCCGCGATCTCGGTCATTCCGACCGCAAGGGTCACACGCAAAAGGACCCCGCTTGAGGCGAGGTCCTTGCGTTTGCGAAGTGTCATTTTTCAGAGCAATGCGAACATGAAGCAGGCCATCGACACGATGGCGGTGATGGTGCGGACGTGGTTCCACATCACCCATTGATTCAGATGGTTCGCCCACACGGCTGCGCCATTGGCGCTGGCCGGGTCGACGGCGGCGAGCGCATCGTTGAGCGGCACATTGAAGACCATGGTCACGATCGGGTTGCCGATCAAATAGATCACGGCGCCGGCAAGCAGCCAGTATGAGCCGGACTGGCTCCACCCCATGAGAACGGCGGCGATAAGCACCAGACAGAGCAGGCCGGTGCCGAACAGCGCCGTCATGAAGGTGGGCGTGATCACCGTGATGTTGATCGAATTCATCGCTGCGATGCCTTGGGGGACCGGCAGCCGGGCAAGCGCCGACATGATAAAGTTGGAAAAGGCGAAGAACACGCCGCCGACGACGCCCGAGCCGATGGCGGCGATGATGGTGAGGGTGGGAAGAAGCTTGATCATCTCAGTTGCTCCAGATGCCGGTTGCAGCGGTTTCATTTGCGTAGGCGGAAAAGTCTTTCGGCGCGCGGCCGAGCACACGCTGGACGCCGTCGGTCAGCGTCTCGTTGCGGCCGTCAAGCACTTCGGTGAACAGCTCGTTGAGCAGCCAGGCGATTTCGGGCGGCAGTTCGTATGCCGCCGTCGCGGCGGTGAATTCGTCATGCGAGATCTTGATATAGCGGATGTCGCGGCCGGTCGCCTTGGCGATCTCGGCAACCGCGTCGGCGAAGCTTAGCAGCCGCGGCCCGGTCAACTCATAGAGCTGGCCGACATGACCCGGTTCGGTCAGCGCAACGAAGGCAGCATCGGCGATGTCGTCGACATCGACGAAGGGCTCGCCAACAGGGCCGACAGGCAAAGCCACTTCGCCTTGCCGCAAGGACTCGACGAGAAAACCTTCGCTGAAATTCTGCGAAAACCAAGCGCAACGCAGGATCGTCCAGTCAGCGCCCGAGGCTTTGACCATCTCTTCGGCGCGCTGGGCTTCGGTCTCGCCGCGGCCGGAGAGCAGCACCATGCGGGTGACGCCATTTGCCACCGCAAGCCTGGCGAAGGCGCCGACGGTCTCGGCGGCGCCCGGCACGGCGATGTCGGGATAGTAACTGATGTAGACGGCGCCCACGCCCTGCATGGCAGGCTCCCAGGTCTCCGGAACCTCCCAGTCGAAGCGGGGGCTGCCGGAACGCGAGCCGATGCGCACGGGAATGCCCTGTGAGGTCAGCCGCTCGGCGAGGCGACGGCCGGTCTTGCCAGTGCCACCGAGGATCAGGACTGGTTTGGTGTCGGTCATGGTGGTTTTCCTTTGTTACAAATATGAGTAATCCTCACATTTGCAAAATGTGATAAACCCTCGTATTTTGGGAGTCAAGCCGTTTGTTGGCAGATTTTGTCGAGACCGGAGGCCGTCATGGAAGACACAGCAACGCCCGCATCTGAGGAGCAGGTCGCATCGCCGCGACGGGCGCCCACCCAGCAGCGCAGCCGCGAGCGGGTCGAGCGCATGCTGGCCGCAGCCTCGGCGCTGATTGCCGAGCAAGGCAGCGACGCCATGCGCATGGGCGAGGTAGCGGAACGGGCCGCGGTGTCGATCGGCTCGCTCTACCAGTTCTTTCCCGACAAGCGGGCGATCGTCTGGGCGCTGGCCGAGCGCTATACCGCCGAAAGCCAGGCCTGCATCTCCTCGGCGCTCAAGGATGTCGTCGACGCCGAGGGCCTGCGGCAGGCGTTTTCGGAGCTGGTCGATATCTACTACCAGCTGTTCCTGGCCGAGCCGGTGATGCGCGACATCTGGTCGGGCACCCAGGCTGACAAGGCGCTGCGCCAGCTCGAACTTGCCGACAGTCGGGCGAATTCCGAATTCCTGACCACGGTGCTGAAGCGGCTGCATCCCGGCGCCGATCCGGTAGCGCTGGAGACGACGGCCTTCCTCGTCTGGCAGATGGGCGAGGCTGCCGTGCGGCTGGCGATCTCGGTCGACCGGCAGGAGGGCGACAGGCTGGTCGCCGCCTACAAGCGCATGGCGCTGCGGGAACTAGTCGGCGCCTGACCGGTGTCGCCCGCCTTCATTTTGTCTCGCCTGGCAACGGCAGGGCCGCCAGCTTTCGGTTTGACAGCCGATGCTCCAGCCGCCAGACCTTCGGGGTTAAGCCTGTCACGCGCAGGAACTCGCGGTTGAAGTTCGATTTGCTGAGAAACCCGGCGTCGAACATGATGCGGGTGATGGGTTCGTCGCTGGCCGCCAGCAGGCGGCAGGCTTCGCCGATGCGCTGGTTGTTGGCATATTGCGACACGCTCGATCCGTGGATGCGGTTGACCGCCGACGACACTTGCCGCGCCGGCAGGCCGAGGCGCCTGGCGATACGGCCGAGGTTGAGGTCAACGTCCCTGTAGAGTTCTTTTGACTGCATCAGCGCGTCGACCGCCGCCGCGACCGCGGAATCCTCGCTCGTCGCCCGTGGCGTGGCTTGCGGCCCATCGTCTTCATCGTCATCCAGAGGCGCGGTTTCGCTGGCCACCGCGGCTGCACCGCCAAGCAGCAGCAGCGCCAGCACATTGCCGGCGGCAATCACCGCGCCGGAATGGGCACCGCCGGTCCATTCGAGGTCGAGGCTGATGATAATGTCGGTGACCGGCGACGCCAGGATCGCCAGCGTCGTCACCAGCAGCGCCCGGTAGGGAGCGCAAGACACCGTCCAGACGCGACTCGGCAAGGCCGTCCGGCCCGACCCGCGCAAGCCAAAGAAGGGCGACGCCATAACACAGGAAGACCAGCATGATCACGGGGCCTACCGGCTCGCGCCAGAAGATCAGCAGCAGGGCCACAAGACAGGCCGGCAACAGATGCGGCCACAGCGAAGCCAGGCGATGCCGCGAGCGTTCCCTCGCCAGACCGCTAAAAGCTATCCAGGCAAGCGGCGCGATCAATGTCGCCAACACCGCCTGGAAAGGCATGATTGCCCTGACTTCGTAGCCCCAGCGGATGCCGATCAGCACCGACTGCAAGGCGTAGGCAGCCATCAGCAGCATGAAAAACATGTTTTCGCGCAGATCGGCCTCGTTTCGGCGGATCATCTGCGCAAGCAGGATGACGAGCAGCAGGGCAACGACGAATGGCAAGGGAATGAAAATCATGATCGCAAGCGTGGTTCCAAGGCGGCCGACGATGGACCGGGCGGCCGACAATGACCTGGATTGCGTTCACGGTCGTCCCGGATCGTGATCGAGGTCGCGAAAATCGACGTCTCGGATCATCTGGGCAACGCTGCGGTCCTTTCGCGACCGCCCACCCATGATCGGAGACAATGATGAAATCCGCAATTCTCGTCTTGCTGCCCTTTGCCGCAGTTGCCCTGGCACCGCCGGTGGCCGGTGATGCCGCAAAGACGCTCGATCTCGCCGGTGTGACCGCCATCATCATCACCGGCGAGGCAAGCTCGGTCAAGCTGACCACTTCAGGTGCAGAACCCTACCAGGCGACGATCGGCAGCCGCCGCGAGGGCTGGTTTGCCAGCTGGTATTCGTCCTGGTTCGCCAATGACTGCCGCACCGCCAGCGACATGAAGCGGGAGGCCTCGACGTTGCGCATCAATGTCGCTCCGTCGTCCTGGCTGGATCCTTCGGATTGCAGGGTCGAGATCAACGCCAACATTGCGCCCGAGAGTTCTGTGTCGATCGAGCAGGCGGCCTTGCTGGCCAGTATGACGGGGAATTTCTCCAGCATCGCCATTACCGGCAAGGCGGCCGATGTTTCGCTCGAAGGGCATGCTTCACGCATCGATCTCAAGGGCGAGGCGCTGAGGGCCAATCTCGCCTATGGCAGCGTCCGGAAGGACGAGACTGTCGCCATTGCCCGGCAAGGCGCTGGATGCCACGCTGACCTTCGGCCGGCAGGTTCAAATCAGCTACTCGGTGACCGCGTCGGCGTCCTTCGTCGACAGTTCGCTTGCCAACACTGCCGGCGCCAAACCCTCGATCGTGATCAAAGGCGATTTCGTCCGCGCCACGATCCGCTGAACAAAAAACCCGCCACAAGGGCGGGTTCCTGATCTGCGAAAGCCGATAGGCTTAAAGGCCGAACCCTTCGAAGCGCTTCTTGAACTTCGACAGGCGGCCGCCGCGGTCGAGCAGGGTTTGCTGGCCGCCGGTCCAGGCCGGGTGCGTGGTCGGGTCGATATCGAGGTTCATCGTATCGCCTTCCTTGCCCCAGGTCGAACGGGTCGAGTATTCTGTGCCATCGGTCATGACGACCTTGATGGTGTGGTAGTCGGGATGGATATCGGCCTTCATTGTCGTGCTTCCTGGCTTGTGGCGCTACAGACGGGCCCGTGGCCTGCGTCGATGCGCCCCTTTTTAAAACTCGAAGCCGCAGCTATTGAAAAGCCACGGCTTCTAAAACGGTCGGCGAGCCTATACATCAGCCGGAATTGAATCACAAGGCCACGGCAGGCGCATATTGAACGCGCCCACCTGGAAGCGGCCAGAGGAAACGGTCATGGCGGACATCAGCGGCGAGCAAGACGGGCGCAGGCGCTCGCTCGGGCCGCTCAGGCGCCTGTATCCCTATATATTCCGCTACCGCAAACTGGTCATAGGCGCCCTCATTTCGCTCGCCATCGCCGCGGCGACGACGCTGGCGCTGCCGCTGGCCGTGCGGCGCATGATCGACCACGGTTTCAGTGCTTCCGGCACCGTCTTCATCGCCGAATATTTCGCCGCTTTGGTTGCGATGGCAGCCATTCTGGCGGCGGCGTCGGCCGGACGCTACTACTTCGTCATCACGCTCGGCGAGCGGGTCGTCGCCGACATCCGCAGCGACGTGTTTTCGCATGTCACGACGCTTTCGCCGTCCTTCTTCGACACCGCGCAATCGGGCGAGATCGTCTCGCGGCTTGCCGCCGACACCACGCAGGTGAAATCCGCGGTCGGCGCCACCGCCTCCGTGGCGTTGCGCAACGTCATCCTCGGCCTTGGCGCGGTGGCGATGATGGTCGTCACCAGCCCGAAACTGTCGGGCCTGGTGATCGCGGCCATTCCGCTCATCGTGCTGCCGCTGGTCGCGTTCGGCCGTTCGGTGAGGCGCCGGTCACGGCAGGCGCAGGACACGCTGGCGCAAGCGACCGCCTATGCCAGCGAGCAGATCGGCGCGGTGCGCACGCTGCAGGCGTTCACCAACGAGACGCTGGTCACCGGGCGGTTCTCGGCCGCGGTGGAAGCCGCCTTCCAGGCGGCGCGCTCGTCGATCTTCTCCCGCTCGCTGCTCACCTTCTTTGCCATCTTCATGATCTTTTCCTCGGTCGTGGCGGTGTTGTGGTTCGGCTCGCGTGACGTGCTTGCCGGCACGATGTCGCCCGGCACGCTCGGCCAGTTCCTGCTTTACTCCGTGTTTGCCGCAGGCGCGCTGGGCGCACTGTCGGAAGTCTGGGGCGAGCTTGCCCAGGCGGCGGGTGCGGCCGAAAGGCTGACCGAGATACTCGACGAGACGCCGGCGATTCAACCGCCGGCCAATCCGCTGCCGCTGCCCGCCAAGGCGACAGGCGCGATCAGTTTCGACGACGTCTCCTTCTCCTACCCGGCAAGGCCGGACCGTGCCGCCGTCCACGGCTTGAGTTTTCAGGTCAAGCCCGGCGAGACGGTGGCGATCGTCGGCCCGTCGGGCGCCGGAAAGAGCACCGTCTTTTCGCTGATCCTGCGCTTCTACGATCCAGAAACCGGCCGCATCGCCATTGACCGCGTCGACGTGCGCGAAGCCGATCCGGCCGAAGTGCGGGAGCGCATTGCGATCGTGCCGCAGGACGTCACCATCTTTGCGGCAAGCGCGCGCGACAATATCGGCTTTGGCCGGCCGGGCGCGACGAATGCCGAGATCGAGGCCGCCGCCAGGGACGCGCTGGCCGACGAGTTCATCCTCAGGCTCGACAAGGGCTACGACAGCCAGGTCGGCGAGCGCGGCGTCACCTTGTCCGGCGGCCAGCGCCAGCGCGTGGCGATCGCCCGCGCCATCCTGCGCGACGCGCCGATCCTGCTGCTCGACGAGGCCACGTCGGCGCTCGACGCCGAAAGCGAAACGCTGGTGCAGACGGCGCTGGAACGGCTGATGCAGGGCCGCACCACCATCGTCATCGCCCACCGGCTGGCGACCGTGCTGAAGGCCGACCGCATCCTGGTCATGGATGGCGGCCGCATCGTCGAGGAAGGCACGCACCAGAGCCTGGTCGCCAAGGGCGGAATCTATGCAAGGCTGGCAAAGCTGCAGTTCGAAACCGGAGCAAGCGCCTTCAGGGGTGCCGCGGAGTAGCAACCCGCAATCAGGCGGGACCATACCGCTTGCGGAGATGCTCGGTGAAATGCGCGGCATTCAGTTTCTCGCCGGTGGCGCGCTCAAGCAGTTCGGGCGTCGACCAGCGCGATCCCTGCGACCAGATCTTGTCGCGGCGCCAGTCATTGATGGCGGCGAAATTGCCCCTGGCGAGATCGCTGTCGGCTGAAGGATGGTCGCGCGTCAGCGCAGCCCATTGCTGCGCCGCCATCATGGCGCCCAGCGTATAGGACGGGAAATAGCCGAAGGCGGCGCCCGGCCAATGCACGTCCTGCATCGGTCCGTCGGCTGGGTTGTCGATGGTCGAAAGGCCAAGATACTCCCGCATCTTGGCGTCCCAGGCTTCGGGCAGGTCGGCCGCCTGCAGCCGCCCCGAGACCAGCTCCTGCTCCAACTCGTAGCGCAGGATGACATGCAGCGGGTAGGTGACCTCGTCGGCGTCGACGCGGATCAGGCCGCGCTCGACCCGGTGCACATGCGGCAGGATGTCGTCCAGCGACCAGGCCTCGCCGAGATGCTTTTCCACCACCGGCAGCGCCCAGCGCCAGAATTCGGGGTTGCGGCCGATCTGCTTTTCGACGAACAGGCTCTGGCTTTCATGCACCGCCATGCCGCGCGCCTTGCCGAGCGGCCAGTGCGCCCAGGCCTTCGGTAGGTTCTGCTCGTAGAGCGCATGGCCGGTCTCGTGCAGCACGCCCATCAAGGCCGACAGGAAGTCGGACGTTTTGTAGCGGGTGGTGATGCGCACGTCGCTCGGCACGCCGCCGCAGAAGGGATGGTGCGATACGGACAGAGAACCGTGGGTGAGGTCGAAGCCGACCGAAGCCATCATGGCGAGACCAAGCTCGCGCTGCCGGTCGATCGCATAGCTGCCGGAGAGCGGCTTCACGGGATGCTTGGCCAGGCGCGCTTCCTGCGCGGCCAGGGCTTCCGGCACGAAGCCCTTCAGGAATGTCTTCAGCTCGGTGAAGACCGGCGTGATGTCGGCGGCGCGGTTGCCAGGATCGTATTGCTCCATCAGCGCGTCGTAGGGATCGAGGCCGAGCGCGTCGGCGCGCAGGGCGGCTTCCTCGCGCACCAGCGCGATGACACCTTCGAGCGCCGGCAGGAATCCGGCCCAGTCGTTCTTGCCGCGCAGGTCGCGCCAGAGTTGCTCCGAGCGCATGCGCGCTACCGTCTGGCGCTCGACGAATTCGACCGGCAGGCAGGTCAGGTTGGTGTATTGCCGGCGCAACTCCCGGACCGCGGCTTGCTGCTCCTCGTTGAGCGCTTCAGCTTCTGCAGCGGCGAGCCAGTCGGCGATCTCCGGCGCCGTTGCCCTGATATGCAGCATGCCGGAAAGGGAAGCCATCGCTTCGGCGCGCTTCTCGCCGCCGCCGACGGCCATGTGGGTCGCCTCGTCGGCGCCGAGGATAGCGAGCGCATGTTCCAGCGCTTCGAGCTTGTGGCCGAGATCATCGAGCTTCTGAAAAGACATGGCAGGTTCCGCGTTTTGGACCGCGGGAAAAGATACCAACGCGCCAGGATTGGCAACCCTCAAAGGTGGCTATGCAGCTTGCGCCGATGAGCTTGTGCGTGGAATGCTGGCTGGCGGTGGAACACCGCCATGCAGGGGAGACTAAGATGATCGGCAATATCCTGGTCGGGCTGGTGGCCCTGATCCACCTCTACATCGTCTATCTGGAGATGGTGGCGTGGGACACACCGCGCGGGCACAGGGCGTTCAACCTCAAGCCGGACTTCGCCAGCGCATCGAAGGTGCTCGCCGCCAATCAGGGGCTCTACAACGCCTTCCTTGCCGCCGGGCTGATCTGGGGCCTCTATCTCGGCGCGGCGGGATTCCAGATCAAGGTGTTCTTCCTGCTTTGCATCGCCGTCGCCGGGCTCTATGGCGCGGCGACTGCCAGCCGGAAGATCCTGTATGTTCAGACCGTGCCGGCGGTGCTGGCCCTCGCTGCGCTGTGGCTGGGCTGGTGACAAAAAAGACGCCCTCGGAACCAGATCCCGCGGGCGTCAGACAGTCCCTTCCTCATTCCTGGAGATATCAGAACGGACCTCAGCCGTTCGGATAATTCCCGCCGTCGGAGCCATCACCGATCATGAAGCCGCTGCCGGTGTCGGACATCAGCCTCTGATCGACATTGTCGAGGCGGCGCAGCAGATCGTGATATTGCGCGGCCGGGATCCGGCCATGGTCCGAAGCGGCGACCCCTTCGGCGGCCTGGCCGATATGCGCCGCACGCAGATGCAGCCACTGCGCTTCCGAGGTCGAGATGCCCTTCGTCTCGCGCGCATCCGCGATGCCCTGTTCGACGCCCCGCACCTGCTCGATCAGGCCGGTCACGCGCGGACCGGTCATGTCGGTCGGGTCGCTGGCGTCGAGGGCGCCCTTGTGATGTCCGGCGGCATGGGCGCCGGCGAGTGGAACAGTGATCAGAAGTGTCGTGAGGGTTGCGGTCCTGAGAGTCTTCAAAGAGCGCATGATGTGCGTCTCCTCCTGCTGTGGAAGGGGCAAGCGCTTTCGCTCCACCTTCCGGAAGCGGGCCGTCCGGTTCCGTCGCGTCGCGATGGGAGGCATCGCCGGCGGTTCTCGGCCCTGCGCGTCAAAGTAGGAGCCCGGAAACGCGAAGTGTAATTAAAGAAAGATAATGTTTTCAGGCCTTGCCGGCTTGGCGTTGCGCCCTAGAGTTGAGCCGGCAAACAATTTCGCGTGACTGAAAATCACCGTTCGGTGAGCTTCAGTTCAATGCGTCGGTTCTTGTTGCGGGCGTCTTCGGTGTCGGCGGGGTCGAGTGGCTGGAATTCGCCGAAGCCGGCCGCAACCAGCCGGTTGGCGGGCACGCCGTTCTCGATCAGGTATTTGACCACCGAGGTCGAACGCGCCGTCGACAATTCCCAATTGTCGCGATAGCGGCCGGCGCCGGACAGCGGCTTGTTGTCGGTGTGGCCGTCGACGCGCAGCACCCAGTTGATCTCGGGCGGGATTTCCTTTTGCAACTCGATGATGGCATCGGCGAGCTTCTTCATCTCGACTTTGCCGGCATCGTTGATCACTTCCGACCCGGTCGGGAACAGAACTTCCGACTGGAAGACGAAGCGGTCGCCGACGATGCGGATGTTCTCGCGGTCGGCGAGGATTTCGCGCAGGCGGCCGAAGAAGTCGGAGCGATAGCGGTTCAGCTCCTGCACGCGCTGCGCCAGCGCGACGTTGAGCCGACGGCCGAGATCGGCGATCTTGGTGTTGGAATCGCGGTCGCGCGTTTCAGAGACGTTGAGGGCATCCTCGAGCGCGCCGATCTGCTTGCGCAGCGCTGCGATCTGCTGGTTGAGGATCTCGACCTGGCTCAGCGCCTGCTGGCTGATCTGGCGCTGGCTGTCGAGTTCGCCGCCGAGTTCCGCGGCGCGCTGGGTGGCGGCGTCGCCGGCGCCGGCACCTTGCGCCAGCAGCTGCTCGAGCCGGCTCTTCTCAGCTTCGGCGGCCGACAGCGACGCCTGCAGATTGGCCAGCGAATCGTCCTTGTCCTGCGCGCTCGAGCGCTCCAGCGCCAGCAACTGCGTCAGTTCGTTGATCTGCGAGTTGAGGCGCGTGAGCGCCGTATCCTTGCCGGAGAGTTCGCGTCCGAGCAGGAACTGCGCCAGCACGAAAACGGTGAGCAGGAACATGATGGCCAGCAGCAGCGTCGACAGCGCGTCGACGAAGCCCGGCCAATAGTCGATCCGGCGATCGGTGCGCCGGCCCCTGGCGAGAGCCATGCTAGTGGACCCCGGGTTTCTTCAGCGCGTCGGCGATCTTTTCCAGAGTGTTGCGCATCGCCTTCTGCTCGTCCGACTGAGCCTCGACCCAGTCGCGCATGATCTGCTGCTCGGAGCGCATGTTCTTGACCAGGCCGGAAATGCCGTCGGCGAGATTCGCCATGGCGGTGGCGACGCGCGGATTGGAGCCGCCGCCGCTTTCCTGCATGCTGCGCAGCCGTTCCGACAGGACCCGGATCTCGTCGGAGGATTCAGTCTTGGCCGGGTCGGCGACGGCGATGTCGGAGGAGAGATCGGTGACCGAGGAGAGCCAGTTTTCCAGCTCGGTATAGAAACGGGTCTGGGCGCGGCCGGCCTGCAGGTCGAGGAAGCCTAGCACCAGCGACCCGGAAAGACCGAACAGCGAGGACGAAAAGGCCGTGCCCATGCCGGCCAGCGGTGCCGACAGCCCCTGCTTCAGCGAATCGAGCACCGCGGCGGCGTCGCCGGTGCCGGGATCGAGCGATTCGATGGTTTCGCGGATCGAGCCGATGGTGTTGAGCAGGCCCCAGAAGGTGCCGAGCAAACCGAGGAACACCAGCAGGCCGACAAGATAGCGCGACGTGTCGCGGCTTTCGTCGAGGCGGGTGGCGATCGAATCCAGCATGGTGCGCATCGAAGACGTCGAAAAGGCGACCGTCGAGGAGCGGCCGATCATCGCCTTCATCGGCGCCAGCAGCACCGGCTCGGTGGTTTCGGAACCGGCGCGGAAGGAATTGACCCAGCGCACTTCGCGAAACAGTCGTCCGACCTGGGCGAAGGCGAGCAGGATGCCGACCACAAGGACGCCGACGATGAGGCCATTGAGGCCGGGATTGCTCCCGAAAGCGGTCGAGATCTGGCGGGTGAGGATGGCGGCGATGAAGGCGACGATGACCAGGAAGATGACCATGGTCAGGAGGAAGACCTGCGGGCTCGACAGTTTGTGCGGATCGTACATCAGGACATCAGAACGCCTGCCCACGCCGAAGGATCTGAGAAAAGCCATCCGTGCCCCGTTTCCGATGCTCTATTTGCCTTGACGCAATTCCGAACGGGAAGCCGCTCATACTTCCCTGGAACCGCTCCATTGCCGCCGATCACGT
The DNA here is from genome assembly GCF_040320205.1 of Mesorhizobium sp. M0761. Taxonomy (NCBI): domain Bacteria; kingdom Pseudomonadati; phylum Pseudomonadota; class Alphaproteobacteria; order Hyphomicrobiales; family Phyllobacteriaceae; genus Mesorhizobium; species Mesorhizobium sp. M0761. The sequence continues at coordinate 162,726 of NZ_JAMYPF010000006.1, forward strand.
AATTCGCGACTCTAAACGGAATTGTGACCAAATTGAATGGCGCTTGGCAATATTGCCCGACTGTCGGGCCGCACCACGCCGTTCAGAGGCGGTTGACGACCAGGCAGTCGACCATTGCGGCAAGATGCAGCCCGGCGCCGGTGACGACAAAGCCGTGCCAGAGGGCATTGTGAAAGCGCAGGCGTTTCCAGGCGAAGAAGATGACGCCGCAGGAGTACACGATGCCGCCGGCGACAATCAGCGCGATCGAAGTCGTCGGCAACGTCGCCACCAGCGGCTTGACCAGGACGACGCCGCTCCAGCCGATGGCGAGATAGAAGACAATGGCCAGACGATCGAAGCGGCCGGGCAGGAACACTTTCATGGCAATGCCGGTCAAAGCAGCGGTCCAGACAAGCACAATCATCGGCAGCGCCAGCGGCGAGCCGTCGAGCTGGGCCAGAAAGGGCGTGTAGGTCGCGGCGATCAGGAGATAGATCGCCGCATGATCGAAGCGCCGCAAGATCCACTTCGCCGGCGACGTCACCGGCCACAGATTGTAGGTCAGCGAAATCGACAGCACAGTCAGCAGCGACACCACGAAGAAGGCGGCGGCGATGTATTCGCCGGGACCGGCATGGAAGGCGGCCAGCGCCAGCAACGCCGAGCCGGCGGCTATCGCCAGCACGATGCCGACCGCGTGGACGATGCCATCGGCGATCATCTCCGCACGCGAATAGTGCCAACGCCCGACAAAAGGGATTTCAATTGGCTGGTCTGGCTGCGCTTCTCGCGAGGATAGTGAAGGTATGCTCGTCATAAAAGATCCTGCGTCACCCTTATCTGGGCGGCCGCCGGGCAGTATTTCAAGCTTTGATTGCGGTTTTGCGACTGCGGCGCTTCAGCGCGCCGCGCCGGCATGCCAAGTGATCAGCGCGCCGAAAGCGGCTTCTTCACCGCCTTGAGCAGCGCGCGCTGGATGACCTCGTTGCCAGCGACGAGCGAACCCGCCTCGAGCATATCCTGGCCGCCATCCATGTCGGAGACGAAGCCACCGGCCTCGCGGATCAGCAGCAGGCCGGCGGCAATGTCCCAGGCCGACAGGCCGGTTTCCCAAAAGCCGTCCATGCGGCCTGCGGCGACATAAGCGAGATCGAGCGCGGCGGAACCCAGGCGGCGCACGCCCGAGACCTCGGCCATCACATTGCGCAACTCGACGAGGAAATTGCCGTGCTGGCCGCGGCCGAGATGCGGCACGCCGCAGCCGATGACGCAGTCGGTGAGCTTGCTGCGGCCGGCAACGCGCAGCCGGCGATCGTTCATGAAGGCGCCGCCGCCGCGCTCGGCGGTGTAGAGCTCATCCATTGCCGGATTGTAGATGACGGCGGCGACCAACTGGCCCTGTCGCTCCAGCGCGATCGAGATGGAAAAGATCGGAATGCCGTGCAGGAAATTGGTGGTGCCGTCGAGCGGGTCGACGATCCAACGGTGCTGGTCGTCGTCCCCTGCGATCATGCCGCGCTCTTCCATAAGGAAGGCATAGCCCGGCCGTGCCTTCGACAGTTCGGCAAACAGGATGTCCTCGGCCTTGCGGTCGGCTTGGCTGACATAGTCGCCCGGTCCCTTCATCGACACCTGCAGGTTCTGCACCTCGCCGAAATCGCGCGACAGCGAGCGGCCGGCCTTCATGGCGGCCTGGACCATGACATTGAGAAGTGCGGAGCGTGCCATCGTATCTGTTCCTGCCTACGCGTCAGTCTGCGCGGCGCATGTAGGTGAGTTCGTTGGTGTCGACGACGATGCGTTCGCCGGCGCCGATGAATGGCGGCACCAGCACGCGGATGCCGTTTTCCAGCACCGCCGGCTTGTACGAGGACGCGGCCGTCTGGCCCTTCACCACCGGGTCGGCCTCGGTGATGGTCAGCGTCACCTGGTCGGGCAGCGAAATGCCGATCGGCCTGTCCTCATAGAGCTGGACCGTCACCATCATGCCGTCCTGCAGGAAGGCGGCGCGGTCGCCGACGAAATCCTTCGCCAGCTCGAGCTGCTCGTAGCTCTGCGTGTCCATGAACACCAGCGCGTCGTCCTGGGCGTAGAGGAAGGAAAAATCCTTCAGATCGAGCCGGATCTGCTCGACGGTCTCGGCCGAGCGGAAGCGCTCGTTGAGCTTGGTGCCGTTGATCAGGTTCTTCAGTTCGACCTGGTTGTAGGCACCGCCCTTGCCGGGCTTGACGGTGTTGGTCCTGACCGCCACCCAAAGGCCGCCATCGTGCTCGATGACATAGCCGGGACGGATTTCGTTGCCATTGATCTTGGCCATGATGAGATTGATCCGGGATGCTACCAACGGCTTGGCCGTTGGTATGGGGATGGTCGCTGGACAAGCGATTTCGGGCCCCCAAGACCACAAATCGGCAGGAGAGGCAAGGGATGCCAGATCGCCCGACAGCGGCTGGTAGCCTCAAACCTGGGCTGCAATGACTTTGCCGACGGCCTCGACTATGGCATCCGCAGCCTCAGTCAGCCGGTTGAGATGAGGCGAACGAAGTGCGGCGACCTGCAAGGAAAGGTCGACATCTTCCGTGTTGACCAGCATGAGGCCGTCGGGAAGTCCGCGCCTTGCAAGACGCAACGGCACTAGCCCAAGGCCGTGCCCCCGACGGACCCATTCCATCTGCAAGGCCGGATCCTGTATCTCCGCCGCGATCTCGAAATAACGCCTTCCGCCGACCAGAACGGACATGAGTTTCTGGCGCGCGTCGCAAGGGGCCGGACTAAGCACCCACGGCATGGGTGTCCGGCCACCGTCTTCCGGATCGGGGACGGTGGACGCAGCTATGACGCCAAGACGTTCAGTGCCAAGCGCTTCCGGACCTGGCTTATCCGACGATCGCAGAACAATCGTCACATCGAGCTCGCCGCGTTCGAATTGATCGATCAGTTCGGCGCTCCAGCCGGTCTTGAGCCGTAGCGACACTTTCGGGAACGCCGCCGCGGCGTTGGCGATGGCCCCGGCGATGTCGCGGTCCGAGAGGCCATGGGCGAGACCCAGGCGGAACAGTCCTTCCGGCTCGGTCTTTCCGGCGAAGGATTTCAGCGCTTCTACGGAAGCGATGATATCGCGGCCGCGCGCCAGCACTTCCAGCCCCGTCGGCGTCAGTCGCGGCGGCTTTTGCCGGCGGTCGAGCAGCGTCGTGCCAAGCATGTCCTCCAGCCGCTGGATTTGCCGGGTCACAGCCGGCTGGGTCAGCGGCAGGCGCCGGGCGACCTTCTGGATCGAGCCCTCCTCGGCAAACAGGGCGAGCGTGCGCAATTCCTCAAGCATAGCCAGAACCATGTCTCGTAGGCATAATCATTGTAAACATTATGAATTTGAAATCCATCGCCTGGCAAGCAATTTTCCTTTCAAACGAAAGGACGACGACAATGAAGGCAATCGAACTGCAGAAGCCGGGCGGCATCGACAATCTCAAGATGGTCGAACGGCCAATGCCGGAACCCGGCCGTCAGGAGATGATCGTCAGCGTCAGGGCGACGGCGCTCAACTATCGCGATGTCGAGATCGCGCGCGGCAGCTATCACACGACATTCCCCTTGCCGCTGGTGCCGCTTTCCGACGGCGTCGGCGAGGTCGTTGCGGTTGGCTCCGAGGTCAGCCGCTTCAAGGTCGGCGACCGGGTCTGCGGCACGTTCTGGCAGCGATGGGTCGGCGGCAGCTTCGCCATGGCCGAACCCTCATACCAGCGCGGTGGCCCCATCGATGGGCTGCTAAGCGAATTCGCCCGGCTGGACGAACAGGCGGCGGTCATCGCCCCGGCGCAGCTCAGCGATGTCGAGGCGGCGACGTTGCCTTGCGCCGCAGTCACTGCCTGGCATGCGTTGTTCACCGAGGGCAAGCTCAAGCCAGGCGAAACCGTGCTCAGCCTCGGCACCGGCGGCGTGTCGCTGTTTGCCGTGCAGTTGGCAAGGGCGGCCGGCGCGCGCGTCATTGTTACGTCGAGCAGCGATGAGAAGCTTGCCCGGGCGAAGGGGCTTGGCGCGCATGATGGCGTCAACTACCGCGACGATCCGGATTGGTCGTCGGCCGTGCTGGCGCTGACCGATGGCCGCGGCGCCGATCACATCATCGAAGTCGGTGGTCCCCAAAGTTTCGCGCAGTCGCTCAAGGCGTCGGCGCGCGGCGCCCAGATCAACGTCATCGGTTATCTCGGCAGCAGCGAAGGGGTGATCAATCCGCTCGACATCTTCCGACGCCAGGTGAAAGCACGCGGCATACCGGTCGGCTCGCGCGAGTCCTTCGAAGCGATGAACCGGGCGCTCGCCGTCAATCGGCTGCGGCCGGTGATCGACCGGGTCTTCCCATGGGCAGAGGCAGCGCAGGCCTTTCGCCATCTCGAACACGGCTCTCCCTTCGGCAAGGTCGTGCTGGATCATACACAGTGACGTTGCGTGTCAGGGCAGGCGGTTGGCCTTCTGCAAGGCTTGCTTTGTCTGATCGTCGGTCAGCCCTTGCAGGAAATCGTCCATCTCCGGATCGATAAGGCCGGCGCGGCGGGCGACCACATACCAGGCCCCGGCCAGGATCAGGTCGGGGTCGGTTCCGATGCCGCCCATATAGAGCTTTGCCAACCGGTTCTGGGCAGCGACATTGCCGCCTTCAGCTGCCTGCTTCATCCAGTTGAAGCCGGATTTCAGGTCGCGAACACCGCCCCGGCCCTCGATCATCCAGGCGGCAAGATCGATCTGAGCGGTGTCGTAGTTCTGCCTGGCAGCCTGTGCCAGCAAGCTGCGGGCCTTTCCATCGTCGCGGGTCTTGCCGCCGACGCCATTGGCATAGACCTGCGCCATCGCATACTGGGCGTCGGCAAGCCCTGTCGCCGCGGCACGCTCATAATAAGGCACAGCCCTGGCGATGCCGGCATCGCCCGGATCCTGCTGCACGAGCAATTGCGCGAAGTTGAACTGCGCCAGCCGGTTGCCGGCCTCGGCGGCGGCCTGCATCAGCGCATAAGCTCCCTTCTCGTCCTTCTTGACGTAGCGGCCGTCGAGCAGCATCAGCGCATACTGGAACTGCGATTCAGGAATCCCCTGCTCGGCGGCCTGCGCATACCATTTGGCGGCTTCCGCTGGGTTGAGCGGCACGCCCAACCCGCGCGACAGGATCTCGGCCACCAGCGTTTGCGCCGCCGGGTCGCCATTCTGAGCCCGCACCAACGCCAGATTGTAGGCTGTCTTGTAAAGGCCGCGCTGGAAAGCGCCATAGGCGGGGTCCGCCGGCTTGGCGCCGAAACGTTCGGGGTTGATCGCGTCGGCCGACGGCAGCGGCGCGGTTGTCGCGGGCTGCGGCAGCGGGGTGTCGATCGGCTTGTCGATATGGACGCCGGAATCGGTGGCGCCGGCTTTTGGGGCACCCGCATCGGGGGCGACCGCATCCGGCACGCTGAGGGCGGGCGCGCTGGTGTCCGGCCTCGGCTGCGGCAGCGGAACGGTTTCCGCCGCGATCGCTGCCCCGCTTATCAAGGCCGCAACGAGAACCGCGAGAGGAAGTCCAGGTCGGCGCACGTCAGCCCTCGAAGCGCGGCGCGGTTTGGTCGAGCAGCGCATTGGCGGCAGCAATCGCCGCCTTCGGATCGGCGCCTTCGGCAAAGACGGCGCTGGACAGCGCCACGAACTCGGCGCCAGTGGCGGCCACCGCTTCTACCGAAGCGATGGCGGAACCGGCCATGACAATGCAAGGGATCTCAATCACGTCCGCCCACCATTGCCCGAGCGACAGGTTGCGCGGATGCGGTTCCGGCTTGTTGTCGTAGCCGAAGCGGCCGAAGAAGATGTAGTCGGGCCTGGTTTCGCCGAGTTCCAGCGCGTCGTCGCGCGTCTTGGCGCCACCGGCGCCGACCATCATCTTGCCCTGGAAGTGTTCGATGGTCTCGGCGAGCGCGTCCTTGGAAACCTCGACATGAATGCCGTCGGCCTGGACACGGCCGGCAATGCGGGTATCGCCGGCGATGATGACGGCGATGCCGGCCGCTTGCGCAGCCGGTACGATCTGTTCTGCAAAGGCCTGGAAGGCAGCCTCGTCCATGCCGCTCTCAGGCAGGATCAGCGAAGCGATATCACCGCCGTCGAAGGCAGCCGCAATGCGCTGCGCCGGAGCGTCCTTGGGTGCGATCAGCACGATGCGGCAGCGGTTGGGGGGTGTTGCGTCGTTCATGGCTTTCGATCCCGGGTTTCGCCTTTGCCGGGCGAAGATGGTTGCATTGCGGCATAGAACAAAGCGCCCGCCTTGAACAGGCGGGCGGGGAACGATGCGCTGGCTTTGGTTTACGATCGCCGGCGAGCCGACGCTCTGCGGCTCATTTGACGGCTTGCGGGCTTTCGGCCGGCGATTTGGCCCTCCACAAAGTCCAGCCGAGATTCATGCCGGCGGCGGCGATCAGGATGGCGGCTGCGCCGACGAGCTGGGCCGGATGCAGCCGGTGGCCGAAGGCCATCACATCGACCAGGATCGCAACGACAGGATAGATGAAGGACAGCGACCCCTGCAGATGCGTCGGCAGTTTCTGGATGGCGGCGTACATCAATATGTACACCAGGCCGGTGTGAACGACGCCAAGCGTGGCCAGCATGGCCCAGCTCCAGGCATCGGCGGGCAAATGCGAGAGGTTGGCAAAGGGCGCCAGCATGACGACGCCGACGCAGACCTGGATCAGCGCGATCAGATGCGGCGGGGTGCCCTTGAGCTTCTTGGCGACGATTGCCGCGACAGCCCAGAAGAAGGCCGCTCCGAGCGCCATGACGATGCCGATGACATAATCTGTGCCGGTTATGCCGGAACCGACACCCGCATCGGGCCCTGTCTGCACGATTAGCAGCATGCCGGCGAAGGCGATGCCGAGCCAGGTCAGTTTGGCCAGGGTCAGCCGCTCGCCGAAGAACAGCGCGCCGAAGCCGACCAGCATGAAGGGCTGCGTGTTGTAGACCGCCGTGGCAATCGAGATCGAGGCGCGGGAGAAGGCGCTGAACAGCAACAGCCAGTTGATGACGATAGCCGCGCCGCCAAGAGCGGCGATGGCAACAATGCGCAGCGTCAGCCTGCCGCGCAGCAGCCCGAGTGCCGCGCAGGTGATCAGCAGCGCCACCGCGCCGAAGGCGCAGCGCCAGAACACCACGTCCATAACGGGCTGGCCCGACATGACGACAAACCAGCCGATCGTGCCGACGATTGTCATCGCCGCCGTCATCTCGATCGTGCCGCGTACCGTGTTGTCCATGACAATACCTCTATCTGTTGATGCCATAATCTCATGCCGTCTTGAGGGTTTATATACCCTATGAAAGGTGATAGGGGGGCAGGACCTTATTTAATAAGGCGCGCGCTGCCCTTTTGCGAGGAGATGAAAATGCTGGACGAGTTGGACAGAAAGCTTCTCGACATCCTGATCCTGGATTCGCGGACTTCGTTGAAGGATCTGGCGCAGCAGGTCGGGCTGTCATCGCCGAGCGTCTCGGAACGGCTGCGGCGGCTCGAGGAACGCGGCGTCATCCGCGCCTTCACCATCGAGATCGACCCGGAAGCGCTGGGGTTTCCGTTGCAGGCGATCGTGCGGGTGCGGCCACTGCCGGGCAAGCTGCATATCGTCCAGAAGCTGATCGAGGAGATCCCGGAATTCGGCGAATGCGACAAGGTCACCGGCGACGACTGTTTCGTGGCCCGGCTCTACGTGCGCTCCATCGGCGAGCTCGACAAGCTTCTCGACCGCATCGCCGACAAGGCGGAGACCAGCACCGCCATCATCAAGGCGCAGCCGATCCGGCGCCGTCCGCCGCCACTGAATTAAGCTCCAGCTTGTAGCCGATGTGGCTGGCCTTGAAGCCGAGCCGGTCATAGAAGCGATGCGCGTCCTGGCGGCTCTTGTTGGTGGTCAGCTGGACAATCTTGCAGCCGCGTTCACGGCACTGTTCGACCGCCCATTCCAGCAGACGCTGTCCCAGCCGTTCGCCGCGGCGGTCCGCGGCGACGCGCACAGCCTCGATCTGGCCGCGCAAGGCGCCCTGCAGCGACAGCCCGGCGAGATAGCTGATCTGCAACGTGCCGATGACTCGGCCGCTATCCGTCATCACGGCAAGAAACTGGTTGGGGTCGGCGTCGATGGCGGCAAAGGCGTCGCGATAGGCCTTGGCGAGTGGCTCGGTCGCATCCTCGCGGCTGCGGCCAAGCGGATCGTCGGCGAGCATGGCTACGATGGCAGGCAGGTCGGCCGCTTCGGCGCGGCGGATGTGGGGTTCGCTCATTGTCAAAAACCTGGGGTCAAAACCTGGGGCCAAAACCTGGGGTCAAAACCTGATGCATCGGACGGCGCCCTTATGCATCGGCGGCGATCTTGCCGTAAATCCGGAACCGTCGCTTTACGCACAGTTGATCGACACGGCCGGCATTTTCCCGGTCGCGGCGCAAGGGTTTCTGGGCTATTGCAGGGCAACCGTCTTCCCTCCAGCATTTCCAGTTCATGTCAGGTCTGCTCGCCGATCCGTGGTTTTATGCCGCCGCCATTCCGGCGGTGATACTTGTCGGGCTGTCGAAAGGCGGCTTCGGCGGCGCTGTCGGCTTCGTTGGCGTGCCTTTGATGGCGCTGGCCATGCCGCCGGTGCAGGCGGCGGCCATCCTGCTGCCGATCCTGTGCCTGATGGACATCGTTTCGGTGTGGACGTGGTGGGGCGTCTACGACAGAAAGATGCTGGTCGACATGATGCCGGGCGCGGTGATCGGCATTGGGCTCGGCTGGCTGACGGCAGCGCTCGTAACCGAAGAGATGGTGCGGCTGATCGTCGGCGCTGTCGCGCTGATCTTCGTGCTGCGCTGGCTCTATCTCCAGTTCCGCCACGGTTCCGACCATGCGGCGGCGCCCAACCGCATCGCCGCCGCCTTCTGGGGCACCGTCGCCGGCTTCACCAGCTTCGTCGCCCATGTCGGCGGGCCCCCCTTCCAGGTCTATGCGCTGCCGATCCGGCTCGATCCGAAGGTGCTGTCGGGGACATCGGCGATCTTCTTTGCCGCCACCAACGCGCTGAAGCTGATCCCCTACTTCGCGCTTGGCCAGTTCGACACCGCCAACCTGACGGCGTCGGCCGTGCTGATGCCGCTGGCGCCGCTGGCCACCATCGCCGGCGCCTGGCTGGTGCGGCGCATGCGGCCGGAGATTTTTTATCCCTTCACCTACGCGACCGTGGCCGTGGTCGCGGTCAAGCTGCTTTGGGACGGGATCGCCGGCCTGCTCTAAATCCCGCTCAGGCGGCTGCCGGTTTGGTTCGCGGGGCGCTCGCAAAGGTCAGCGATGCACCACCAACGACCACGACCGCCATGGCGCCGAGAGTGGCGATGTCGTGCGCGGTCGGCTTCAGCACCATGTCGGCGACGACGACGATCATGATGACGAAATCGAACTTGACGATCCGTATCATGCGGCGCCCAAACGCTATGGCAGCCGGGGTCATGCCGTCCGCGGCAAGCATTGTGGCAAGCTTTTCGAACGAAGGCTTCAGCACGAGGATACCGGTCAGAAACGCGGCGGCGTAGCCGCAAAGGCCGATGACGACCCAAAGGTCGGAGAAGCCGGTCCATAGCGAAGTCAGCACCAGACCAGAAGCCAGGGTCGCGACGGACGCCGGCACGAACAGACGCAAGCCGAGTTTGTCCGTCATTCTCAGCATGACCATCAGCGTCTCGTCGTCGCCGGCGCGATCGGCGAGTATCGAAACCAGCAGCATGGCGAAACCGCCGCCGAGCCAGAGGATCGCTGCCATGACATGCAGGAATTTGAAGAGAGAATACCAGTCCATTGCCGCTCCTTGTGCATCGTTCCGGGGGTAAACGCTGCTTTCGCGCGTCTGCTTCCGAAGGAGGGCGGATTATCTCCGTACATGTATCCAGAAGATGCCGCGTGGGTGCCGGCTTGTTGCGGTGGCGCCGTCGCCGGATTTTACCGCCAGCCCGCACAATACCCGGCATTTGCCGGATAGACGCCGTGTCGGCATTGGCTGGTTTCGCGGCATGATCCTGAAACCTGCGGGGACTAAGCCGCTCGCGACCGACGCTCCATTTTGGCCGCGCGCGGTCGGACCAAGTCTGCAACAACCAACGAGGGTATCCCATGTAAGGCGTAGCACGAAATTTCTTCACCCTGGCCGTCATCTATTCCCTCTGCGGCATGGCGCTCGGCCTGGATATGGCGATCTCCAATGACCATGGGCAGATGCCGACCCACGCGCACACCATGGTGGCGGGCTGGCTGATGTCGGCGGTGTTTGCTTTCTTCTACCACCTGTTTCCAGCGGTCGGGCAAAAGACGATTGCGGTCGTGCATTTCTGGCTGACGGCAATCTGCGGCATCGCACTGATGATCGGGCTTTACTTTGAACTTGCCGGCCATCCGGAGATCGAGCCGGTGCTGGGTTCCTCCTCGATGGGCTTTTATGCGGCAATGCTGCTGTTCGCCTTCATTTCCTTGCCGGCTGTATGGAAGAAGGCATGAACAAGCTGACGATCAGGCTTCGGGGGTCGTTGTGCTGATACGGCACAGAAGGGCAGCGGTCGATCAAGAAATATTCGCGCCGTTAAGGGTTCATTAAGCTTTACAGGTGTTTACTATGTCCATCCAGTGATCTGGATTCTTACCGAGTGGTTGGAGCCACTTCGTTTGACGCCTCCCTGTTAAACTCCTGAGAGCCGCCTTATCCGCGGCTCTTTTTTTGTCTGCTTTTGGTCCGCTTGGCGCCCCTGCGCAGGCGTTAACCGTTTGTTAAACATGTGCTTGCCTTCGCCGGCGGCGAAGCGCATTTTCAAGCTTCAGTCATCTAGGGTGCCGGCGTGACGGCGAGAAGCCGAATCAGCCGACGGGGCAGTGCAGGGGCGTATCGATGAACGAGCCTTCGAAGGGCATCGCGAAAACCATCAAGCTGGCGGAACGCCGGGTTTTCTCCCAATCCTTCAAACCGCTCTACCAGGAAGGCATGGGCCTGGTCGAACAGGCAGCCGAGTATCTTGACGGCAAGGGCCGTGCCGAGGCCAAGAAGCTGTCCAGGCTGGCGGCGACGCTCTATGCGGCCGAATCGATGCGGCTGACCACAAGGTTGATGCAAGTCGCCTCCTGGCTGCTTTTGCAGCGGGCGGCAAATTCCGGCGAGATGACCCGCGACCAGGTCGCTTCGGAAAAATCCAAGGTGCGTCTCGACACCGCCTCGGCGCATGACGAAGCGGTCGGCTGGGGCGAACTGCCGAAGGATTTCCTCGACCTCGTCACCCGCTCGCTGCGCCTGCAGGCGCTGGTGCGCCGCATGGACGAAGAGATCTATGGCGGCGCGTTTGCCGAGACGCCTGCCGCCGCCCGCCGCGTCAATCCGGTTTCCGACCAGATCACGCTGCTGAATACGGCTTTCGCTCGAGGTTAAACGCTTCCCGTTTCTGGTTTGTTCACATTTCCCTGACATCGCTGTGCGCCGGAGGTAGACTTCGCGCATGAGGGAAGCGATTCGCATTATCGGTATCGATCCGGGGCTGAGGCGCACCGGATGGGGCATCGTCGAGAGCCTCGGCAACTCGCTGCGCTTTATCAGTTCCGGCACTGTACGCTCCGACGACAAGGCGGCGCTGGCGACACGGCTCTGCCAATTGCATGACGGGCTGGCCGAGATCCTGCATGCGGCCATGCCGCAGGAAGCGGCCGTCGAGCAAACCTTCGTCAACAAGGATGCGGTGGCGACACTGAAGCTCGGCCAGGCGCGCGGCATAGCCATGCTGGTGCCGGCGCGCGCCGGCCTTGTCGTCGCCGAATATGCCCCCAATGCCGTCAAAAAGGCGGTGATCGGCGTTGGCCATGGCGACAAGAAGCAAATCCACATGATGGTCAAGGTGCTGTTGCCGAAAGCCGTTTTCGACACCGAACATGCCGCCGACGCGCTAGCTATCGCCATCTGCCACGCGCATCACCGGCAAAGCGTCGCCTACAGGATGGCGCTGGCATGAGGGATCACGCATGATCGGCAAATTGAAAGGCACGCTGGACGAGATCGACGAGGATTTCTGCCTCGTCGATGTGCACGGCGTCGGCTATGTCGCCTATTGCTCGGCGCGCACGCTGGCCGCGCTGCCTTCGCCCGGCGAGGCGGTGGTGCTGTTCATCGAGACCTATGTGCGCGAGGACATGATCCGGCTCTACGGTTTCCAATCGGTGCTTGAGCGCGAATGGTTCCGGCTGTTGATGAGCAATGTGCAAGGCGTCGGCGCCAAGGTGGCGCTGGCCATCCTGTCGACGCTGGCGCCGGCCGACCTCGCCAATGCGATCGCGCTGCGCGACATCGCCATGGTCAGCCGCGCGCCCGGCGTCGGCAAGAAGGTGGCCGAGCGCATCGTCACCGAATTGAAGAACAAGGCGCCGGCCTATGCCGGAACCGCCTCCGGCGCCATCGGCCTGAAGCAGGAACTCGGGGAAGGCGTGGCGCCGGCGCCCATCACCGACGCCGTCTCGGCGCTGGTCAATCTCGGCTATTCGCGCGACACCGCAGCCAATGCTGTCGCGGCGGCGCTGAAGACGGCCGGCGAGGACGCCGATGCCTCGAAGCTCATTCGTTTCGGGCTGAAGGAACTGGCGCGGTGAGTGATTGCTTGTCCGGTCCTTTGCCCTGTGCGAGGAAGGCCGCATGAGCCTTTCACCCCGCCTCATTGCCCCGGAAAAGCGCGGCGAGGATGCTGAGCAGACCTTGCGGCCGCAGACGCTCGCCGATTTCGTCGGCCAGGCCGCGGTGCGGGCCAACCTCAAAGTCTTCATCGAGGCCGCCAAGGGCCGCAGCGAGGCGCTTGACCATGTGCTGTTCGTCGGGCCGCCGGGGCTTGGCAAGACAACGCTGGCGCAGATCATGGCGCGCGAGCTCGGCGTCAATTTCCGCTCGACCTCCGGTCCGGTGATCGCCAAGGCCGGCGATCTCGCCGCACTTCTCACCAATCTGGAAGACCGCGATGTACTGTTCATCGACGAGATCCACCGGCTCAATCCGGCAGTCGAGGAAATCCTCTATCCGGCGATGGAGGATTTCCAGCTCGACCTGATCATCGGCGAAGGTCCGGCGGCACGCTCGGTCAAGATCGATCTTGCCCGCTTCACGCTCGTCGCCGCCACCACCAGGCTCGGCCTTTTGACCAACCCGCTGCGCGACCGTTTCGGCATTCCGGTGCGGCTCAATTTCTATTCTGTCGAGGAACTGGAGCAGATCGTGCGGCGCGGCGCCCGCATCCTGCAAATGCCGCTTCGCGCCGATGGCGCGCTGGAGATCGCACGTCGCGCCCGCGGCACGCCGCGCATCGCCGGCCGGCTGCTGCGCCGGGTGCGCGACTTCGCCTCCGTTGCCGGCGACGGTCACGTCGACAAGCAGGTTGCCGACGAAGCCCTGACGCGGCTGGAGGTCGACGCGCTCGGCCTCGACGCGCTCGACCGCCGCTATCTCTCGATGATCGCGCGCAATTTCGGTGGTGGGCCGGTCGGCATCGAAACCATCGCCGCCGGCCTGTCCGAGCCGCGCGACGCCATCGAGGACATTATCGAGCCCTATCTGATCCAGCAGGGTTTCATCCAACGCACGCCACGCGGCCGCGTGCTGACCGCCAATGCCTGGCGCCATCTCGGCCTCGACGCACCGAAGGATCTGGCGCAGCAGCAGATCAACCTGTTCCAGGAAGAGTAACGGAGATTTGTCCTCCGGAACGGGCTGTCTGCGCAGAATTTCCTCAAGCCTGCCAGCGTGAAGGCGCATTCCTGGATGCTATCGGGCGTCGTAGTGTCGGCGCGAACTGCTCCGATCAAGCGTCGGAGCCAGAAAAGTGATCACCAGACGCGGGTTCCTGAAATTCGTCGGGGGTTCGTTCCTCTCGCTGGCGTCGCTCAGTGCCTATGCGGTCGGCATCGAGCCGATGCTGTTGACCCATGTGAAGCGCTACCGGCTGACGCCGCCGCATTGGCCGGCGGGCTTGAAGCTGCGCGTTGTAGCACTTGCCGATATTCACGCCTGCCGCCCCTGGATGACGCCTGAGCGGATCGCTTCGCTCGTCGAGGGTGCGAACGTGCTGCAGCCCGATCTGATCGTACTGCTCGGCGACTATATCTCAGGCATGTCCCTGGTGACGAACCGGGTGGAGGCCCATGAATGGGCTCCGGCCTTGTCAGGACTGAAGGCGCCGCTTGGTGTCCTGTCGATCCTCGGCAATCACGACTGGTGGCACGATCCTTTCGCGCAGCAGGCCGGAGCGGGGCCGACTGTGGCGCGCAAGGCATTGGAGGAAGCCGGCATCTCGGTTCTGGAGAACGACACTGTGCGTCTGGGATACGGCTTCTGGATCGCCGGACTCGCCGACCAACTGGCACTGTTACCGAACAAGGCCGCAGGCCGCGACAAATTTGAAGGCCTCGACGATCTCGACGGCACGCTGGCGAAGGTCAGCGACCAGGCGCCGATCATCCTGCTCGCGCATGAACCTGACATCTTTCCGAAACTGCCGGGGCGGGTTTCGCTGACGCTGTCGGGCCACACCCATGGCGGACAGGTCCGCCTGTTCGGCTATTCGCCGGTGGTGCCGTCCCGATTCGGCAACCGCTATGCCTATGGCCATGTCGTCGAGAATGACCGCAATTTGATCGTGTCAGGCGGGCTCGGCTTCAGCATCGCACCGGTGCGATGCGGCATGCGGCCGGAAATACTACAGATCGACCTCGGTTAGAGCATGCCGGTATTCAGGTGATGCCGGCCTGCAAATGAGGTGTTCCTGCGCTTCCGGTAGTCACGGACCAAAGTCCGCTCCGTTCCGGTTCTCGGACCCTCATTTTCGACTCGGCCTGATCTGGATCTCGACATGCCCTAGGGCTAATGGAGCGAGCGGATTGCATCCATCACGGCGGGTTCGGCCTTTTCGCCGTTGAAGGCATCGACGATGCCGAAGGCGCCGCCAAAACTCCACACCGACCATGAGAAGCCATGCGCCTCGGCGCGCGCGATCATGTCTTTGACATAGGCGGCGCGGTATTTGGGCGGCATCACATAGGGGTTGCCATCCTCCTGGCGGATCATGCCGAACTCGCCCAGCGTGATGTTTTCCGGCTTGATGGCGTTGGCCTTCGCCCAGGCCTCGACCTTTTCGAACGGCGCATCCATGACGCCGAGCAGCTTTTCGTCCGTGTCCATGCTGGCGGCTTGTTCATCGAGATAGGCGAGCAGGCCGTTCCGTCTGGTCCATGGCGCCTCGGCTTTTATCTTGGCGCGGATTGCATCCAGCGTCGCATCGAGCTCGGCGCGCGGCACCGCGGTCAGCGGATAGGGCAGGCCGGTGACATAAGGGATGAAATCGCCGGCCCAGGTCGCGCCCTGATGGGTCAGCAGGAACGGGTCGTAGGAGTGGAAGGTCCAGATGATGTTGTCGTCGGGGATCGACTTTGGGTCGATCCTGACCAGCGAAGCCCCATTGGAATAACAGGCGCCGGTCAGGATCAGCGTCAGCCTGGTGGCCGAGGCGCGCGCGGCCGCGAACAGCTTTTGCTGACGCTCCGGCCACAGGCTGGTGCCATCGCTGTCGCAGTCGACGATAGGCTCGTTCATCGGCTCGAAAGCGACCTGCGCCGGGTCCTCAGTGGCAAGCGTGCGCGCCATTTTGCGGACGACCTCGACATAGGCGTCGAAGGTTGCGGGATCGTCCATCACCTGGCCCATGCCGATCTCGCGGCCGCCGCCGGCGGGGATCAGGTGCATGTCGACGATCACTTTCAGACCGGCCCGGTTGATCATGCGCGCCGAGTCCCGCACGCTGGCATAAAGGTCGTCACGCAGCGCCAGTGTCTGATCCGACATAAACGGCGAGGGATCGACCGGCATGCGCAGAAAGTCGAAACCGGCGGCCTTCAGCGCCTTGAGGTCATCCTCGTTGAGGAACTTGCGCCATTCCGGATAGGGCAGGATGGCTTGTCGGTCGTTCCATTTGTCTTCTCCGACCCAGGTCGTCCACTGGTCGAGGTTGAGGCCGCGCTTTATCGAAAAGCTAGCGGCCTGACCGGGAAGCGCAGACGCCGCCAGCACCAGCAGCGCTGCCATCACGGTCTTGATCATCGCCGTCAACAGTGCCATCCGGTTTGCTGCGCTGGTGATTTTGGCAAGACAGGTGCCCCGCCGGGGGCAAAAAGGAAAGCGCGATGGACGATCATGGTGAATCGGCGGCGCTTGCCGGCGGGCTTTCTGGAGTCTTGACGCAATTCGGCCATCGGCTGATGGCGCGGGTCTATTATGCCGACACCGACTTCTCCGGCGTCGTCTACCATGCGCGCTATCTCGAATTCTTCGAGCGCGGCCGCTCGGACTATCTCAGGCTGACCGGCGTCCACCACACCGAACTTCACGAAGGCAAGCACGGCGAACGGATCGTCTGGGTGGTGCGGCGGATGGAAATAGACTTCCGCTCGCCCGCCCGCATGGACGACATCCTGACCATCGACACATCGACGCAGGATATTTCCGGCGCCCGCATCGTCATGGCGCAGCAATTGAAACGCGGGACAGAGGTGCTGGTCGAGGCAAAGGTCGAGGCGGCGATCATCGGTGAGAACGGCAGGCCGAAACGCTTTCCGAAAGAATGGATCGCGGCCTTTCTACCAGGAGCAAGCTGATATCCAGGCTTGCCAGCCGTCAACGAGCGGCCAATCGACAGCGCATTCGATAGTGGATGGACGGCCAGCGGCGTCGCTGGGCGCGGCAATGCGCCGCGCCATATTTCCTAACCCATCCTTAACCATAACGGTTCATGAAGAGATTGGTGAAGATTGGAAGAATCCGCGCGCCTTCCTTTCACCAATATTTGCCCTGAAAAGGCCGCCAACGGTGCATTTTGGGGTTAATCCGCAAGCCAAGCGCAAACGGACCACAAGGGATGCCAATGGGCCAGCCGCCAGCGATGCCCGGAAAATCTTAAGGACTGAAGCATGGAAACTACCGCACTCGCCGATCCGGCAGCGCAATTGTCGATTTGGGCGCTGTTCACACAGGCCAGCTGGGTGGTCAAGCTGGTCATGATAGGTCTGCTCTGCGCCTCGGTCTGGACCTGGGCGATTATCGTCGACAAGCTGGTCAGCTATGCCCGCATGCGTCTGTCGCTCAATCGCTTCGAACAGGTGTTCTGGTCGGGGCAGTCGCTGGAAGAGCTCTATCGCACGCTTGCCGACCGCAAGACCACGGGCATGGGTGCGATCTTCGTCGCCGCCATGCGCGAATGGAAGAAGAGCTTCGAGAAGGGGGCCAAATCGCCGCTCGGCCTACAGACCCGCATCGACAAGGCGATGGACCTGGCGTTGACGCGCGAGATGGAGAAGCTGGAGGGCCGTCTCGGCTTTCTCGCCACCACCGGTTCGGCTGCACCCTTCATCGGCCTGTTCGGCACCGTCATTGGCATCATGACCTCGTTCCAGGCGATTGCCGGTTCGAAGAACACCAGTCTCGCGGTTGTCGCACCCGGCATTGCCGAAGCGCTGCTGGCGACGGCCATCGGTCTTCTCGCCGCCATACCGGCGGTTATCGCCTACAACAAGCTGTCATCCGACGCGAACAAGATCGCCGTGCGGATGGAAGGGTTCTCGGACGAGTTCTCCGCCATACTCTCGCGCCAAATCGATGAAAAAGTAGCGCCTAAGGGCTGAGGTAAGAAGATGGGTATGTCGGTTGGCATGGCAGGACGCGGCGGACGCGGACACAGGCGGCGCGGCCGCCACCATGCATTGATGTCGGAAATCAACGTCACGCCGATGGTCGACGTGATGCTGGTGCTCTTGATCATCTTCATGGTCGCCGCACCTATGTTGACGGTCGGCGTGCCGGTCGACCTGCCGGAGACTAAGGCCAAGGCTATGAACGCCGACACCCAGCCGATCACCGTTTCGATCGACGCGGCCGGCAAGATTTTCCTGCAGGAGACCGAAATCCCAAGGGAAGAGCTGGTCGCCAAACTGCAGGCGATTTCCAAGACCGGCTACGAAGAGCGCATCTTCATCCGAGGCGACAAGGCGACCAACTATGGCGCCGCGATGGAGGTCATGGCCCTCATCCAGGCCGCCGGCTACAAGAATATCGGCCTGATTTCACTGCAGCAACAGGATCAGTAGACGCACGATGAAGACCGGCCTCACCACATCGGTGATACTGCATACGGTGGCACTGGCTTTCGGCCTGTTCACCCTGTCGGCGCCGGCCGCGCTGCCGTCCACGGATGTCGAGTCGATAGCGGTCGACATCGTTCCCATGGAAGCCATTGCGCAGACGCTGCAGGGCGACAAGAAGGCGGTGATGCATGAAAAGCCGGCGCCGATGCCGACCAAGCGTCCCGACATCGTGCCAGATGCACAGAAGATCGGCGAGAACAGCGTTGATACCGACAAGCCGGTGACGGACGAGCCCAAGCCGAAGCCGGTGGAGAAAACAGCGACGGCTGCTCCGGCTCCTACGCCGACCGAGAAGCCGAAACCCGAGGACGCGCCGAAACCGAAGGAAGTGCCGAAGCCGACGCCGGCGACGGAGGTGGCACCAACGCCGCAGCCGAAGGAAGAGGTCAAGCCCGAGCCGGTGAAACAGGCTGAACCGAAGCCGACCCCGGTGAAGGAGCCTGCACCAACACCGCAGCCGGACACGACCGCCGCCATAGAGCCGAAGCCACGCGTGAAGCCCGACGCGGTCGCCGAAGCCATATCGGATCAGCAGCCTCTGGAAGAAGCGCAGCTTCCGACTTCCGCTCCTGCTCCGGAAGCACGGCCGAAGCCGCAGCCGGCGCAGGCTGAAAGCGCGAAGGCTCCGGACCGCAAGGACGCCGACAAGCCGGTCAAGGAAGCCTCGTCGAAGCCGAAGTCCGAGGAAAAGCAGTTCAATGAAGGTGAGATCACTGCTCTGCTCGACAAGCAGAAGCCTTCTGGCGGCGGCGCCAAGCGCTCGACGCAGCAGGCGTCCCTCGGCGCCGACAAGACCCAGGGCCAGAAACTGTCGCAGGCCGAAATGGGCACTTTGTCGGATCAGCTGGGCAATAGCTGGACCCTTCCGGTGGGGGTTGAGGGCTCGGAAAACTTCGTCGCCGTGATCGTGTTCAATCTCGATGCCTCCGGCAAGCTCGAAGGCCGTCCGACCGTCGAAAAATCGAGCGGAAACCGCCAATTCGACGAGAGTGCGGTACGTGCCGTCCAGAAGGCAAACATGGCTGGCCTGCAAGTTCCTGCCGGCAAGCATGATATCTGGGCCCAGGTTCGAGTCACTTTCGACCCCAGGGAGATGCTGGGGCTCTAGGCCTGGTATCCACAAAATCAGTTACGAGAAGCGAGAAGACATGAAATCCATCCTCAAGCCGCTCCTGACGATTGCAGCCATGGCGCTGGGCATGACTGCCGTTGCCACCTTGCCGGCGCGAGCACTCGTCGAGATCAACGTCAACAAGGGCAATGTCGAACCGTTGCCGATCGCAATCACCGATTTTCAAGGTGAGCTTGGCGCCCAGATTTCCGATATCGTCAGCGCCGACCTGAAACGCTCAGGCCTGTTCGCACCGATAGACAAGAACGCCTTCATCGAGAAGATCGCCAATCCGGATGCGCAGCCGCGCTTCGACGACTGGAAGGTGATCAATGCGCAGGCGCTGGTTACCGGCAGTGTCGCAAAGGAGGCGGACGGCCGCATCCGCGCCCAATACAGACTGTGGGATACTTTTGCCGGCCAACAGATGTCGGGCGAACAGTTCTTCGCCAATGATGCCAATCAGCGCCGCGTCGCCCACATCATCGCCGATGCGATCTACGAGAGGCTCACCGGCGAGAAGGGCTATTTCGACACCCGCGTCGTCTTCATCGACGAATCCGGCGCCAAGAATGCGCGCAAGAAGCGGCTCGCCATCATGGACCAGGACGGCGCCAATGTGCGCTATCTCTCGGACGGCCGCTCGATCGTGCTGACACCGCGTTTCTCGCCGAACCGGCAGGAAATCACTTACATGTCGTACGAAAGCGGCCAGCCGCGGGTCTATCTGCTGCAGATCGAGACCGGACAGCGCGAACTGGTCGGCAACTTTCCCGGCATGACCTTTGCGCCGCGCTTCTCGCCCGACGGCCAGAAGGTGATCATGAGCCTGCTGCGCGATGACGGCAATTCCAACATCTTCGCCATGGATCTGCGAAGCCGCTCGACCACCCGGCTGACCAACTCGACCGCCATCGACACCTCGCCCTCTTATTCGCCCGACGGCAGCAAGGTGGTATTCACTTCCGATCGTGGCGGCCGTGCGCAGATTTATGTGATGGGCGCCGACGGCTCGGGCCAGACCCGCATTTCGTTCGGCGACGGCGTCTATTCGACGCCGGTGTGGTCGCCGCGCGGCGACCTCGTCGCCTTCACCAAGCAGACCGGCGGCGAATTCCAGATCGGCGTCATGAAGACCGACGGTTCGGGCGAGCGCATCCTCTCCTCGGGCTTCCAGCAGGAGGGACCGACCTGGGCGCCCAACGGCCGCGTGCTGATGTTCTTC
This sequence comes from Mesorhizobium sp. M0761, assembly GCF_040320205.1. Lineage (NCBI taxonomy): Bacteria > Pseudomonadati > Pseudomonadota > Alphaproteobacteria > Hyphomicrobiales > Phyllobacteriaceae > Mesorhizobium > Mesorhizobium sp. M0761. The sequence continues at coordinate 183,274 of NZ_JAMYPF010000006.1, forward strand.
CGCGACTCCGCCGGCGGCCCAAAACTGGTTTCCGTCGATCTCACCGGCCGCAACGAACAGTCGATCCCGACCGCGAATTTCGCGTCGGATCCCGCCTGGTCGCCGCTGCTGGAGTAAGGGGATTTGGAGAACTGCGGAATTGAAGAACTGGGGAAATGGAGAAACGGGGACGGTACGTCGGGCGCGCGAGGGACTTGGAGGTCTATAAAAGGGCCTACCTGGTTTCTCTTGAAATCCACAAAGCCACGCTTGCCTTTCCAAAGATCGAGCAATACGCGCTCGCTGACCAGTTGCGCCGATCCAGCAAGGGCATTTGCGCCAATCTGGCTGAGGGATTTGCCAAGCAGACCCACTCCAAGCCTGAGTTCGCACGGTTCATTTCGATAGCGTTGGGGTCATGCAGCGAAGTCGAGACCTGGATCTCTTACGCATTCGATCTCGGATACATCGAGCAGGTGCAATTCGACGAGTGGCAGCTGTCTTACAGCCAGATCTACGGAATGTTGGTGAATCTCAGAGGGTCACTGAGGTGACCTTTTTTCCCCAGTTCCCCAATTCCCCAGTTCGTCAGTTCCCATTTTTCACGCCAAAGTCGCGTTTTGGCCGCATTTCCGCCTACGGTCCGCGACCATTGTGGCATCAGGTCATTTTGGCCGGGACGGCGGCTGAAACCAAATTTTAACCGTGTTTCTTGAATGCCGGTTAACCCAAACGTGGTTACTGGGTGATCAACGAAGTCACTCGAATACGAAGGAGAGGCGGCATGGGCCGTATCGCAGCACTTACCAGAAACCCGGCGATGATCGCCCTGATCGCGATGCTCGCCATCACCGGTTGCGCCTCGAAGAAAACCCCGAACAACGCTGCCGATCTCGGCCTCAATGGCGCGGGTGCCGCAACGCCGGGCTCGGCGCAGGACTTCACCGTCAACATTGGCGACCGCATCTTCTTCGACACGGACTCGACCGCAATCCGCGCCGATGCGCAGACGACGCTCTCGCGCCAGGCGCAGTGGCTCAACCAGTACAAGCAGTACGCCATTGTCGTCGAAGGCCATGCCGACGAACGTGGCACACGTGAATACAATCTGGCTCTCGGCGCCCGCCGCGCCGCTGCCACTCGCGACTTCCTGGTCGCCAGGGGCGTCTCGGCGAGCCGATTGAAGACGATTTCCTACGGCAAGGAACGTCCGGTCGCGGTCTGCGACGACATCTCCTGCTGGTCGCAGAATCGCCGCGCGGTCACCACGCTCTCCGGCGCCGGCTCCTGATAGGCAAGACGGCGGCGCCTTAGTCGCATAATTGCAACACCTCCATGCGAAAGGCGGCCTTGTGGCCGCCTTTTTCACTTTCGGCCCCGGAAACAAACCCGGAAACAAAATTTGGCCGAAGTCTCGCCTCCTGCTAAGAGCCGAGGGCGTCGTGCCGGTCCCACTTTGATCGGAAGGCGCGAACAGGCTCACGATTTTCACGGCGAGAGGCACATGCATTTCAGATCGGTCTTGAGCGGCACGCTTGCGCTGCTGCTCGTATCAGGCTTCGCGGCTTCTGCGAGCGGCACCGGACAACCCGCGGATAGCGGCTTTTCCTTCCATCTGCCGACGCTCGGCATTTTCGGCAAGAAGGAGAAGCCGGAGCAGCAACAGATCGCGCAGCAGCAGGACGGCACCGCCGCCGCGGGGCTGGAAGATCAGCTCCGGCAGATGAACGGCAAGCTCGAGGAACTCAACTTCCAGATCCTGCAGATGCAGGAGCAGATGCGCAAGCAGCAGGAAGACAACGAGTTCCGCTTCCAGCAGTTGGAAGGCGGCTCCAGCGGGCAGCCGCCGGCCCAGAAGAAATCGGAGGCCGCGCCGCAGGACGGTGGCGCGGGCACCGGCGTCGCCGAGGCCCCGGCAGACCAGGCGCCGGCCGATGCCGGCGCGCAGCCGGATGGCGGCCAGAGCGTCGGCGAGGTCATCGTCGAATCGCAGACCGGCGATCCCGGCAAGGTGATCAACGGCACGCCGCCCAAGACCTTCGGCACCATTACCGTCGACAAGAACGGCAATGTAATCGACGCCGGCGGCAACAGGCAGGCAGCGGCGCCGGCGGAAGGTGCGGCTCCCGCCGCCGAGGCGCCGGCTGCCGGGGCTAAGACCGGCAAGTCGGACGGCACGGTGGTGGCGGCGCTGCCTGCCACCAACAACCCGGAAGAGATCTACCGCAACTCCTACCAGTTCATCCTGTCGGGCGACTACAGCACCGCCGAGCAGGGTTTTCGCGACCACATCGCCCGCTTCCCGAAGGACGCCAAGGCGGCGGACGCGCATTACTGGCTTGGCGAATCGCTGCTTGGCCAGCAGAAGTATCATGACGCTGCCGAGGTTTTCCTCTCCGCCAGCAAGGACTATCCGAAGGCCAAGAAGGCGCCTGACATGCTCCTGAAGCTTGGCGTGTCGCTGGTCGGCCTCAAGCAGAAGGATGTCGCCTGCGCCACCTTCGGCGAGATAGGCAAGCGCTATCCCGATATTTCGGCCGCGCTCAAGGAACGCGTCAAGCAGGAGAGGGCGCTGGCGGCGTGCTAGTCTTTGCCGTGTTGTCCCAGAACCGGGACCACTTTTGCGCGACATGCATTGATGCTCGATACCGAGCCTGACCTTTCGAATTTTTCGCAGATCGACTTTACCAACGGCGCGCTTGCGGCCGTGTCCGGCGGCAGCGACTCGACCGCCCTCCTTCTTCTCCTCAAGGCTCACCTCGACCGCAGCGCCCCGACAGCCCGGCTGCTGGCGGTGACGATCGACCACGGCCTGCGTCCGGAAGCAGCAGCCGAAGCGCGCAGCGTGGCAAAGCTTTGTGCCGAGCGCGGCATCGCGCACCGGACGCTCAACTGGTCCGGCGCCAAGCCGTCGGCCGGCCTGCCCGCGGCGGCGCGCGAGGCGCGCTACCGGTTGCTGGCCGAGGCAGCGCAGGCGCAAGGCATTGGTGTGATCGTGACCGGCCACACCGCCGACGACCAGGCCGAGACCGTCCTGATGCGAGCCGCGCGGAATGACGGGCGAGAGCTTGCAGGCCGAGGTCTCGCCGGCATGGCGCCTGCCACCCTCTATGACTGGCGGATCTGGATCGCGCGGCCGCTGCTCGGCGCTCGGCGCGCGGCGTTGCGCGCCTTCCTGCAGCGCGAACATGTCGGCTGGGCGGAGGATCCGACCAACATCGACACGAATTTCGAACGCCCGCGCATCCGGGCCGTGCTCGGCGAAGACCGGAGCGGGCAGCGTTTTGCCGAAGCGATCGGCCTGGCCAGGCGGGCCGCCGGCGAGCGCGAACAACTCGGTCGCCGCGCCGCCGCCCTGATCGGTGAATTTGCCAGCCGGCCGGCGAGGGGTCTCATCCGTCTCGATCCCGGTCTTGCCGAAGCTGACGACACGCGAGCCGCGGTCTATGCGCTGCGTGTCCTGCTGGCGGCGACGGGCGGCACCGCCTTGTTGCCGGACCAGGCGCGCAGCGAAGCGCTGTTCGAGCAAATGCGGGCCGGTCGGCTTTGCGCCACATTGTCGCGGGCGGTCGTCGATATCAGGCGAAACGGCATCTTCCTGCGCCGTGAATCGCGCGACCTGCCGCGTTCCGCGCCGGTAGCTGGCGCTCTGCTTTGGGACGGTCGCCGGCGGATCACGCCACACATCGAAGCCGGGGCGATCACATTGGACGACAGTCCGGGTGCATGGTTGATCGCGCCGCTTGGCGCCGCTGCCGCCGCCAAAACGCCGATTGCCGGGGATGGCGCGCCGCCAAGCCTTGTGCGCGCCGCCCTGGCTGCGGAACCGGCGCTGTGGCGCGGCGGCGAATGCCGTGGTTTTGCAGGGGATGTAGCGGCGGCGCCGGCAATCGCCGTCAGCCCGGTCGTTGCGCCCTTTGCCCGTTTCCTGCCGTGCTTCGATCTGGTGTTGGCGCAGGCCGTGGCCGAGTTGATCGGCGCACCGCCTGTCCCGGCTTGCCCTTTGGCCGCCACAGTGCCGGTTGATCATGGCGCGAAAGCTTAACCCAGACGTGCTGTTATGCTTGGCAAGGGGGGGCGCTCTCCCTATGTTAGGCGCAAGTTTCCTCTCATGACGCGTGTCCCAGCGGGCACCAACGGGACAATTGATGAATCCGAATTATCGCAATCTCGCGCTCTGGGCGATCATAGCGGTCCTGCTCATTGCTCTCTTCAATCTGTTCCAGACGCCGCAGACTCGCGGGGCCTCGACCGACGTTCCCTATTCGCAGTTCCTGCAAGAGGTCGCGGCCGGCCGGGTCAAGACGGTGGTCATCGCCGGCGCCCGCATCACGGGCACCTACGCCGACAACGCCAATGGCTTCCAGACCTATTCGCCTGGCGATCCGCAGCTGGTCTCGCGGCTGCAGGACAAGAACGTCACCATCAATGCGCGGCCTGAGTCGGACGGTTCCAACTCGCTGTTCAGCTATCTGATCTCCTACCTGCCGATGATCCTGATCCTGGGCGTGTGGATATTCTTCATGCGCCAGATGCAGTCCGGCTCCGGCCGCGCCATGGGTTTCGGCAAGTCGAAGGCCAAGCTTCTCACTGAGGCGCATGGCCGCGTCACCTTCCAGGATGTCGCCGGCGTCGACGAGGCCAAGGAAGATCTGGAAGAGATCGTCGAGTTCCTGCGCGATCCGCAGAAGTTCCAGCGCCTCGGCGGCAAGATCCCGCGCGGCGTGCTTCTGGTCGGACCTCCCGGCACCGGCAAGACGCTGCTCGCCCGCTCCGTCGCCGGCGAAGCCAATGTGCCGTTCTTCACCATCTCTGGTTCGGACTTCGTCGAGATGTTCGTCGGCGTCGGCGCAAGCCGTGTGCGCGACATGTTCGACCAGGCCAAGAAGAATGCTCCCTGCATCATCTTCATCGACGAAATCGACGCTGTCGGCCGCCATCGCGGCGCCGGCCTCGGCGGTGGCAATGATGAGCGCGAACAGACGCTGAACCAGCTGCTGGTCGAGATGGACGGCTTCGAGTCCAACGAGAGCATCATCCTGATCGCCGCCACCAACCGGCCCGACGTGCTCGACCCGGCGCTGCTGCGTCCGGGCCGTTTCGACCGCCAGGTGGTGGTGCCGAACCCCGACATCGTCGGTCGTGAGAAGATCCTCAAGGTGCATGTGCGCAACGTGCCGCTGGCGCCGAATGTCGACCTCAAGGTGATCGCACGCGGCACGCCGGGCTTCTCGGGCGCCGACCTGATGAACCTGGTCAATGAATCCGCTCTGATGGCGGCGCGCCGCAACAAGCGCCTTGTCACCATGGCCGAGTTCGAGGACGCCAAGGACAAGATCATGATGGGCGCCGAGCGCCGCTCGTCGGCCATGACCCAGGCCGAAAAGGAGCTCACGGCCTATCACGAGGCCGGCCATGCCATCCTGGCGCTCAACGTGCCGTCGGCCGATCCGCTGCACAAGGCGACCATCATCCCGCGCGGCCGCGCGCTCGGCATGGTCATGCAACTGCCGGAAGGCGACCGCTATTCGATGAGCTACAAATACATGATCTCACGGCTCGCCATCATGATGGGTGGCCGCGTCGCCGAGGAGTTCAAGTTCGGCAAGGAGAACATCACCTCGGGCGCCTCCTCGGACATCGAGCAGGCGACCAAACTGGCGCGCGCCATGGTCACGCGCTGGGGCTTCTCCGACAAGCTCGGCCATGTCGCCTATGGCGACAACCAGGAAGAGGTTTTCCTCGGCCATTCGGTGGCGCGCACGCAGAACGTCTCGGAAGAGACCGCGCAGATCATCGACGCCGAAGTGCGCAGGCTGATCGACGAGGCCTATGTCACGGCCAAGTCCATTCTGACCAAGAAGAAGAAGGAATGGATCGCTCTGGCGCAGGGCCTGCTCGAATACGAGACGCTTTCGGGCGAAGAGATCAAGCAGCTGATCGCCGGGCAGAAGCCCGCGCGAGATTTGGGGGATGACACCCCCACAAGCCGCGGCTCGGCTGTGCCGAAGTCCGGCCGCCGCAAGAAGGGTCCCGAGCCCGAAGGCGGCATGGAGCCTCAGCCGTCGAGCTGAGCTGACATCACTTGATGCAAGAAAACGCCGCGGCTCAATCCGCGGCGTTTTGCTATTCAGGGTCTCTCAAAGAGCATGCGGGACGGATGCATTTGCTTTGCCGGGGCGCACACCGTCAGTCCGGCCAGCATGTTGCTTGCCCCATCTGGCCAGCGGGATCAGGGCATTGTCCAGCTCGATGCCGAATTCGGTAATCGAGTATTCGACCCTCGGCGGCACCTCGGGAAAGATTTCGCGATGGACGATGCCGTCGGCCTCCATTTCGCGCAGCTGTTGGATCAGCATCTTTTCGCTGATGTCAGGCACCAGCCGCTTCAGCTCACCGAATCGTGCCGGCGCCTTGTGAATCTGCCAGAGCAGTAGCGCCTTCCATTTGCCGCTGATGACCTCCAGCGCCGGCCCCAATCCGCAACTATCTGGCTGTTTCTTTCCCATGTTTCATCCAATTCTGAGCAATCGGTGGGTAGCTTACATTTTTGTCGGTACTTGAGAAAAACCAAGCCGGTCCATAGCTTCAAACCAGCTCGCCGGCATCGGCGAACACCACAACATCATATCGGTACCTCGCTTCGACCTGCAAAGGCCGTCGGCGGCCGGATTTTGTCAAAAAGGGATGGATCATGACACGATACGCAAACAAGAAGGCCGTTGTCATCGGCGGGACGCACGGCATGGGGCTCGCCGTTGCCGAAGCCCTGATCGAAAGCGGCGCCGAGGTCCTGGCCACCGGCCGCGACCAGCGCAACATCGAGGCCGCGCGAGCCAAGCTGCTTTCGCGAGCTCATGTCGTGCGGTCCGATATCTCAGACATGGCCGATATCGTCACGCTCGGTGCCGAAGTGGGGCAGAAGCTTGGCCACATCGACTTCCTTCACGTCAATGCCGGGGTGGCCAATCTCGAACCCGTGGAGCGGGTCACCGAGGACAGTTACGATCGCACCTTCGACATCAACACCAAAGGCGCTTTCTTCACCGCGCAGCGCCTGCTGCCCCTCATCAGGGATGGTGGCGCCATAGTCTTCACCTCGTCGATCGCCGACGAATCCGGCACCGGCGGCATGAGCGTCTATTCCGGATCGAAGGCGGCACTGCGCGCCTTCGCCAAGGTCCTGGCGGCCGAGCTTCTGCCGCGCCGCATCCGCGTGAATGTGGTCAGCCCTGGTTTCATCGATACGCCGACGATGGGTGTGGCCGACGCCTCGGCCGAGGAGCGGGCCGCCTTCATGGCGATCGGCGACGCGGTCACACCGATGAAGCGCCACGGCACGATGGAGGAGGTGGCGCGCGCAGTGCTGTTCCTGGCGTTCGACGCGACCTTCACCACGGGCGCGCGGCTGACCGTGGACGGTGGCCTTGGCCAGGACCTGAGCCCGACACCGGCGTAACCGCGCAACAAACCAAGGAGAAGCAGAATGAGCGACATAACAGTAATCGGTCTCGGCGCCATGGGCACTGCGCTTGCCGAAGCCTTTCTGAACCAGGGACATGCGGTGACGGTGTGGAACCGTTCTCCGGCAAAGGCTGAGGCTTTGGCAGCCAAGGGCGCCATTGTGGCCAAGAGTGTCGAGGAAGCCGTTAGATCGAGTCCACTGATCGTGGCGTGCCTGCTTGTCTATGACACCGTTGGTGAGGTGCTCGACCCAAGCCGAGCGGCGCTGTCGGGCCGCACATTGGTCAATCTCACCAACGGCACGCCCGAGCAGGCGCGGGCGATGTCGGGCTGGGCGGTGAGCCAGGGCGCCAGCTATATCGACGGCGGTGTCATGGCGGTGCCGCCGATGATCGGCGGGCCGCACGCCTTGATTCTCTACAGCGGTTCGCGCCAGGCGTTCGATGCCTGTTCGGGGCAGCTCGGAGCGCTCGGCACCAGCAAATTCCTCGGTGAGGATGCTGGCCTCGCGCCGCTCTATGATATCTCGCTTCTGACCGGCATGTACGGCATGTTCGCGGGCGTTCTGCAGGCGTTGGCATTGACGGGCGCAGCAGGAATCCCGGCCGGCGAGTTCATGCCGCTGCTGGCCTCCTGGCTTCAGTCGATGCAAGGCCTGCTGCCGAAGTGGGCCGAACAGATCGACAATGGCGATCACACCAGCAATGTCGTTTCCAACCTGGGCATGCAGGCTGATGCCTACGTCAATCTCATCGATGCCAGCAGGTCGGCTGATGTCAGCACCGAACTCGTCCTGCCGATGCAAAGCCTGTTGAAGCGCGGGGTGGCTGCCGGCCAGGCCAATGCCGATCTTACAAGCCTGGTCGCACTGCTCCAGCTTTCGAAACAAGGCGCTTGACGGCGCAAGACTCAAGAGAAGGCCGCCAACCTTGCGGTTGGGGGCCTTCGATCTTCAAACGCTGCTGGTCGATTAGCTCTTCAGCTTGGCGTTGCAGAGGCTGTAATAGCCGCCGCCCTTCTGGATCCAGCGAAGGCCGTTCAACGTACCCGCGTCCTTGTTGCCGTGGTAGCCCTGCAGGCAGGTCTTCATACGCGCCTTCGAGGGCTTCTCGGTCTTGAATTCGGCGGCGAGGGTGGTCGGGAATGTCACGCCCGTCGGCGCTACAACGGGGGCGACCGCCGCGCTGGTTTCCTTCTTCGGCTGCGGCTGGGTTTTGACCGCATCCGTACTGGCACTCTCCGCAGCTGACGTCGCACACTTCTCGGTGCGGAAAGCGGTCCAATCCATGCCGTTCAGAGTGCCGCCTTCCTTGGCTGTGCGATAAGCCTCGCCGCATTCCTTCATTGTCAGTGCGCTTGCAGGGGCGACGCTCCACGCAATCCATGCCGTCACAGCCAATGCCGCCAATTTCAATCTGGACATAAGACTCTCCTGGTTGACAAAAGTTCGATGTCCTTTTGTATACCATTTGTTCTGCATATGTTCAATTGGAATCTTTGCGAACCACCGATATGTCTGGGGTGGGCAGTGTGGGCGAATAGATGATGCCGACAGCTTCCGCGATATGTAGACGTCGATCAACGCCGGGTGTGTTCGAGCGCAATAAAAAGGCCCGCGCATGCTGCGATGCGCGGGCCTCTGTCTGGAGAATATGGCTACGCGATCAGCTCTTCAGCTTGGCATTGCAGAGGCTGTAGAAGCCGCCGCCCTTCTGGATCCAGCGCAGGCCATTCAGCGTGTTGGCATCCTTATTGGCGTAGTAGAGCTCGAGGCAGGTGTGCATGCGGCCCTTGGCCGGCGTCTCGCCGGCGTATTTCTTCGAGATCGCGGCCGGGAACTTCACACCCTTGGGAGCGGTGACCGAGGGCTTCTCGGGCTCGCTGGTATAGGTCGCCTCGCTCGGAGCGGGCACGGTGTCGTCGTCATCTGCGCCTGCGCCGCATTCGGCCTTGCGGAAGTCGTTCCACTTCTTGCCGCCCAGAGTATTGGCAGACTTGGCAGCCTGGTACTTGGCGCTGCAATCGGCCATGCTCAGGCCCTTGCCGCTGCTGTCGGCAGCTGCCTTGGTGGTTGCCTTGGCGGGTGCTGCCGCGGCCGAGGCCCCGGCGGCGCATTCGGTCTTGCGGAAGTCGTTCCACTTTGCGCCATTGAGCGTACCGGCGGCCTTTGCCGCCTGGTACTTGGTGCTGCATTCCTTGGCCGTCAGGCCCTTAGCGCCATCGTCGGTTGTGGCTGCGGCCTTGGTCGTGGCCTTGGCGGGTTCTGCCGCGGCGGATGCGCCGGCGGCGCATTCGGTCTTGCGGAAGTCGTTCCACTTTGCGCCATTGAGCGTACCGGCGGCCTTGGCAGCCTGGTATTTAGCGCTGCATTCCTTGGCCGTCAGACCCTTGGCGCCGTCATCAGCAGCGGCGGCGGCCTTGGTCGTGTCCGTCTTGGCCGCAGCGGCCTTCTTGGCCGCCGGCTTTGCGGTCTCGGTGGTGGCCGCCGCGTCGGTGCCGCACTCGGCCTTCCGATACTGATTCCAGGTCTGCCCGTTCAGCGTGCCGGCGTCCTTGGCGGCATTATACTTGGTACTACACTGGGCCATGGTCAGCGCGCTGGCGGGCGCCGCCATGAACAAGGTTGCGACGGCAAGACCCGTCAAAGTTGCAAGTCGGTGGATGAGCATGGCGTTCTCCCGTTGCTGCGCCCATAGGTTGTACCTGTGTCAATCAATAGCTCTCAACGCTAGGCTGCGCCAGATGCTAAACGGCGTTCTCCCGATAAGGTGATGGACCCTTGCGATCTGCCGCTCCAACAGTCCGGCTTACCGGCCCAATCTGCGCAGTGTGGCCCAGTGTGAATGCTATATTGCGGCAACACCGTGTCATGATACGCTGCCAACGCTCCGAACAGCCTGCTACAATGATTTTCTAAGAATTGGTAATATACAATCACACAATGTGATAGTCGGGCTCGGACCAATTGTGGCATTACGAGCCGGCTGAAAACCGACGGGGATTCTGGCAAGCATGGCAGGACGTTATTTTGGCACCGACGGCATTCGCGGGCGCGCCAACAAGTTTCCGATGACGGCTGAGATCGCGATGCGGGTCGGCATGGCCGCCGGCCTGTCGTTCCAGCGCGGCAGCCATCGCCACCGCGTCGTGCTCGGCAAGGACACCAGGCTGTCCGGCTACATGATCGAAAACGCCATGGTGTCCGGCCTGTGCGCGGCCGGCATGGATGTGTTCCTGCTCGGCCCGATCCCGACACCGGCGGTCGCCATGCTGGTACGCTCGCTGCGTGCCGATATCGGCGTCATGATCTCGGCCTCGCACAATCCCTATTACGACAACGGCATCAAGCTGTTCGGTCCCGACGGGTACAAGCTCTCCGACGAGATCGAGGAGCGCATCGAGAGCATGCTCGACAAGGATATCGAACTGGCGCTCGCCGATTCCGACGGACTTGGCCGCGCCAAGCGCGTCGACGGCGTGCATGACCGCTACATCGAATTCGCCAAGCGCACGCTGCCGCGCTCAATGTCGCTGTCGGGTCTCAGGATCGTCGTCGATTGCGCCAACGGCGCGGCCTACAAGGTGGCGCCAGCAGCACTTTGGGAACTGGGCGCCGAGGTCATTGCCATCAATGTCGATCCGAACGGTTTTAACATCAACAAGGAATGCGGCTCGACCCATCCGGCCGGCCTGCAGAAGAAGGTGCATGAAGTGCGCGCCGATATCGGCATCGCACTCGACGGCGATGCCGACCGTGTCGTCATCGTCGACGAGAACGGCACCATCGTCGACGGTGACCAGATCATGGCGCTGATCGCCGAGTCCTGGCACCAGAGCGGGCGACTGGCCGGCGGCGGCGTCGTCTCGACGGTGATGTCCAATCTCGGCCTCGAACGCTTCCTTGGCGACATGAAGCTGCAGCTGCATCGCACCAAGGTCGGCGACCGCTATGTCGTGGAACATATGCGCGCGCACGGGTTGAATGTCGGCGGCGAGCAGTCGGGCCACATTGTGCTGTCCGATTTCTCGACCACTGGCGACGGGCTGGTCTCGGCTCTGCAGGTGCTGGCCTGCATCAAGCGGCAGAACCGGCCGGTCAGCGAATTGTCGAAGAAATTCGAGCCGGTGCCGCAGCTGTTGAAGAATGTCCGCATCGCCGGCGGCAAGCCGCTTGAGGAAGCCACGGTCAAGGCGGTGATCGAAGACGCGCGCAACCGTCTCGGCAAGGCCGGCCGCCTGGTCATACGGCCCTCCGGCACCGAGCCGCTGATCCGCGTCATGGCCGAGGGCGACGACCCACAGCTGGTCGAGGCCGTGGTCAACGACATCGTCGACATTATTTCGGAAACGCGCAGCGCCGCCTGATTGCGCTGCGTCCAACGGCAGGGGCGAACTGCCGGCTCAAGACTTCAAGCCCGCCTGCAGGCGGGCTTTTTGTTTCGGCCAGGGTTGGTCCCAAGCGTTATGCCGGCGGAGACTGTTTGCTAAAATGTCGAGAATTCGTGGTTAATCGACAGGGTTAAACGCCTTTTAACTTTTCCAATTCATTATCCACAACTGAGGTCAATCACATTCGGGCAAGTTGGACTTTCCCGACGGTTCTCAGGGGTGACAAACATGTTCAATACAGCAAAAAAGGCCCTCCTTGCCGCGCTGTTCGCAGGTGTGGCCGGGCCAGTATTCGCCGCCGATCTGGCGGAGCCGCCGGTGGTCGAAGAGGCGCCGGCGCCGATCGCCTACGAGCAGCCGGCCGATTTCGGCGGCTGGTACATCCGCGGCGACATCGACTATCATAAATCGGATTTGCGCGGCATCGACTATATCACCTACGGGCCGCCTCCCGGCAGCAATGTTTTCGATTCCGGCGAGCTTAAGGGCGGCTTCTCACTCGGCGCCGGCATTGGCTACAAGATCAACGATCATTTCCGTACCGACCTGACAGCCGACTATTGGTTCGCTTCGGACTTCAACGGATCAACCAACGATGGCGTTACGACCTCGGTCGAAGTGTCGAAAATGAGCGCATTGCTGCTCTTGGCCAACGCCTATTACGATATCGGCACCTGGCACGGCATCACGCCTTATGTTGGCGCTGGCATCGGCGGCGCGCACGTCAAATGGGATACCGTCCACGACCCGAACACAACCGAGACCAACCCCGGGTCGAAGAATTGGCGCTTTGCCTACGCGCTCATGGCCGGCGCGTCCTATTGCCTTACCGACAGGGTGATCCTGGATGCCGGCTATCGCTACTCTCACATTGAGGGGGGCCGCATGTTCGACTTCGACGTGAGCAGTTCCGGGCCCGGCTTCGACCATGGCATCAACACACATGAGGTACGAGGCGGTCTGCGCTATCAGTTCGGCGGCAATAATGGTTGCACATCGCCGGAGCCCTACGTTCCAGAGCCGGAGCCGATCTACACCAAGTAGTCGCTTCGAAATCCAGGAATTCGCGAACCGCCCGGTCTTGCCGGGCGGTTTTCGTTTGCCGATGCTTGCGCGTTTTCAACCGGCCGCGTGTGCCGAAGAAACCCAATTGAAATCAATTCGGTACGCCGCGTTATCCTTAACCCTGACTTAACCACTATGGTTAACAATGCTCGGTGAAACGGCGCTTGCGATCAAAATGACGGGCGCCAATTTCAGGAGCCGGGGACCCATGAATTTCAAATCGCTGACAGCGCCGGCGCTCGCCGCACTCGTCCTTGTGCCGCTGACGCCGGCGCAGGCCGCGGACTACGATCCGCCGATCTATGTCGATCAGGCGCCGGACTATCAACCGGTCGAGGTCGGCTCGGGCTGGTATCTGCACGGCGACGTCTCTTATCTGGCGCAGAAGAGCTACGAGGATCAGGATTTCACCTTCGCCCCCGCGAGCTTCAGCGAGAAGCAGGATCCGGCCTTTGCCAGCATCGGCTTCGGCTACCACTTCAACGACTATCTGCGCGGCGACGTCAATCTTGGCTATCTGCCCGGCAACAAGATCGGCGTCGGCTTTGACGATTCGGCGACGCCGCCGCCGGGTGGTGCGACCATCGCGTCGGCATCGCTGCAGAATTATTCCCTGTCGGGCATGGTCAATGGCTATGTCGATCTCGGCACTTATGTCGGGATCACGCCCTACCTCGGCGCCGGCATTGGGCTGGTCCGGAGCAAATACAAGCTGTCGGCGAGTTACTTCACCGACAATGTCGACCCTACGGATGATTTCGTCCGGAACGACAACAAGACCCAGTATTCCCTCGCCTACACGCTGGATGCGGGCCTGGCCTATCAGGTGACCAAGAATGTTTCTGTAGATCTCGGCTACCAGTACTTCTCCGCGCCGGATGCCGAATATGTCACGGCCGAGAGCCTGACCTCCTATCCGATCCGCAAGGGCATCAGCAATCATCAGGTCAAGCTCGGCCTGCGCTACGACCTCTGGTAGGAAGCTTGCTGTTCGGAAGCCCAACGGCGGATCTCTTCGATCCGCTGTTTGCGTTTTAGCCCACGACATGCTGATCCCGTATCGCCGGTATCCCGCCAGCGACAAAAACTTTCCTCTTGACGCCTGAGGGCTGAACGCATATCGCCGTCCGTGGGCCACCCCTCCCCAACGAGGGGCCACTATCTGGAAGGATAGACCACGATGACGACGCATACGAAGCCCGGACTCCGTCCGGCAAACCCCAATTTCTCCTCAGGTCCCTGCGCAAAACGCCCCGGCTGGTCGGTCGAGGCACTGAAGAATGCTGCGCTCGGCCGTTCCCACCGCGCCAAGATCGGCAAGACCAAGCTCGAACAGGCGATCGAGCTGACGCGCGAGATTCTCCAGGTTCCGGCCGATTACCGCATCGGCATCGTGCCGGCGTCGGACACGGGTGCTGTCGAGATGGCGCTGTGGTCGCTGCTCGGTGAACGCGGTGTCGACATGGTGGCATGGGAAAGCTTTGGCTCCGGCTGGGTGACCGATGTGGTCAAGCAGCTGAAGCTAGTCGATATCAGAAAGATCGAGACAGGCTATGGCGAGCTGCCGGATCTCACCAAGATCGATTTCGACCGCGATGCGGTCTTCACCTGGAACGGCACGACCTCAGGCGTGCGCGTGCCGAATGGCGATTTCATCCCGGCGGATCGCAAGGGCCTGACCATCTGCGATGCCACCTCAGCGGCATTCGCGCAAAAGCTCGATTTCCAGAAGCTCGATGTCGTCACCTTCTCCTGGCAGAAAGTGCTGGGCGGCGAGGGCGCACACGGCATGCTGATCCTGTCGCCTCGCGCCGTCGAGCGACTGGAAACCTACAAGCCGGCGTGGCCGCTGCCGAAAATCTTCCGCCTGACCTCGGGCGGCAAGCTGATCGAAGGCATCTTCAAGGGCGAGACCATCAACACGCCGTCGATGCTGTGCGTCGAGGACTATCTCGATGCGCTTCATTGGGCGAAGTCGATCGGCGGTCTCGATGCGTTGATTGCCAGAGCCGATGCCAATGCCGCCGTGCTCGATGGCTTTGTCGACAAATCGTCCTGGCTCGGCCATCTCGCGGTCGATGCGGCGACACGGTCCAACACGTCCGTATGTCTGTCCTTCACCGACGCCGATGTCGCGGCGCTCGACGCCGACGGGCAGGCGGCTTTCGCCAAGGCGATCGTCTCTGTGCTCGACAAGGAAGGCGTCGCGTACGACATCGGCTCCTATCGCGATGCACCTTCCGGCCTGCGCATCTGGTGCGGTGCCACCGTCGAGACATCCGATCTCGAGGCGCTGCTGCCTTGGCTCGACTGGGCCTTCGCCACGCAGAAGGCTTCGCTGAAGGCCGCAGCCTGAGATTTCGTGGTGGCCTGCGGGCCGCCCTTTCCCGACAATCCAGTTCAAGGAGGCCGCCATGGCGCCCCGCGTTCTCGTCTCTGACAAACTCTCCACCACCGCCGTCCAGATATTCAAGGACCGCGGTATCGAGGTCGACTATTTGCCTGATCTCGGCAAGGACAAGGAAAAGCTGCTCGAAGTCATCGGCCAGTATGATGGCCTTGCCATCCGCTCGGCGACCAAGGTCACGGAAAAACTGATCAACGCCGCGACAAGACTCAAGGTCGTCGGCCGCGCCGGCATCGGTGTCGACAATGTCGACATCCCCGCGGCGAGCCGCAAGGGCATCATCGTGATGAACACGCCTTTCGGCAATTCGATCACCACGGCCGAACATGCGGTGGCGATGATCTTTGCACTCGCACGGCAGATCCCGGAGGCCAATGCCTCGACCCATGCCGGCAAATGGGAAAAGAACCGCTTCATGGGCGTCGAGATCACCGGCAAGACGCTGGGCGTTATCGGCTGCGGCAATATCGGCTCGATCGTCGCCACGCGGGGCGTCGGCCTGAAGATGCATGTCGTTGCCTTCGACCCGTTCCTGTCGGACAAGCGCGCCGAGGAACTCGGCGTCGACAAGGTCGAGCTGGACGAGCTGTTCGCCCGCGCCGATTTCATCACGCTGCACACGCCGCTGACCGACAAGACGCGCAACATCATCGACGCGGCGGCGATCGCCAAGATGAAGAACGGCGTGCGCATCATCAATTGCGCGCGTGGCGGGCTCATCGTCGAAGCCGACCTGGTCGCGGCGCTGAAGAGCGGCAAGGTGGCGGGGGCCGGCGTCGATGTGTTTGAGGTCGAACCGGCGGAGAACAACGCGCTGTTCGGCATGGAGAATGTAGTGGCAACGCCGCATCTGGGCGCCTCGACAGCGGAAGCGCAGGAAAATGTCGCGCTCCAGGTGGCCGAGCAGATGGCCGACTATCTGATCAAGGGCGCGGTTTCGAATGCCATCAACATGCCCTCGATCACGGCCGAGGAAGCACCGCGGCTAAAGCCGTTCGTCAAGCTCGCCGAAGTGCTCGGCGCCTTTGTCGGCCAGGTCACCGAGGACCCGATCAACGAGGTCGAGATCCTGTTCGATGGCTCGACCGCGACGATGAACACGCGTGCCCTGATCAGTGCCGCGCTTGCCGGACTGATCCGGCCGCAGGTCGCCGACGTCAATATGGTGTCGGCGCCGATCATGGTGAAGGAGCGCGGCATCATCGTCGCCGAGGTCAAGCGCGACAAGTCGGGCGTGTTCGACGGCTACATCAAGCTGACGGTGAAGACCGAGCACATGACGCGCTCGATCGCCGGCACCTGCTTCTCCGACGGCAAGCCGCGCTTCATCCAGATCAAGGGCATCAATCTCGACGCCGAGGTCGGCCAGCACATGCTCTACACAACCAATGCCGATGCGCCCGGCATTATCGGCCTGCTCGGCACGGTGTGCGGCGAGAACGGCGTCAACATCGCCAACTTCCAGCTCGGCCGCAACCGGCCGGGCGGCGATGCGATCGCGCTGCTCTATCTCGACGCGCCGTTCCCGGAGAAAGTGCTGGAACAGGTCAAGGCGCACAAGTCCATCGACTCGGCCAAGCGGCTGCAGTTCGACGTCAACGCAATGTAGTTGACGGCGTGGCGGATGCGGCGGTCCTCCCCCCATCATTGGGGCGGCCGTCGCAGAGGCCGGTTCAGGTCAATTCGTCTGAGCCGTCGGAGACGCCCACGCGATGCCGATAGACCAATTCCCAGCCCTTCCAGCCTGTAAACAGCAGGACCAGAACCACGATCAGCGACAAGATAAAGCCGGTCGGGATCACGGCCGCCGCTCCAGCGACATAACGCGAGTACCAGTTATAAAGCTCGATCAGCACAACGAGCACGTTGCCGCCGGCATGGAGCCATGCCGTCGTGAGATTGCGGATCCGAACATCGCCGAGAACATCCGTCAGGCCGGTAAGAGCGGCCAAGGCGCCCATGATCAGGCCGGCGCCGAGAAGCCAAAGCGATCCGGTGACCCACCCTGGATCGGCTGTTTGCCAGAAAATCAGATCGCAAACGAAGGTGCCGACAAAGAAGGCGATCGGAAACGGAATCAGCATTGGATGAATGGGGTGACCGGCAATGCTTGCCGTGCTGCGAGGGTTGTGGCTCATCTTGTTGCCTCCCTCCCCAGCAAACTCCGCCAGAGGTAAAATGTTCCAGGTCGGCGCGCGGCAGCAGTTATCCCGACGGCGGCGCAGCGCGGCAGCGGCCAAATGTTATCCGCAGCGGTTCGGTGACGACATCTTGCGCCCGCTGTATTCGGCGAGCGAAATGCCGCCCAGCACCAGGGCGAGCGCCAGCGCCTGGTAGAGCTGGAATGTCTCGCCGACGATCAGCACTGACAGCAGCGTGCCGAAGATCGGCACCAGATTGATGAACAGCCCGGCACGGTTGGCGCCGATCAGTTCGTTGCCCCTGATGTAAGTGATCTGCGAAATGACCGAAGCGCCGATCGCGGTATAGACGATGACCACCCAGCCGCTGATATCGGGGACGATAACCTTTTCGGCGGCGACCTCCCACAGGAAGAACGGCAGCGAGGTGATGAGGGCAGCGATCGCCAGGGACAACATCAGGCTCTGCCAGCGCATCACCGGCTTCAGCCGCAGCCCGACCGAATAACCGCTGTAGAGGACGACCGCGACCAGCATGATGGCGTCGCCGAAATTGAGTTCCAATGTGAGCAGCCGGCGCGGATCGCCGTGGCAGGCAGTCAAGATGACGCCGAAGATGGTCAGCACCACGCCCGCAATCTGAGCCCAGCTCACGCGCAGGCGGAAGAAGAAGAAATTGGCAATGATGATCAAGACCGGCATCGCCGCCTGTTCGATCGAGACATTGATCGCCGTCGTGTAGTTGAGCGCGGTGTAAAAAATGGTGTTGAACAGAGTGAAGCCGCTGGCGCCAAGTGCAGCCAGGACGAACCAGTGTTTGCGCACCACCGGCCAGTCCTCCCTGATCGTGCGCCAGCCGATCGGCAGCAGGATCGCGACGGCCAGCACCCAGCGCAGGAAGACCAGCGTCATCGGCGAGACGTGATCGACCGCCAGCTTGCCGGCGACGGAATTGCCGCCCCACAACAAGGTGGTCAGCAGCAGGAACAGGTAGGCGCGTCGATGCATTGCGGGATTCCGGCCGCTTGGGGAGTTGTGTTTGCCGGCCTATTGCCCCCGCCGACGCAAGTAAATGATGTCAAAGCCGAAAATTGTTGTGCCTCAGGGCATTTTCGGCGGCAAAGAAAGGTCGCGCTTGCGAGGTCTTGACGTTATAGAGGCCTGTCGTTTCGAACCATATCCAGGCCGCCAGGGCGGCATCTCAAGGGAAAAGAAACATGGCCAATGTGGTGGTCGTCGGCTCGCAATGGGGCGACGAAGGCAAGGGCAAGATCGTCGACTGGTTGTCGGAGCGCGCCGACGTGGTCGTGCGCTTCCAGGGCGGCCACAATGCCGGCCATACGCTGGTCGTCGACGGCAAGGTCTACAAACTGTCGCTGCTGCCGTCGGGCGTGGTGCGGCAAGGCAAGCTGTCGATCATCGGCAATGGCGTCGTCTTCGACCCGCACGCCTTTGTCGCGGAAGTGGCAAAACTCAAGGCGCAAGGCGTCGAGGTCACGCCGGACCGCCTGAAAATAGCCGAAAACACGGCGCTTATCCTGTCGCTGCACCGGGAGCTGGACGGATTCCGCGAGGACGCCGCCTCCAATTCCGGGACGAAAATTGGCACGACGCGTCGTGGCATCGGCCCAGCCTATGAAGACAAGGTGGGCCGGCGCGCGGTTCGGGTGATGGATCTGGCGGATTTGGAAACGCTGCCTCTCAAGGTCGACAGGCTGCTGACGCATCACAATGCGCTGCGTCGCGGGCTTGGCCATGGCGAAGTCACGCATGAGGCGATCATGACCGAGCTGACCTCGGTCGCCGATGAGATCCTGCCCTATATGGACCGCGTCTGGAAAATCCTCGACGACAAGCGCCGCGCCGGCGAACGCATCCTGTTCGAGGGCGCGCAAGGCACGCTGCTCGACATCGACCACGGCACCTATCCGTTCGTCACCTCGTCCAACACCGTTGCCGGCCAGGCAGCCGCCGGCTCGGGGGTGGGCCCCGGCGCCATCGGCTATGTCCTGGGCATCACCAAGGCCTATACGACGCGTGTCGGCGAAGGCCCGTTCCCGACCGAGCAGAAGAACGAGATCGGCGAATTTCTCGGTACGCGTGGCCACGAATTCGGCGTCGTCACCGGGCGCAAACGCCGTTGCGGCTGGTTCGACGCCGTGCTGGTGCGCCAGGCCGTCGCCGTCAACGGTATCAAGGGCATCGCCCTGACCAAACTCGACGTGCTCGACGGGCTGGATGAGATCAAGGTCTGCACCGGCTACCGTCTCGACGGCGAAACGATCGACTATCTGCCGGCCAGCCAGGGCGCGCAGGCGCGTGTCGAACCGGTCTACGAGACGCTCGAAGGCTGGAAAGGCACCACAGCCGGCGCGCGCAGCTGGAACGACCTTCCGGCGCAGGCCGTCAAATATGTCCGTTACATCGAGGAGCTGATCGGGGCACCCGTCGCGCTCCTTTCCACCAGCCCGGAACGGGACGACACGATACTTGTGACCGATCCGTTTCAAGACTAGTTTTCTGAAGCCTTTCCGGGCATCGCGGCCGATTTGCGGGGGCCGGCGCGGAAACAAATACAGGTCGACTGAAGCATGGCAGATTTCGTTGCTATTCTGAAAAAGGCGCTCGACAAGCACGGCGACGAAACGCCCGAAAAGCGTACGCGGATCTATGAAAGCGTTCGTACCATGCTGGCGAAGAAGCTTGCGGAGTATTCGCCGCCGCTGGCCGCCGAAGCCATAAGCACGCAGAAGCGATCCCTGGAAGATGCCATCTCGAGCGTCGAGCGCGACTATGCCAGGGCACTGCCGGCATCCGATCCGCTGGCGGAGCTGGAGCACATCTTCTCCTCCATAGACCGCAACAAGAACCAGTCCAGTCATGTAAAGCCTTCCGCCACGCCTGCGCCGGCCTGGCAGCCGGCGAAACCCGTGCAGCCGGCGCCGACCACCAGGACAGAGCCGAGCTGGCAGAGGCCCGCTCCGACACCGCCTCCGCCTGTGGCGCGTGCAGAAACCATCGACAAGCAAGCCGCGGAGATGGACGCCGACGACGATAGCGCCGATGTCTTTGCCAATGACGAGCAGCCGGCGGCGGACACGTTCCAACGCCTGCGCCCCGCCGAGCGCAGGCGCAGCTATGGCGGGTTGATCGCGGCTGTCGTCGCGCTTTTGGTGGTGGCCGGCGGTGGCTATGGCATCTGGCTGAACAAGGATGCCTTTGGCTCGATGCTGGGCCTCGGCGGCGACACCAAGACGGTCTCGACCGAACCGCTGGTAAAGCCGGCGCCGGCCAAGCCCGCGGCCGATGCACCCGCACCGGCTCCTGCCGGCGAGGGAACGAAGTTCACCCAGCGCCTGTCGCCCGAAGGCGGTGAGACCGATCCCGGTCCCGCGGCCGGTCAAAGCGGCATCGGCGAGGGCGAGTCCGACGCCGCGCTGACCACACCGCCACCCCCGGCTCCAGCGCCACCTGCGGCTCCAGCGCCTGCGACCCCGCCGGCCGGCGACGCCGCAGCCACGGGCGCGCCCGCCACGCCGGCGCCCGACGCTTCCGCCACGCCACCGGCAACGCCGCGCGCCGATGGCGTCGCTCCGCCGGCCAACGGGGCAGCACCGGCTGATGCCGCCGCCACGCCGCCCGCGGCCGGCACGCCGCCCGCTGCGCCGGCGGCCGCCGCTCCCGCGCCGACCGTTGCGGTCGGCCAGAAGGCGATCTTCTACGAGGAACGCACCTCGACCGCGCAAGGTTCGGCCGAACCCGGCAGCATCGTCTGGTCGCTGGTGCAGGAATCGCCCGGCGGCGACCTGCCGCCCGAGCCGGCGATCCGCGCCGAGGCGACCATTCCCGGCAAGGACATCCAGCTGCGCATGACCATCCGCCGCAATACCGACCAGACGCTGCCGGCCAGCCACATCATCGAGATGATCTTCCTGACGCCCGAGGGCTTTGACGGCGGTGGCGTCGACAACATCCTGCGCGTCGCCATGAAGAGTTCGGAACAGGATGCCGGCAGCCCGCTGATCGGCATTCCGGCCAAGATCGCCGACGGCTTCTTTCTGGTGGCGCTCAACGACACCAAGGCCGACGAGGACGCCAATATGACCTTGCTTCGAGGCCAGGACTGGATCGACGTGCCGGTGGTCTACAAGACCGGACGCCGGGCGCTGCTGACCATGGAAAAGGGCATTCCGGGCGAGAAGGTGTTCGACGAGGCGCTGAAGGCCTGGCAGGCCAAGACGGCAGGTTGACGGGCGGCAGTAGCGGCTGCCTTCGCTCAGAAGCCCTGGAACAGCATGTCGAGCGCGGCGACGATGTCGTCGTGATGTCTAGAAAGGTTTCCCTCTGGCATCCGCAATTCGGACGCGCTGAAGGCCGACACAAACTGTGTGACCATCACAAGATCTTTGCCGTTTATAGCGAAGGTCGGGTTCAGGCGGCGGCCAGGAAGCGGGGCAATCTCGGGCGGCATCAAAGGAACGACCACCCTCGTGCTCAGCCCTTCAAGCATATCTGACTGCACGTCGAGAAGATAACCGTCGCTCTCGGTACTCCGATAGAAATCGTAACGCGCCATCAGAACGGCCGGTGTTTAGCCAATGGCAGTCCGTTCTTTCGGACATATTCGTTGGAGCTTTCGATGGCTTCCCTGTTTTCTTCTTGCCATCGACGCGTTTTCTCCGCCGCAATCGCTTTCGCGATCCCTGCTTCGGCAGCGCGGGAGATGTTGATGCCCAACGCTTTGGCGTCCTTGATCAACTGAGAGTCAATGGACGTGTTCACAGAGGTCCGCTGAGTTTTTGGCGTCGATTGAAGCACGGAGATGCCTCCTTTCATGCGCACAATATACGCGCATAAAAGACCGCAGGCAATGCTACCCCTCCATCTCCTCACGCAGCATTTCCAGTTCCAGCCACTCTTCCTCGAGTGCGGCCAGCGTGGCGCGTTCCTTGTCGAGGGCGGCGATGGTCTTTTGGAACGAGGCCGGGTCGCGCTCGTAATAGGCGGGATCGGCGATGTTGTTTTCCAAACGCGAGATCGAGGCCATTACCGCCTCGATCTTCTTGGGCAGCGATTCCAGGGCGAATTTCTGCTTGAACGACAGTTTCTTCGACGGCCCTTTTGGCGCTGCCGGCTCGCTCTTGCCCGGCGCCGGCGCATCGCTGGCTTCGGCCTTGGCGCGCGCCTTGCGGTCGTCGAGCCGGGTGCCGCCGCGCTGCGCCAGCATGTCGGAATAGCCACCGGCATATTCGATCCAGCGGCCGCCTCCGTCCGGGGCGATGATGCTGGTGACGGTGCGGTCGAGGAAGTCGCGGTCGTGGCTGACCAGGATGACCGTGCCGGCAAAGCCGGCGACAAGTTCCTGCAACAGTTCCAGCGTCTCCATGTCGAGATCGTTGGTCGGCTCGTCGAGCACCAGAAGGTTGGCCGGCCGCGCCAGAACACGCGCCAGGAGCAGCCGCGCCCGTTCGCCGCCGGACAGCTCGCGCACCGGGGTGCGCGCCTGTTCCGGCTTGAACAGGAAATCCTTCATGTAGGACACGACATGGCGCTGCTCGCCATTGATGACGAGGTTTTCGCCGCGCCCGTCCGTGAGATACTGCGCCAGGGTCTCGGCCGGATCGACCGCCTCGCGCTTCTGGTCGAGCGTGGCGATTTCCAGATTGGTGCCGAGCCGCACCGAGCCGGCGTCGGGCTTCATCTCGCCGGTGAGCATCTTCAACAGCGTCGTCTTGCCGGCGCCGTTCGGCCCGACAAGGCCGATGCGATCGCCGCGCTGGATGCGGGTCGAGAAGCCTTTGACCACGGTGAGGTCGCCAAAGCTCTTTTCGATGTTTTTGGTCTCGATCACCAGCTTGCCGGATTCGGCGGCGTCGCTGGCCACCATGGTGGCCGAGCCCTCGGCGCCGCGATGGCCGCGAAAACGCTGGCGCATGGTCTGCAGTTCGCCGAGCCGGCGCATGTTGCGTTTGCGGCGAGCCGTCACGCCATAGCGCAGCCAATGCTCCTCGCGCACGATCTGGCGGCCCAGCTTGTGCTGTTCGCGCTCTTCCTCTTCCAGCACAAGGTCGCGCCATTCCTCGAAATGGCCAAAGCCCTTGTCGAGGCGGCGGGTCTGGCCACGGTCGAGCCAGACAGTGGCGCGCGAGACGCGTTCGAGGAAGCGTCGGTCGTGCGAGATGACGATCAGCGCCGAAGACGTCCGGACGAGCTCCTCTTCCAGCCATTCGATGACCGACAAATCGAGATGGTTGGTCGGCTCGTCAAGCAGCAGAATATCGGGTTCGGGCGCCATGACGCGGGCAAGTGCTGCGCGGCGCGCCTCGCCACCGGAGAGATCGTTGGGGTTCTCCGTGCCGGCGAGGCCGAGATGCTCCATCAGATATGTGGCGCGGTAGGGATCGTCGGCAGGCCCAAGCCCGGCCTCGACATAGGCACGCACATTGGCAAAGCCGTCCATATCGGGCATTTGCGGGAGATAGCGCACCGTTGCCGAAGGCTGGCGGAAGACCTCGCCGTCTTGCGGCTCGATCAGACCGGCGGCAATCTTCAGGAGCGTCGACTTGCCGGAGCCGTTGCGGCCGACGAGCGCGATCTTGTCACCGGCGGACGCCGTCAGTTCGGCGCCATCGAGCAGCGGCGTGCCGCCAAAGGTCAGTCTTATGCCGTCGAGGTTGAGAAGGGGCGGGGCCATGTCAGCTTTCAGGCAAGGGGTAGGGGTGGGCGAGCAGCAGCGCGCGGCCATGGCCGAGCTCAATTTCGAGGCCGCCCCCGGTCTTGTTGGACTTGACCTCGTTCGAGATGGTCAGCGACGAGCCGAACACGACCTCGACATGGTCGAGCGGCCACTTCGCGCCGGACACGGTGAGGCCCGAAAGATCGGAAAAGCCGAGCACCGAAAACAGCGTTCCGTCGGCATAGTCGAAGCCGGCCTTGCCGGGCAGCAAAGGGGCGCCTTCCTGCGCTCCGCTGGTCAACAGCACTTTTGTGCCTGTCTCTGCCAGTTGAAGGCTGAGCGCCAGATGCAGGAAGGCGTGGTCGGCGCGCTTGCCGCCGAAAGCGCCGGCCAGCACCAGGCTGGTGGCGCCGCGTTCCAATGCCGCCGCGATCGCCAGTTCGCCATCGGTCTTGTCCTTTTCGGGAGGAAACACCTCCCGCGGCACGGCGGCGAGATCGGCAGGCAGGTCCGCCGGCACAGAATCGAAATCGCCGACCCACAGCTCCGGCATCAGGCCGATCAGGCGGGCATGACCGATGCCGGCGTCGGCGGCGATGACGCGCGTGCCCGCGACCTGGCGGTCGAGCCGCGGCGTGCGGACGAGATCGCCGCCAAGCAGGATGGTGAATGTGCTCATATCCGCTGGCCCTTACCAGCCCCGCCGACGAAACGGAAGGCCGAGCGGCACCGTCACTCTTTGTTGGAGCATGATCTTTTTCCGGAAACGGATTCCACTTTCCGGGATCATGCTCGGGCAAACTTCCGCTTGCGTGGCACCTTGGCCGAGCCTATGTGTCGAAACGCTCTAACGGGGTGCCGGACGCGATCTTCGCGGGCCGGCTGAGAGGCAGTCTCGCCAACCCGCTGAACCTGATCCGGTTTGTACCGGCGGAGGGATTAGACGCTTCGGACAGCCCGACGCCTCAATTCCTTTCAACACGAATGAAGGAGGCGCCGATGCGCATGTTTTTGTCCCGTCTTGTCCCAGCGCTGGGGCTTGCTGTTTCGCTACTGGCAAGCCCTGCGTCAGCGCAGGAAAAACTCACGATCTATACCTATGAGAGTTTCACTGCCGACTGGGGTCCGGGACCCCAGGTGAAGAAGGAATTCGAAGCCGAGTGCGGCTGCAGCGTCGACTTCGTCTCGGCGGCCGACGGCGTCGCGCTGCTCAACCGCGTCAAGCTGGAAGGAGCCTCGACCAAAGCCGATATCGTGCTTGGCCTCGACACCAACCTCACCGCGGAAGCCAAGGCTTCCGGCCTGTTTGTCCGACATGGCGCGGTGGCTGAAAACAACGTGCCGGGCGGCTGGAGCGACGACACTTTCGTGCCCTACGATTATGGCTATTTCGCCGTCGTCTACGACACCGAGAAGCTGAAGAACCCACCGAAGAGCCTGAAGGAATTGGTCGAGGGCGATGCCGCCGACAAGATCGTCATCCAGGATCCGAGGACGTCGACGCCGGGCCTCGGCCTGCTGCTGTGGGTCAAGTCGGTCTATGGCGACAAGGCGCCGGAAGCCTGGGCGAAACTCAAGGGCAAAGTGCTGACGGTGACGCCGGGCTGGAGCGAGGCCTACGGCCTGTTCACCAAGGGCGAGGCGCCGATGGTGCTTTCCTATACGACGTCGCCGGCCTACCACATGGTGGCCGAGAACACC
Organism: Mesorhizobium sp. M0761; assembly: GCF_040320205.1. Classification (NCBI taxonomy): domain Bacteria; kingdom Pseudomonadati; phylum Pseudomonadota; class Alphaproteobacteria; order Hyphomicrobiales; family Phyllobacteriaceae; genus Mesorhizobium; species Mesorhizobium sp. M0761. The sequence continues at coordinate 209,096 of NZ_JAMYPF010000006.1, forward strand.
GGGCGCTACCAGGCGGCCTCGTTCGAGGAAGGCGAGTATCTGCAGATCGAGGTCGCCGGCATCACCACCACGGGCGCGAAGAATCCGCTGGCGGCGAAGTTCCTGGCCTTCATGACCGGGCCGAAATTCCAGGATGTCATTCCGGAAACCAACTGGATGTTCCCGGCCGGGAAAACCGACAAGCCGCTCAATCCGGCTTTTGATAGGCTGGTCAAGCCGGCGAAGACCTTGCTGTTCAGCCCGGAAGAGGTCGCGGCAAATCGCAAGGCCTGGGTGGATGAATGGCTGGCGGTGATGAGCAAGTAGATTTGGCTGTATAGTCAAAAGATGAGTGCTCTACGGCGCCCCCCTCTGTCCTGCCGGACATCTCCCCCACGAGGGGGGAGATTGGCCTTTACGTTGACTTTCGCCAATCTCCGAAGCTGCAGGAATGAGCGGAGCGCTAAAACCGCCAATCTCCCCCCTCGTGGGGGAGATGTCCGGCAGGACAGAGGGGGGCGCGAAGGAACGCGACGCCCGGTAAAGAGTGCAACGCTCTGACCCCCGCATCACGGCCGGCATTGTCGCGCTTGCGGCAATCGCGCTGCTGATCGGTGGCGCCTTCGCCGGCCTTATCCGCGAAGGCGCGCACGACCTTTCCGGCGCCGCGTCCGCCTTTGACCTCTATCTCCTGCGCGTTGTCCGCTTCACGCTCTGGCAGGCTGCGCTCTCGACTCTGCTTTCCGCCGTACCGGCGCTCTTCGTCGCCCGGTCGCTGTCGCGGCATCCGCGCTTCTTCGGACGCGGCTTCATCCTGCAGCTGTTCACTGTGCCCCTTGCCTTGCCGGCAATTGTCGGAGCGCTGGGCATACTGGCGCTCTATGGCCGCGCCGGTTATTTCGCCGCGATCCGTGGCCAGAGCTGGCCCGACATCTATGGGCTGTCGGGCATCCTCGTCGCCCACGTCTTCTTCAACCTGCCGCTGGCCACCCGGCTGTTCCTCGAAGCGCTGGGAACGGTGCCGGCCGATCAATGGCGGCTGGCGAGCCAGCTCGGCATGGGGGCGAGGCCAGCCTTCCGGCTGATCGAGTGGCCGGTGCTGCGCGCCGCGCTGCCGGGCGTCGCCGGGCTTGTCTTCATGCTTTGCATCACCTCCTTCACCATCGTGCTGATCCTCGGCGGCGGGCCGGCGGCGACGACGCTGGAAGTCGCCATCTATCAGGCGCTGCGTTTCGACTTCGATCCGGCGCGAGCGGTGACGCTGACGGTGCTGCAGATCGCGCTGACTTTTGCCGTCATGCTGGCGCTGACGCGGCTCGGCGCCAATGTGACCGGCGACGCCAATTTGCCTGTCGCGCCGCGCCGCTATCACTTGGCCGGCAAAGCAGAAACAGCGTTCAACGCCGTCCTGATCGTGCTCGCCTTGCTGTTCGTCGCCGGACCAATGGCGGCCACCGTCGCGTCCGGCCTCGGCGCCGATCTCGGCCGGCTGGCGGGCGAGAGTGCCGTGCGTCAGGCGACCCTGACCAGCGCCGGTCTCGCCCTCTCGGCGGCGCTACTTTCGGTGGCGCTGTCGCTGTCGCTGATCATGGCTCGGCGGGCACTGTCGCTGCGCCGCCGGTCCAGTGCCCGTTCATTGCTCGAACATGCCACCGACACCGGCGCCGGCTTCGTCCTCGTCGTGCCGCCCATTGTCATCGGCGCCGGCTGGTTTCTCCTGCTGCGCACGGTCAGCGATGTCTTTGCCATCGCGCCGGTCATGGTCGTCATCGTCAATGCGGTGATGGCGATGCCCTTTGCCATCCGCGCGATGCGCCCGGCCTATGATGCGGCGAGCGAGCGCCACGAAAAGCTGTGCGCGCAGCTCGGCATTGCGGGCTGGAACCGGCTGCTTCTGGTCGACTGGCCATCGCTCCGGCGGCCGCTGGCCACCGGCTTTGCCTTCGCCATGGCACTGTCGCTCGGCGATCTCGGCGTCATCGCGCTGTTCGGCAGCGATTCGGTACAGACCTTGCCCTATCTCCTGCTGGCGCGCATGGGCAGCTATCGCACGGCCGATGCTGCCGGGCTGGCTTTGCTGCTCGGGGCGGTCTGCCTTGCATTGGTGGTCGCGGCAGACTGGCTGGGACGGGGAGAGAGATCGTGACGTCCGCTGTGGAGAAAGGCACGACTGTCCGGCTGGACAAGGTCTCGTTCAGCTATGGCGAAACGTCATTCCTGTTCGATGTCGAATTCCATACATCTAAGATCACCGCCATCATGGGGGCAAGTGGTTCGGGCAAATCGACCTTGCTCAATCTGGTGGCTGGTTTCGAGACGCCGGAGTCCGGTCGTGTGCTGATCGGCGGCGCCGATGTCGGCGCCGAGCCGCCTTCGGCGCGGCCGGTGTCGATGGTATTCCAGGAAAACAATCTGTTTGCTCATCTCTCGGTGGAGAAGAATGTCGGGCTCGGCCGCTCGCCATCGCTCAACCTGACCGACGCCGATCGCGCCGCAATCGCCGAGGCGCTTGACCGCGTCGGCCTGGCCGGCAAGGAGATACGCCTGCCGCGCGAACTCTCCGGCGGCGAAAGGCAGCGCGTAGCGCTCGCCCGCGTTCTGGTGCGCGACCGGCCAGTGCTGCTGCTCGACGAGCCGTTCGCTTCGCTCGGGCCAGCACTGCGCGACGACATGCTCGACCTGGTGGCCGGCGTTCATGCCGAGCGGGCGATGACGGTGCTGTTCGTCACGCATCAGCCGGAAGACGCTCGCCGTATCGGCGAGCAGATGGTTTTTCTGGACAATGGCAGGGTTGCCGCGACGGGACCTGCCGCCGATTTTTTCGACGGCACTGGCCCTGAAGCGTTTCGGCGCTATATCGGCGCAAGTTCGGGCGGATCACGCGATATTGCCCGGAAGCGGACATAATTTACGACCAAACCGGCTACAGGTGATGTGGCGCTTGCTTGCCATGGTCCAGCTGATGTGGCTAGGTCCGCTTAGTACTGGTCCGGCACGAGCCGTGATTTGCCCCCTACAGCGCCGCATCCGGCCGGATGCGTAAACGCTGTAGGTTTTTTGATGTGTGCAGGATTGCCAACGAAAACCGATTTTTCGCTGGCGCGGACCCCGGTCCAAATCATGCGCCGAGAGCTGAAGGAACGCCGTGCTGCCGACCGGCACTGACACTTTGAAACGCAGACCGCTGGTGCGCTTCCTCGCGCTGGCCGGCCTTGCCGTGGCGCTGGCCAGCTGCCAGATGTTCACGCCTCCCGAAGTGCAGGAATCTGGCTTCCAGCCTTCCGACAAGCCGATCACGGTCGACAATGTCGCCGCCAACAGCAAGCTTGCCGAACTGGCGAAGGCACAGCATCCGCGCATCCTTGCCACCTATGGCGGCGAATATTCCGATCCCAAGCTCGAGCGCATGGTGGCCAAGGTTGTCGGCAGCCTGACCGTGGTGTCGGCCAATCCGACCCAGACCTATCGCATCACCATCCTCAATTCGCCAAACGTCAACGCTTTCGCGCTGCCGGGCGGCTATCTCTACGTCACCCGCGGCCTGCTGGCGCTGGCCAATGATTCGGCCGAACTCGCCGCCGTCATCGCGCATGAGATGGGCCACGTCACCGCCAATCACGGTCTGCAGCGACAGCAGCTCGAGGCCGAGGAAGGCCTGGCGACCAAGGTGGTCTCCGATGTGCTGGGCGACAGTCCGACCGCCAAGCAGGCATTGATCCGCGGCAAGCTGAGGCTGGCGCAGTTCTCGCGCAACCAGGAGCTGGAGGCAGACGCGATCGGCATCAAATCGATCGGCGAGGCGGGTTACGATCCCTATGCCGCCGGGCGTTTCCTGCAGTCGATGTCGGCCTATACCGATTTCCGCTCGATCAGCGGCGCCACCGACGCCAGCCTCGACTTCCTGGCTACGCACCCCAACACGCCGCAGCGAATTGATCTGGCGCAGCGCCACGCCCGCCAGTTCGGCGCGCCGGGCATCGGCACCCGCGACCGCGATTCCTTCCTGGCCGGGATAGACGGCCTGCTCTATGGCGACACGCCGGAAGAGGGCTATGTGCGCGGCCAGACCTTCCTGCATCCGGGCCTCGGCGTTTCGTTCACGGTGCCCGACGGCTTCATCATCGACAATTCGGCAGCGGCGGTGACGGCGACCGGTCCCGGCGACATGGCGATCCGCTTCGACGGTGTGTCGATCGACAAGGATCGTGCGCTGACCGACTACATCAGAAGCGGCTGGGTGGCCGGTCTCGACGAGACCAGTGTGCGCCAGGAGACGATCGACGGCAACGAGGCGGCGACAGCGCACGCCGGCGCCGATGGCTGGCAGTTCGACATTGCAGTGATCCGCGCCGGCGGCCAGGTCTATCGCCTGCTGACGGCCGCCCCCTCGGCCAGCACGACACTCGATCCGGTGGCACGCTCGGTCAGCGGTTCGTTCCGCGTGCTCAGCCCCGCCGAGAAAGCGGCACTGAAGCCGCTGCATATCCGCGTCGTCACGGTACAGGCCGGGCAGACGATGGGCACACTTTCGGCGCAGATGGTCGGCGTCGACCGCAAGCTCGATCTGTTCCGCGTGCTCAACGCGATGTCGCCGGGCGCCTCGGTTTCGGCCGGCGACAAGGTCAAGATCGTCACGGACAGATAGCGCCGGTCTTCGTCAGAAACCCCAGCCTTCGTAGTGCTTTTTTCTGAGATAACTTTTCTGAGATAACTCGGGGCGGTACCCCTGTTCCTGGCAATCTCACGCTGCCATGAATTCGGGGTTCTGCTTGACCAGCGCGAGCTTGAGCTTTTCCATGGCGCGGGCCTCGATCTGGCGGACACGCTCCTTGGAAATACCGAGCGTCTCGCCGAGCGCCTCAAGCGTCGCACCTTCGTCGGTCAGCCGGCGCTCCTCGATGATCCTGAGTTCGCGGGCATTGAGCGCGCGGAGCGCCGTCTTCAGCCACATCAGGCGCCGTTCGACGTCGATGGTGTCGCCGGCGACCTCGTCAGGCAATGGATCGTCCGAAATCAGGAAGTCCATCCGCTCGGTGGTGCCGGCTTCGTCGGCGAGCGGTGCGTTGAGCGAAGAGTCAGGTGCTGAAAGCCTGGAATCCATCTTCGCGACATCGGCCTCGGAGACGCCTAGGGCTACCGAGACTTCGCGGTAGAGCGTGGCGTTGGAGATCGGCTCGGCGCCATTGGCAAGACGGGCGCGCAGGCGCCGCAGGTTGAAGAACAGCGCCTTTTGCGCCGAAGAGGTGCCGCCGCGAACGATCGACCAGTTGCGCAGGATATAGTCCTGCATCGAAGCGCGGATCCACCATGTCGCATAGGTCGAGAAGCGCACCTCGCGCTCCGGCTCGAAACGCGCGGCTGCTTCCAGCAGCCCGACATGGCCCTCCTGGACCAGATCTCCGAGCGGCAGGCCGTAATGTCGGAATTTCGAAGCCATGGAGATGACCAGCCGCATATGGGCGACGGTGATCTGATGCAGCGCCTGCTGATCCTGGTCCTCCTTCCAGCGCAAGGCGAGAACATGTTCCTCATCGCGCTCGAGGTAGGGGGCTTTCATTGCCGTGCGGACCATGGTCCGTCCTGCCGTGTCTTCGATCATGCCGCGCTCCTGCTCCCGGACATTTTCGGACGGCCTGGCGGCCGTTATCTCTGTTTGACGCAATTCCGAAGGAAACCGCTTTCCCACTTTCCTGGAATTGCTTCGGGCCTAGCGCAGCCAAGGGTTCTTGAAATGGAAACGCGGCGCCCTACAACAAGCCATGAACGTGCCATACCGGGGATTGGTTCCGCCGCCGAGGGCGGTTGTTTTGTGCGGTCCGACAGGGCGCATCGACACCGCAGATCGGGACTATTGGCACCGATCGGAGCTGCTTTGAGAATCTGATTTCTGGATCGCCGTTTTTTTGAAATCTGGTTCCTTATTTTGCTGCGCTGTATCTGTCAGTTTCCGGCTCTCACAAGCGCCGGACACCGGCCAAGGACGGGATCACATAGAAATGAAATGGCTCAATTCGCTCATCATCGCCGGAACGCTGCAGGTTCTGGCTGTTACATCAGGCCACGCCGGCGCCAATCTCGACCAGATCAAGCAGGCCGGCACACTCAAGGTCGGCACCGAAGGCACCTATGCGCCCTTCACCTATCATGATGCTTCCGGCGCGCTGGTCGGCTTCGACGTCGAGATCGCCAAGGCGATCGGCGACAAGCTCGGCGTCAAGGTCGAGTTCCTCGAAGGCAAATGGGACGGGCTGATCGCCGGCCTCGACGCCAACCGCTACGACGCCGTGATCAACGAGGTCGGCATCACCGACGCGCGCAAGGCCAAGTACGATTTCTCCGATCCTTACATCGCCTCCAAGGCCGTGCTGATCGTGCGCGGCGACAACACCGACATCAAGACCTTCGCCGACCTCAAGGGCAAGAAGTCGGCACAGTCGTTGACATCGAATTTCGGCAAGCTCGCCGAGACCAACGGCGCCGAACTTGTCGGCACCGACGGCTTCGACCAGTCGATCCAGCTGCTGCTCACCGGCCGCGCCGACGCCACCATCAATGACAGCCTGTCTTTCCTCGACTTCAAGAAGCACAAGCCGGACGCCAATGTGAAGATCGCCGCGCAGGAAGAGAACGCCGACTATTCCGGCGTCATCGTGCGCAAGGGTGATCCGGAGCTGGTCGCGGCGATCAACAAGGCGCTGGCCGACATCAAGGCCGACGGCACCTACAAGAAGATCGCCGATACCTATTTCGGCCAGGATGTCTCGCAGTAAAGACCATCTCCCGGCGGTTTGCCGGCAATGACAAATAGCGGCGGGCCGTCTTTGACGGCTCGCCGTTATTCGCATGATATGAGAAGCACACAATCGCACTGCCGTCACCGCGGCGGTCTGTGAGGGAGGAGCCGTTCGTGCCGCACTGGCTACACCTGATGCTGGACTCGTTGCCGACACTGCTGTGGGCGGCGTTGATCTTCACCGTACCGCTGACATTGCTATCGTTCGCACTCGGCCTGTTCGTCGGCCTGGTTGTCGCCCTGGTGCGGCTGTTCGGCCCCAAGCCTCTGGTTGCCGTGGTCCGCTTCTATGTCTGGATCTTTCGCGGCACGCCGCTTCTGGTGCAGCTGTTCCTGATCTTTTACGGCCTGCCTTCGGTCGGCATATTGCTGGATGCTTTTCCGGCGGCGCTGATTGGCTTCACCCTCAACATAGGCGCCTACAGTTCGGAAATTATCCGCGCCGTGATCGGCTCGGTGCCGAAGGGCCAGTGGGAAGCGGCCTATTCGATCGGCATGACCTGGAGCCAGGCGATGCGGCGCACCATCCTGCCGCAAGCCGGCCGCGTCGCCGTGCCGCCGCTGTCCAACACCTTCATCTCGCTGGTCAAGGATACGTCGCTGGCCGCCGCCATCACCGTGCCGGAGATGTTCCAGGCGGCGCAGCGCATCGTCGCCACCACCTATGAACCGCTGATCCTCTATGTCGAGGCGGCGATCCTTTATCTGGCGATGAGCTCGGTGCTTTCGGCCTTGCAGACGCGGCTGGAGGAGCGGCTCAACCGCTATGGCGGCTTCCTGGAGGCGCGCTCATGATCGGCCTCACCGATATCGAAAAGCGCTTCGGCGACAATCTGGTGCTGAAGGGCGTGACGGTCACCATTGCCGAAGGCAGCGTCACCGCGCTTGTCGGTCCCTCCGGCGGTGGCAAGAGCACTCTGCTGCGCTGCATCAACCTGTTGGAGATCCCGACCTCGGGCATGGTGCGCATCGGCGACGAGACGCTGGAATTCCGTCCCGGCATCAAGATCCCCAGCCGCGACATCCAGCGCCTGCGGCTGCAGACCGGCATGGTGTTCCAGAACTTCCAGCTGTTCCCGCATCGCACCGCGATCGAGAACGTCATGGAAGGCCTGGTGACGGTGCTGAAATGGCCGACGGCAAAGGCGCGCGAGCGGGCACTGGCGCTGCTCGAGAAGGTCGGCATGGCGCACAAGGCGGATGATTGGCCGGCAACGCTGTCGGGCGGCCAGCAGCAGCGTGTGGCCATCGCCCGCGCCCTGGCGCCGTCGCCCAAGGTTCTGCTCTGCGACGAGCCGACCTCGGCGCTCGATCCGGAACTGGCGCAGGAAGTGGTCGACGTGCTCGGAAAACTCGCCAGCGAAGGCACCACCATGGTGATGGCCACGCACGACCTTCGCCTTGCCTCCAAGATCGCGCAGGAGGTGGTGTTCCTCGATGCTGGTGTCGTCGTCGAGAAGGGGCCGTCCACCGTGGTGTTCAGCAATCCGGAGCGGGAACGGACCAAGCGTTTTATTGCGACGCTGAAGCAGGAGGCGGAGAAGGAAGCCGGCGGCTGAGCCTTCTACCTCCCTCTTGTGGGGAGGTCGGACGGAAGGTCCGGGTCGGGTCTGTTGCCGTCCCCCATCTTCGCAGCGACCTGCCTGGGCGAGCCACGGGTCTCGCCCGTCCTTGGAACCCCACAAGGGGAGGGTAAAAACATAAACCCGGCACAAGGCCGGGTTTTCATGAATTCGACGGTGAAAGCGATCAGGCAGCTTCTTCCTGCTCGGCTTCCTCATTGTCGGCCTTGGCGCCGCGCTTCGGGCCCTTATTAAGGTTGACCTCGATCAGGCGCACGGCTTCGGTTTCCGACATGCGGTTGACTGCCGCGATCTCGCGCGCCATGCGGTCGAGTGCCGCCTCATAGAGCTGGCGCTCGGAATAGGACTGTTCCGGCTGGTTGTCGGCACGGTAGAGGTCGCGCACGACTTCCGAGATCGAGATCAGGTCGCCCGAATTGATCTTGGCATCATACTCCTGCGCACGGCGCGACCACATGGTGCGCTTGACGCGGGCGCGGCCCTGCACGACCTTCAGCGCGCGCTCGACATAATCCTCTTCCGACAGCTTGCGCATGCCGATGGAGGTCGCCTTGGCGACCGGAACCTTCAGGCGCATCTTGTCCTTCTGGAAGTCGATGACGAACAGTTCCAGCTTGTGGCCCGCAACTTCCTGCTCGTCGATCGAGACGATCTGGCCGACGCCGTGTGCCGGATAGACGATGTACTCGCCGGTCTTGAAACCGTGGCGTGCCGAGGTGGACTTCTTCTGCGGGGTGATCGTTGCCATTACGCCCTGAACTCCTTGTTGTGGCACCGGCGGCCTGCCGGTCCGAACGCATGCGACCGGGGACACCGATCGTTAGCCGCACAACAAGATGAACCCATCGGAAAAAGCCGGGACCGGCAAACCGCATACATAGCGACTGCCTGGCCCAGATCGCTCTGGTCCGATTGGGGATTTCACCTTTCAGTGATTTGGGGCGCTTGCGCCATAAATCGACGTTGTGTCACCGGCATGTTTCAACTGGTGTAGCACAAAAAGTCGGAAGAATCAAGGTTTTGCTGCAAACGCGAAGGTCGAGCGACATCGCCGCCTGTCAAGGCAGTTAATGTATGATGCGCGTTACGCAGCGTTATGACGATCCAATAGGCCGCACTTTTTTGCTTTGCGCATCACCCTTTCCGAAATCGATTCCGATTCCAGGGTCATGCGCTCAATCGCCTTCGCCGGGCTCGGCGGAGAAATATTTCTCGAACTTGCCGGCCTCGCCGTCGAAGCTCTTGGCATCTGCCGGAGGCTCCTTCTTGGCGGTGATGTTGGGCCATTTCTCGGCGTATTCGGTGTTGACCTGCAGCCATTTGTCGAGGCCCGGCTCGGTGTCGGGCTTGATTGCATCGGCCGGGCATTCCGGTTCGCAGACGCCGCAGTCGATGCACTCGTCGGGATGTATGACAAGCATGTTCTCGCCCTCGTAAAAGCAGTCGACCGGACAGACCTCGATGCAGTCCATGTACTTGCATTTGATGCAGTTGTCGGTCACGACATAGGTCATTGGTCGGCTCCGGGACGTCCCGTTCTTGCTAGAGCGACGTGCGTCCACTTGGACGCACAAAGTACGCTCTAACACTTTGAATCTGCGCATCGTGCCTTCCGAAAAATCGATTTCCGATTTTCGCGCCGATGCGGCGGCTTTTTTGGTGAGGTAACGCCTTTGCCTGCCGCTTGCAAGGGCAGCCATTGCAGGCGGGGCCCGCGTGTCCGGAATGAAATTCCAGACCGCCGGCATGGCGCAGACAGCCAAGGCTTCAGTCTTCGCCGAACAGCCGGTCGGTTTGCCTGCGCTCTTTCTTGGTCGGCCGGCCGCTGCCGGCGTCGCGCAGCGCCGGAATGGCATCGGCAACAGCCTCGCCTTTCGGCGCCGGCGGCGGGGACATGTCCTCGTAGAGCGTGCGCGCTTCCTCGGCCGGACCGCGCCGCACGCCGGTGCCAAGCACCTTCCAAATGAAAATACGGCGCTCGTGCGTAATGGTCAAAACGTCGCCAGGCTTGACCAGATCGGAGGCCTGCGCTGCTTTGTCGCTGTTGATGCGGACGCGTCCGGCGACAACCAGCTTGGCCGCCAGCGAGCGCGATTTTATCGCGCGCGAAAAGAACAGCCACTTGTCGATGCGCTGACGACCTTCAGCAACCATCGCAGCGAGTTATTTCTTGTTGGAGCATGATCTTGTCCGAAAACCGGTTCCACTTTTCGGGATCATGCTCAGAGCTTACTTCTTCAGCTGGTCGCGCAAGGCGGCGAGCTTGGCGAAGGGCGAGTCCGGATCGAAGCGCGCCGGGCGTTCCTCGCGTGGCTTGGCCTGGAAAGCCGGCTTGGCGCCTTGCGGTCCGCCTTTGCCTTCCGGCCTGCCGCCTTTCCAGTCAGGCCGGCCCTCGCGCGGACGCTCGCCTTGCGGCTTGCCGTCGCGGCGCTGTTCGCCCTCGGCCTGCGGCTTGGGCTTGAACTTCGAACGGTCGAAGCGTGGCTTGGCGGCACCGTCGCGCTGGTCGCGCCGGCCCTGATAGGCCGGCCGTTCGCCCGGTGCCGGCTGTCCGCCGGCAGCGTCGGCCGGCGCATCGGCGCGGCCAGCCTGGCCGTTACGCGGGCGATTGTCCCGGCCTTGACGATGGCGCGGGCGCTGCTCGAAACGACCCTGCCGCCACAGCAAGATGGGCTTTGGCGCTTCGGCCTCGGGGACAGGCTCAGCGCTTCCACCCTCCCCCTCGTGGGGAGGGTCGGCGCGCAGCGCCGGGGTGGGGGCAGCGCCGGCGTCGGCGGTTGCGCCTGCATCGGCTACGCGGTCTGCACTATCGGTTTCGTCAGCGCTGTCACCCCCACCCGCGTCGCTTCGCGCCGCGACCTCCCCCATCGAGGGGGAGGTAAAAGCGTCGGCGCTTTCGGTGACAGTGTCGTCAGCCTCTGCAACGGCCGGAGCGTGTTCTTGCGCTGCAGGCTCTGCAGTTGTTTCGTCGATGGCTGGGACCTCGGCGGTAGCTTCAACGGCCGCAGCTGGCTCCGAACCCTCGGCAGGCGCTTCCGGCTGAGCGTCTGCAACAGCCTCCGATGCGACTTCGGCAACGGGCTCCTCAGCCGTAACCTCAGTGGCGGAAGCCGCATCCGGCTCCGAACTGTCGGTCGGCGCTTCAGCGACAGCTTCGCCTGCAGCGGCTTCCGCCGTCTGGGCCTGCTCGGCCTTCGCTGCCGCTTCCGCCAGCTTTGCCGCCGCGGCTTCGCGCACCGCGTTGTCCTGTGCTTCCAGCCGCGCCTTGACCTCTGCCGGCGGCTTCGGCTCGGCGCGATAGCCGAGACCTTTCAGGATCTCTTCCATGTCGTCGGCGGTTGCGCCGAGGATGGACATCATCGGCGGCGTCACCATGAAGGACTGGCCGTCATAGGCGCCGTCCGGGCGCTGTCCCAGACCGGGCTTCCAGTTGGTCGCAGGCCGGATCAGGTCGGCCAGCCGTTCCAGAATGTCGATGCGCACGGCGCGGCGGCCGAGATTGCGGTAGCCGGCAAGCTTGTAGAAGCTCTTGTCGAAAGCCGGATCGATGACCACCGAGGTGCGGCCGGAAGCCAGTGCGTGCACCACGTCGCCAAAGCCCGGCTTGTCCTTGCCGTCGTTCTTCAGCGCCCACAACAGCGTAATCAGTCCGGCGGGCGCCGGCTTGATCAGCGCCGGCACGAAGACGTGGTAGGCGCCGAAGCGCACACCGAGCCGGCGCAAGGCGGCGCGACCCTCCTGGTCGAGCGACTTCATTTCCTCGGCGATGTCGCGGCGGTTGATGAGGCCGAAATGCTCGACGAGCTGGAAGGCGATGCCACGGCCGATGCCGGCGATCTGCTCGGCATTCTTCAAGTCGACCAGCGGCTTCAGCAGCGACTCGATCTGGAAATTGACGAAACGCTCGGCGCGCGCGGCGACCTTGTCTCGGGCGGGGCCGGTCAACTGCTCGTCGGCCAAAAGCACCAGGCGCGGCTTCAGCGCGTCCTCGCCGGCAACCAGCGTGCCGATCGGCGCGCCGATCCAGCGCAGCGTGCCGTCGGAGCCGAGCGCAAGGTCGCCATTGGCGCAGGCGCCGAAGCGTTCGGCACGCGCCTCGAACTCGGCGGCCAGCGCTTTTTGCGCTGCCGTACGCACGGCCTTGGCGTCTTCGCCGCCGGCGCTCTGGTCGGCGGTGAAGCGGAACCCTTGCAACTCGCCGACATGATGGCCTTCGACAAGGACGGTTCCGGTAGGACTGATTTCGGCTTCAGGCATTGTATTTTCTCTAAGGCGCCGCATGAGGACGGAAGTCCTGCGGTCTACAAACCGTTTCGTCAACCGCTCATGCAGCGCATCCGACAATCTGTCTTCGATTTCGCGCGTCTTTTCCCGCCAGTGTGCCTGATCGGCCAGCCAGCCCGGCCGGTTGGACACGAATGTCCAGGTGCGGATCTGCGCAATGCGGTGCGACAGCGTGTCGATGTCCCCCTCGGTCGTATCGGCGCGGCGCACCTGCTCGGCCATGTAGTTCTCGTCGACATGGCCGTGTTTGGCGAGGTCGGTGTAGATAGAAGCGATCAGGTCGGAGTGCTGGGCCGGCGCGATCTTGCGGTAGTCCGGCAACGCGCAGGCTTCCCACAGCAGCGCCACGCGCTTGGCATTGGTAGCCAGCGCGCGGATGTCCTCGTCGCGGGAGAGATGTTCGAGCGCCTGCGCATCGACCGCCGGCAGCGCCCGCGTCAGGCCTTCGACCGGCGCGTTGGTTTCGATCGAGCGCTTCAGCGCGTCGAGGCTGGCGAAGTCGAAATGCGCGGTGCGCCATTGCAGCACCTTCACCGGATCGAACTCGTGCCCCTCGATGCGCTTGACCAGTTCCTCGTCCAGCGGATCGACCTGACCGGTGACGCCGAAGGTGCCGTCGCGCAGATGCCGGCCGGCGCGGCCGGCGATCTGGCCGAGCTCGGCCGCCGTCAGGTTGCGGTACTGGTAGCCGTCGAATTTGCGGTTCTGGGCGAAGGCGACATGATCGAGATCAAGGTTGAGGCCCATGCCGATGGCGTCGGTGGCGACGAGATAGTCGACGTCGCCTGCCTGGAACATTGCCACCTGGGCGTTGCGGGTGCGGGGCGACAGCGCGCCGAGCACGACCGCCGCTCCTCCTTGCTGGCGGCGGATCAGCTCAGCGATGGCATAGACCTCGTCGGCGGAGAAGGCGACGATGGCCGTACGCCGCGGCAGGCGGGTCAATTTCTTCGAACCGGCATAGGCCAAGTGCGACAGGCGAGGGCGCGTCACCACCGAGACGCCTCTCAGCAGCTTTTGCAGGATGCCATGCATGGTGGCCGCGCCGAGCAGCAGCGTTTCCTGGCGGCCGCGCAGGTGCAGGATACGGTCGGTGAAGATGTGGCCGCGCTCGAGGTCGCCGGCGAGCTGCACCTCGTCGATTGCGACGAAGGCAACGTCGGTCTCGCGCGGCATGGCTTCGACGGTGCAGACCGAATATTTCGCGCCGGGCGGCTGGATTTTTTCCTCGCCGGTGATGAGCGCCACCTTGTGGGCGCCGACCTTTTCGCAGACGCGGGCATAGACCTCGCGCGCCAGAAGGCGGAGCGGCAGGCCGATAATGCCGCTCTCATGCGCCACCATGCGCTCGATGGCGAGATGGGTCTTGCCGGTGTTGGTCGGACCCAGCACGGCAGTCACGTCGCGACCCGACAGGATCAGCGGCTCGGTGTGTTTCGGCTGGATGTTCATCGGCCTGGAGATGAGGCTTTCTGCATCGTGTTGTCGGGAGCGCGCCTCGCATGGCGCGTATGACAGGCGACACATAGGGATTTCAGGCGCGAAGCGAAAGCGGAATGTTCCGGCCGGCAGTCCCACGGTTCGTCGTTGAGGTCTCAATTAACAGTTGGAACGAGTCTGGAACGAATCGGCGACGAATCAGTGACTCCGGCAGATTCAGCTTTTGTTCACGGCTACATGTGGATTTTGCGAGCCTGAGTCTCACCATATGCTGAATCGCGGAGACTGGCCCGATTCCTGCAAGGCGACCATTGGCGTTAACCTTTGCCGGCGGGGCATCGTCGTGATCCGATACGCCTCGGCCAACATTATGAAATTGCTGAATTTTCTTAATCGGCCTTAACCATTTTCCGGTGGTATTCGGCCTTGGTCGTTAACGTTCCGCTCAAAGCCGGAACGAATGGGTGACGAATCAGCGATGGCGGGATTTTCCTGGTTTGTTCACCCCAACATGTTGTGTTGTCCACAGCTTGTCCACCGAGAATTCACAGCTTGCGAACCGGGTTTTGCACATGGCGCCTAAAAATCGTTAATCTTTGCGTGCCGGAACGGGTCAATGTCTCGCGCGCAGCCCGGGGAACATCGCCGGCCGGCGATGAAAAACGGGCCATAAGGCGGCCCGTCCTACCGAGCGAAATTGCTGTCGTTCAGGCGAAGTACTGGCCGCCATTGGCGGTGATGGTCGAGCCGGTGATGAAACCGGCGTCCTCAGAGGCGAGGAAGACGACGCAACGCGCGATCTCTTCCGGTTCGCCGAGGCGGCCGACCGGGATCTGCGGAATGATGCGTTCATTCAGCACCTTCTCGTCGATCGCCTTGACCATCTCGGTGGCGATGTAGCCGGGGCAGATGACATTGACTGTGATGCCCGCGCGCGCGCCCTCCTGCGCCAGCGCCTTCGAGAAGCCGATGTCGCCGGCCTTTGCGGCGGAATAGTTGACCTGGCCGGCCTGGCCTTTCTGGCCGTTGATGGAGGAGATGGTGATGACGCGGCCGAATTTGCGGTCGCGCATGCCGCCCCACAGCGGATGCGTCATGTTGAAGACCCCAGACAGATTGGTGTCGATGACTTCCTTCCACTGCTCGCGCGTCAGCTTGTGGAACATGGCGTCGCGGGTAATGCCGGCATTGTTGACCAGCACCGAGACCGGGCCGAGATCGGCCTCGACCTGTTTGATTCCGGCGGCACAGGCGTCGTAGTCGGCGACCGACCATTTGTAGGCCTTGATGCCGGTTTGTGCGCTGAACTTCCCCGCTGCCTCGTCATTGCCGGCATAGTTGGCGGCAACGGTGTAACCGGCATTCTTCAGGCCGATCGATATGGCGGCGCCGATGCCGCGCGATCCACCGGTGACGAGCGCTACTTTGGTCATTGAAAGTTCTTCCTCCCTTTGGTCGGAAGAAGGGAATAGGGAGTAGGGAATAGCGAGTAGGGATCGATATCCCGCCGCGCTGCTCCTTCTTCCCTATTCACTACTCCCTATTCACTACTCACTTCTTGTTCACAGCGCTTCCACGCACAGAGCGACGCCCATGCCGCCGCCGATGCACAGCGTGGCAAGGCCCTTCTTGGCGCGGCGGCGGCGCATCTCGAAAACCAGCGTGTTGAAGACGCGGGCGCCCGACGCGCCGATCGGATGGCCGATGGCGATGGCGCCGCCATTGACGTTGACGATCGACGTATCCCAGCCCATGCCCTTGTTGACGGCGCAGGCCTGCGCAGCGAAGGCTTCATTGGCCTCGACAAGGTCGAGGTCCTTGACCGACCAGCCGGCCTTCTCGAGCGCCCGCTTCGAGGCGGGAATAGGTCCGGTGCCCATGATCGCCGGATCGACGCCGGCCGTCGCCCATGAGGCGATGCGCACCAGCGGGGTGATGCCGCGCCTTGTGGCTTCAGCCTCGCTCATCAGCAGCGCGCCGGCGGCGCCGTCATTGATGCCCGACGCGTTGGCGGCGGTCACGGTGCCGTCCTTGTCGAAAGCCGGCTTCAGCTTGGACATGGCGTCGATGGTGGCGCCGTGGCGGATGTACTCGTCCTGGTCGACGACAGTGTCGCCCTTCCTGCCCTTGATCGTGAAGGCGACGATCTCGTCCTTGAACTTGCCGGCCTTCTGCGCGGCCTCGGCCTTGTTTTGCGAGGCCAGCGCAAACTGGTCCTGGTCGTCGCGGGTGATCTGGAACTGGCGGGCGACGTTCTCGGCGGTGTTGCCCATGTGGTAGCCGTTGAAGGCGTCCCACAACCCGTCCTTGATCATGGTGTCGATCATCTTGTAGTCGCCCATCTTGACGCCGGCGCGCAGGTGCTCGGCGTGCGGCGACAGCGACATCGATTCCTGGCCGCCGGCGATGATCACAGTGGCGTCGCCGGCGGCGATCTGCTGCATGCCGAGCGCGATGGCGCGCAGGCCAGAGCCGCAAACCTGGTTGAGCCCCCAGGCGGTGGTCTCCTGGGGCAGGCCGGCATTGATCGACGCCTGGCGGGCGGGGTTCTGGCCCTGCGCGGCGGTCAGCACCTGGCCGAGAATGACCTCGTCGACTTCACCCGGCTCGACGCCGGCGCGCGCCAAAAGCTCCCTGATGACGACGGCGCCAAGTTCATGCGCCGGGGTGGCGGCGAAGGCGCCGTTGAAAGAGCCGACAGCCGTGCGTGCGGCGCTGGCAACGACGATTGAATTGGAAGCGGACATTTTTCTCTCCAGACTTCGAGGTGTCGTGTTCTTGGGGGCTTGTTGGGACTTTTCTTGCCCGTTCCACACCCCAAGTCAAACCGGAAATGGGCATGCCGGCCAAGCGCCGCAAGCAGGGCGCGGGCGGCCGGCGGGATCGCCCAACCTTTGCTGCGCAGCATAATTGGCCGGCCATGCAGCAATAAATGATGCCGCACTGCACAAAGCGCTTGGAATTATAGAGCTTTTGCGCATATCCTTAAAAATGGCGCAATCGTTACCGGCGGCTTACTCAGGCGCGCCGGTGTCCCGGGAGGATGCTGATGGCCGCGAAAGACGACCCTATCATTATCAAGAAATATGCCAATCGCCGGCTCTACAACACCGGCACCAGCACCTATGTCACGCTCGAGGATCTGGCCGAGATGGTCAAGAAGGGCGAGGAGTTCACCGTCCAGGACGCCAAGACCGGTGACGACATTACCCATCCGGTGCTGACGCAGATCATCTTCGAACTGGAGAACAAGGATGGGCAGAACATGCTGCCGATCCCGTTCCTGCGCCAGTTGATCGCTTTCTATGGCGACCAGATGCAGCAGATCGTGCCGAGCTTCCTCGAACAGTCGATGATGGCCTTCTCCAAGGAACAGGAGCGGTTCCGCGAGCAGATGAAGGGCGCGATCGGCAAGTCGCCGCTGGATGTGATGAAGATCGCCACGCCGATCAAGGCGCTGGAAGAGCAGACACGCCGCAACATGGAAATGTTCCAGAACGCGATGCGCCTGTTCACGCCCTTCCCGACCGCCGCCACAAATGCTGCGGCCGCGGCTGCACCCGAGCCGGCCCGCAAGGACGTCCCGGAAAAGAGCGGCGACGACCTTCAGGAACTGAAGCAACAGATCGCCGCCATGCAGCGCAAGCTCGACACCATGTCGTAAGCGACCGCCGCATGGTCGACCGCCCTCAGTTGGTCGAGGCGGCCGTTACGGGTCGATTTTCAGCTGCCACGGTTCCCAGATATCGTCGGGCTGGCCGTCGAGCGAGCGGTAGAAGGCTTTGGCCGGCGAGTTGGATTTCAGCACCGTCCATTTGATGGCGGAGGCGCCAATGCTCAAAGCGTGTTGGCGAAGCTGTTCAACAAGCGCATGGCCGACCCCCATGCCGCGCGTCGCTTCAGTGACGTAGAGTTCCTTCAGCCAGACAACCGGCTTCAGGTCGTAGGTCCAGGGGATGAGGTAGTGGACGGCGATGCCGACGATCACGCCCTCTCGCTCCGCCACCAACACGCCGAACCGGGGCGATGGCCCCAGCCCGTGCTCGATGAGGTTCGCTTCGGTGACGCGAAGCTTGTCGTCATAACCCTCGAAGACAGCTAGCGCCCGCATGAGGGCGAGCACCGCACCGACATCCTGGCGCTCGAATGGACGAATTCTAACCATCGCCTTCTGCATGCTTGCTCAGTCTTCAAGGCCGACCATATCGCGTGGCCTCACGCGTGCAAGACACCGGGCTCCTTGCCTGAAGCGAAAGGAAGGTCCTCGTCCTGCCAACCGGTTATGCCGCCGATCATGATCTTCACGGGACGACCGAGGCTGGCCAGCTTGAAGGCCGCCTGATCCGCGCCATTGCAATGCGGTCCCGCGCAATAGACGACGAACAGCGTCTTTTCGGGCCATTGCACCATCCGCTCGGCCGATATTTCGCGGTGGGGCAGATGCAGCGCGCCCGGCACATGGCGGCGTCCATAGGCTTCCGGCGAACCGACCACATGCAGGAGAACAAAGTCCGGCTCCCCGGCACGCATTGCGGCGGCGACGTCGGAACAGTCGGTCTCGACGGAAAGCCGGCGCAGAAAATGGTCGCGGGCGATATCCGGCGATGCCGCCGGAATGTCTGTCACGTGGCTCATCCTCGTATCTCCATTGCTGATGCGACGGAGAGATAAGACAGGAAGCAGGGCGATTGCAGCTGGCAGCTTTGCCATATATCGTCAAGATCATGCCATCCTCTGCCAATCCGCGCCCTGCCAACCCTCTTGTCGTTGCCGTTGCCTATGACGGGCTGTGCACGTTCGAGTTTGGCGTGGCGGTTGAGATCTTCGCCTTGCCCCGGCCGGAAATGGGTGAGGATTGGTACCGTTTTGCGGTTGCCGGTATTGATACCGGTGAAATGCGCGCGCTGGGCGGCGTGCGTATTGTTGCCGACGGCGGGATCGATCTGATCGGCCAGGCCGGCACGGTGATCGTACCGGGATGGCGCGGAACGGAGGCTCCGGTGCCGCCGGCGCTGATCGAGGCGCTTCGAAAGGCACACGAGCGCGGCTCTCGCATTCTTTCGATCTGTTCGGGCGTGTTCGTGCTTGCCGCCGCCGGCCTGCTTGCGGGCAAAAGAGCGACCACGCATTGGCGCTACAGCGAGAAGCTGACGGAGATGTACCCCGACATCACCGTGATTCCGGACGTTTTGTACATCGATGAGGGCAATGTGCTGACATCGGCAGGCAGTGCCGCGGGCATCGACCTCTGCCTGCATCTGGTTCGGCGCGACTTCGGCACCAAGGCTGCAAACATGGTGGCGCGCCGTCTGGTCGTGCCGCCGCATCGCGACGGCGGCCAGGCGCAGTATGTCGAGAGTTCCGTTCCCGAGCCACATGAGCGCAGCCGGCTTGGACCGTTGATCGACAGGATGCGCGCCGATATTGCCGCCGACTATCCCGTCGCCATCTTGGCCGAGCTTGCCGGTATGAGCGAGCGGACGTTCCTGCGCCGGTTCGCGGCCGCAACCGGCGTCACGCCGGCGCGCTGGCTGCTGTCGGAACGGCTTTCGCGGGCGCGCACGCTGCTGGAAGACACCGCCATGCCGATCGAACGGATTGCCGAGACTGCCGGCTTTGGCGCGGCAGGCACGCTGCGGCATCATTTTCGTCAGCAGTTCGCCACGACGCCCGTCGCGTACCGTGCGCGGTTCGGGAACACGGCCAGGTCGGCTTAAGTCACGCGTCCCTCATAGCGGCCACGCGGCCTGATGATGCTGCCGCTAATGATCTGTTCGACCATATGCGCGGCCCAGCCGACACTGCGTCCGAGCGCAAACAGCTGGAACGGTGCATCGCGCGGCAAGCCAAGGCCGCGCGTTAGTGTGGCCAGGGCGAAGTCGATGTTGGGCTGGGCACCGGCCGCCGCCATGGCGGCTTTTTGCAGCTGTTGCAGCGTCTCGTCGACAGGGATGACTTCCAGAAGTGCGGTGGCACGGGGATCGCCTTCGGGATAGAGCGGATGGCCGAACGCCGGCAAGGGCCGATCATGGCCGAGCCAGCGCCGGATCGCCGCATCCGCGCCGTGGGCTGCTGCATCTTCAGCCAGTTGCATCACCGCTTCGCCGGCACCACCGTGGCGCGGGCCGGACAGCGTTGCCAGGCCGGCCAGCAGGCATGCGGCAGGCGAGGCGCCTGTGGACGCTGCGACGCGGGCGGCGAAGGTCGATGCGTTGAGTTCATGATCGGCGAGCAGGACGAGGGCGCAGCGGATCGCTTCCGCGCCGGCATCATTCACCGACCAGCCCTGCGCCAGGCGCTTATGGACGGGCGCTGTGCCGGTTCCGGCGCCCAGCGACTGCGCCAGCGCTGCGACTGTGTGCGCGGCTTCAGTGCACAGCGAGGCGGCGCTGCGCCCGAGCGAAGGCCGCCCCTGGCCGGCAAGCATGGCAAGCTGCGCAAAGGCCGAGGCGCGGCCGACTGGATGAGGCGCTTCAGATGACGGAGCTTTGAAAGCCACCGGTTCAGTCGAGGCCCAGAGCACAGCAGCGGTTTCCTCCAGCGTCGCCGCTTTGGAGAGCGCAACGGCGTCTTGCCCTCGATAGATCAGTCGACCGTGCAGCACAGTCGAAATCGCGGTGACAATCGAGGGTTCGCCCCAGGCGATCGCACTCTCGGCGATGGCCGAGGGACTGCGGCCCCGCGCCCGGCGGGTCGCCAATGCCGCGATGTCGTCGGCGCGGTACTGGCTGCGGCGCGGGTCGCTCTCATCCGGCCGCATGCCGATGCGGCCGCGGCTGACATAGGCGTAAAGCGTCTGCGGCCGGACCTTGAGCCTTTCCAGCGCCTCTTCCCGCGACAGCCATTCGGACATTTTTAGCTCACATATTGATTATATTGATCAAGATTGATCGAGGCGCAGTCTAACCCTTATCTCCCATGCAGAAAAGCTGCAAGGAGATGAGATATGGCGAACGGGCTCGATGATGTGGTGGCGGCGGAGACCGTGCTCTCCGATGTCGATGGCCTTGGCGGCCGCCTGACGATCCGCGGTCGTTCGCTGCCGGAATTGGCGGGACGCTGGCGCTATGCGCAAGTGGTTCGCCTGTTGCTCGACGGCTTCTTCGACGGCCTTCCCGGCGATGCCGAACTGGCAGCGAGGCTGGGCAAGGCTCGCGTCGAGGTGTTCGAGCGGCTTGCGCCCTCGCTGCCGCTGCTCGAACCGCTTGAGATCTATGGCGCCATGCGCGCCGGCATGGCGCTGCTGCCGGATGGCGAGGCACTGACGGACGCCTTGCGGCTGATCGCGGCGCCCGCTGTGCTGACGCCGGCTCTGCTGCGGCTGGCGCGCGGCGAGCAGCCGACCGCACCTGACGCGAAGGCCGATCATGCCGCCGACATGCTGAGGATGCTCGAGGGATCCGTCCCGTCGCCGGCGCTGGCAAGGGCACTCGACACCTATCTGGTGACCGTCTGCGATCACGGCCTCAACGCCTCGACCTTCGCCACCCGCGTCGTCGCATCGACGCTGGCCGGTCTGACATCGTCGGTGCTGGCCGGGCTCGGCGCGCTCAAGGGCCCCCTGCACGGCGGCGCGCCCGGCCCGGTGATCGAGATGCTCGATGCAATCGAGGCGCATGGCGACGCGGCCAGCTGGCTTCGTGGCGAGATCCAAGATGGCGAGCGCATCATGGGCTTCGGCCACCGTATCTACCGCGTGCGCGATCCGCGCGCCGATGTGCTGAAAGCCGTTGTGCGGCAGCTCTGCAGCGAAGGCGAAGCCGGCCGCCGGCTGGCCTTCGCCGAACAGGTCGAGCAGACGGCGCTCGAAGTGCTGCGGATCGCCAAGCCGCAGCGCTCGCTGCAGACCAATGTCGAGTTCTACACAGCGCTTGTGCTTGAGGCGGCTGGCTTTCCGCCACAGGCGTTCAGCAATGTCTTTGCCGCCGGACGTGTCGCCGGCTGGATCGCGCATGCGCGCGAACAGCAGACGACCGGGCGGCTGATCCGGCCACAGTCGCGCTATGTCGGGCCGGTGCCGGACCTCGTGGCCTGAGGTTCCAAGTTCAGATTGTTGCGAAGAGGACCCCACCCTAGCTTGCCGGGGCGAGCCACGGGTCTCGCCCGTCCTTCGGACCCCCACAAGGGGGAGGGCAGCTGGCGCGCGCCGCCGAAACGTCGGTGGTTTACTGAGATCAGCGTCTACCAAGTCTCCCTCCCCCTTGTGGGGAGGGATCAAGGGTGGAGGTATTCGTAGGGCGAAGACCTCGGCGTGGAGGACCACTCCCCATGACCAAAATTTCATGTGATCACGCGACCGTGTTCGTGTTCTTGCCTTGGTCATCCCTTATATGCTGCACTGCAATATAAGTCCGCTGCCGTCGAACCCGCCCGATTTCCGGGCGGAATGAGGCAGCAGCGACCAAACCGAACAGGAACGCCATGACCAAAAACGGCAAGGCGGAGGAAACGAAGAAGATCAACATCGCGCTGCAGGGCGGCGGCTCGCACGGGGCTTTCTCCTGGGGTGTACTCGACCGGCTGCTGGAGGATGGCAGGCTCGACATTTCAGCCGTGTCCGGCACCAGCGCCGGCGCGATGAATGCGGTGGCGCTGGCCGATGGTTTTGTGCGCGGCGGCGTCGAGGGTGCACGGCAAAAGCTCGACGACTTCTGGCGCGCGGTGGCGGCCAAGGGCCGCTTCAGCCCGGTGCAGCGCATGCCGTGGGACGTCGCCTGGGGCAACTGGTCGATCGAGAACACGCCCGGCTATTTCTTCTTCGACACCATGTCCCGAGTGTTTTCGCCCTATGTCGCCAATCCGCTGGGCTTGAACCCGCTGCGCGACGTGGTCGAGCAGGAGATCGATTTCAAAAATGTTCACGCCTGCAAGTCGATGGAGCTGTTCATTTCGGCGACCAATGTCGAGACCGGCCAGCTGCGCGTCTTTTCCGATGGCGAGATCGACCTCGACACGGTGATGGCCTCGGCCTGCCTGCCACAATTGTTCCGCGCCGTCGAGATCAAGGGCGTGCCCTATTGGGATGGCGGCTATGGCGGCAATCCGGCGCTGTTCCCGTTCTTCAAGACGGCGGCGACCGAGGATGTGCTTTTGGTGCAGATCAATCCGGTGGTGCGCGAAGGCACGCCGAGAAGCGCCAACGAAATCCAGAACCGCATCGACGAGATCACCTTCAATGCCGGGCTGCTGAACGAATTCCGCTCGATCGCCTTCGTCAAGGAGCTGATCGCCGCCGGCCGGCTGCCGCGTGGCGAATACCGCGACATCCGCATGCACCGCATCGATGCCGACGAGGCGTTCAAGGATCTGTCGGCGTCGTCCAAGGTCAACGCCGAATGGGCTTTTTTGACCTATTTGCGCGACCTTGGCCGCATAGCGGCGAGCGACTGGCTGGAGGAGAATTACTACGCCGTCGGCAAGCGGCCGACGCTCGATCTTTCCGGCGAACTCGATGACGGCTTCAAACCGGTGCGCGGGCCGGCACCGGGACGGCGGGTGAAGGAATTCCTCGCCGCCCGCAAGAAGCCGGAGGCGGAACGCCGGCGGGCCTGAGTCCGCCCGGATCGATCAAGACGATCAGCGAAGTGTTCGGCAAATCGGAGTAGCGCCGATGACTTTCCGTCCCGGAACAACCGTTGCGTGTGACGGTATACAAAATCATACTGACGCCTGCTGCCATTCACTGAGTGGCTACGCAGGTCGCGCCCACATTTGAGCGTCAAAAACTAGTGCAGGCACAGGAGAATGTCAGTGCTCAAAACGCCTTGAAAACAAAGCGCCTCCAACACCCGTATGGTTCCGAGACTGTGGTTCTGTCGCCTGGCGGGGCGCTGACAAAACCGTTTCCCATTGGCCACACTACATCGCCTGGCACAATGTTCCTGCAACTTTTCGACTGTATTGTGATGCAACTTTGATGTAGAAGCGCGGCTTCGCCGTTCACGGCAAATTGAACACGGCCTGGCGCGCACCCATATCGGCGACGCGCCCGAGTTGGAAGACACGGTAGCTGTTAGACGACGGACACCCTGTTGGATAACGACTTGGCCGAACCCCGCAGTGGAAAAACAATGATGCCGAAGATCAGGTTTCACAAGCTTGCCGCTATTGTCGTGCTCATCGGCTTCGCCGGCTGGATGGGAACAGGCGCGTTCTCGTCCGTCGGCAGCGCCGCTGTCGAAGGTGCTGGCAAGGCAGGCGATCAGGCCAAGCCGGGCGATCAGGCCAAGGCACCGGATGCAACCAAGACCGCCGAGGCCGAACCGAAGGCGCCGCTGCGCACCGTCGCGGTGGTGACGCCGCCGCGCAAGACCTATGCCCGCGCCATCCGCATTTCCGGGCTGACCGAGGCCGACAAGCGCGCCGTGCTGGCGACGCGTGTCGCCGGCGTCATCGAAAAGCTGCCGGTCAAGCAGGGCGATCACGTCAAGACCGGCGATCTGGTGCTGATGCTTGCGGCGGAAGAAAAGATCTCGATGGTCGACAATGCCAAGCAGCTCGTCGTGCAGCGCCAGGCTGAACTCGACGCATCGCTGCGGCTGATGAAGACCGGCAATCTGCCCAAGCTGCAGCTCGACACGGCGCGTTCGAACCTGACCGCTGCGCAGTCGCAGCTGGAAACGGCGCAGGCCGAACTCGACCGCAATCTAGTCAAGGCGCCCTTCGACGGCGTCATCGACCGGGTGCCGGTGGAGCTCGGCAGTTCCATCATGCAGGGCGGCGAGGTGGCAACCATCCTCAAGCTCGATCCGGTGATTGCGCGCGGCGAAGTCAGCGAACGCGACCTCGGCTATCTCAAGCTCGGCGACAAGGCTGCTGTGCGGCTGGTCAGCGGCCAGACCGTCGAAGGCACGGTGCGCTACATCAGCCGCGACGCCTCGTCGGCGACCCGCACCTTCCGCGTCGAGATTGCCGTGCCCAATGCCGATGGCTCCGTGCCGGCGGGCATGACGGCCGAGATTTCGCTCAGCGCGCAGCCGACCGACGCCGTCATGCTGCCGCGCTCCGTGGTGACGCTGGGCGACAAGGGCGACCTTGGCATCCGTGCCGTCGACAAGGACAACAAGGTGGTGTTCTTCCCGATCGACCTCGTTGACGACTCGCCGAAGGGCCTGGTGCTTGGCGGCATTCCAGCCGATGCCCGCGTCATCGTCGCCGGCCAGGAACTCGTCAAGGAAGGCGACGTCGTCAAGCCGGTCGAGGCCGACCAGGCGACCATCCAGAAGCTGTTGGGCGAAGCGACAACGCAGTAGCGCCGGAGCGGCCCCGGCCGGGGACAGCCGGGGCGGGGACAACCGGCCGCAATGCGGCTCCTGAAATCTTGAGAACAGGCCATGGATATCGTCAAACTCGCGATCAACAATGCCCGGCTGACCATTGCGGTGCTGGTCTTCCTGCTGCTGGCGGGCTGGGTCGCCTATCAGTCGACGCCGAAGGAAGCGGAACCCGACGTTCCGATTCCGATGATGTATGTCAGCCTGATCTATCAGGGCATTTCGCCTGAGGATTCCGAGCGCCTTCTGCTGCGGCCGATGGAAAGCAAGCTGAAGAGCCTCAAGGGCCTCAAGGAAATGCGCTCGGCCGCCTTCCAGGGCGGCGGCTATGTGCTGGTCGAGTTCCAGCCGCAGACCAACCTGGCGACAGCACTTCAGGACACGCGCTCCAAGGTGCAGGACGGCAAGGCCGACCTGCCGCAGGCGGCCGAAGAACCCGTCGTCACCGAGGTCAACATCTCCGAATTCCCGGTGCTGGTGGTGACGCTGTCGGGCGAATTGCCCGAGCGCGTGCTGACGGCTGCCGCGCGCGAATTGCGCGACCGCATCGAAGAAGTGCCTGGCGTTCTCGAAGGCTCGCTGCAGGGCGCGCGCGACGATCTCGTCGAGGTCGTCATCGACCCGATGAAGCTGTCCTCCTACGGCCTGCAGCTCGACCAGTTGATCGGCGCGGTCGGCGCTTCCAACAGCCTGGTCGCCGCCGGCAATATCGAGGGTTCGGAAGGCAAATACGCGGTCAAGGTGCCGTCGCTGATCGAGACACCCGAGGATGTCGCGTCCTTGCCGGTGGTCGCCGGCCCCAATGCCGTCGTGCAGGCGAAGGACATCGCCACGGTGCGTTCGACCTTCGCCGATGCCGAGACCATCACTCGCCTCAACGGCAAGCCGGCCATCGCCATCGAAGTCAAGAAGCGCATCGGCGCCAACCTGATCGACACGCTGGCCAAGGTGCGGGAAGTGTCCGACGCCTACGTCAAGACGATGCCGGAAGGCATGAACATCACCTACACGCAGGACAAGTCTGTCTTCGTCAACCAGCTGCTGGGCGACCTGCAGAACCACGTGATGATCGCCGTCATCCTGGTGTTCATCGTCATCCTCTATGCGCTGTCGGGCCGCGCCTCGCTGCTGATCGGGCTTGCCATTCCGTCATCGTTCCTGATCGGCATCCTGCTGCTTGCGATGATGGGCTACACGATCAACATGATCGTGCTGTTCAGCCTTATCCTGGCGGTCGGCATGCTGGTCGACGACGCCATCATCGTCACCGAATTTGCCGAACGGCGCATGGGCGAAGGCATGCCGAAGGCGGAAGCCTTCACGCTGGCCGCCAAGCGCATGGCCGGTCCGGTCATCGCCGCGACCATGACCCGCATCGCGGCGTTTTCGCCGCTGCTGTTCTGGCCCGGCATCATCGGCGACTTCATGAAATACATGCCGATCACGCTGATCGTCACGCTGTCGGCCTCGATGCTTTATGCGCTGGTGTTCGCGCCGACGCTGGGCGCGCTTTTCGCCAAGGCGCCGGAGCATCACGAGGAACACAATCGCGACGGCTGGTACATGGCGCTGGTCAAACAGGCGGTGCGCTTCCCCATCACCGTGCTGGTGCTCACCGCCGTGCTGCTCACCGGCGTCGGCTTCGCCTATTCGAAATATGGCGCCGGCGTCGAGTTCTTCCCCAGCGTCGAGCCCGATTACGGCCTGCTCTATGTGCATGCCCGCGGCAATCTCTCGCTGGCCGAAATGGACACGGCGACCAGGATCGCCGAAAACCGGCTGCTTGGCTGGCCTGGCGTCAAATCGGTCTATACCCGCGTCGGCAAGACGCAGGGCGGCGGACAGGACGTGCCGGAGGACGTCGTCGGCGTCATCCAGTATGAGTTCATCGACTGGCGCGAGCGCAAATCGGCGAACAATATCCTGGATGAGCTGCGCACCGTCATGGCCGGCATTCCCGGCGTCGATGTCGAAGTGCGCGTGCCGGAGGCCGGTCCTCCCACGGGCAAGGCGGTGCAGCTGCGGCTTTCGGCCATCGACCCCAAAGGGCTCGACGACCAGGCCCGCGCGGTTGCGGCGCGCATTGCCAAGGTGCCCGGTGTCATCGACGTTTCCGACGGCCTGCCGCCGCCCGGCGTCGACTGGGCGCTCGAGGTCGACCGCGCCAAGGCGGCGCAATACGGTATCAGCCCGACCGCCGTCGGCACGGTGGTGCAACTGGTGACCAACGGGTTGAAGCTGTCCGAGTACAGGCCTGCCGGCGCCGACGATGCCGTCGACATCAGGCTGCGGCTGCCTGAAGACCGCCGCACGCTGTCGACGCTCGACGAGCTCCGGGTGCAGACTGCGCAAGGCTCGGTGCCGATCTCCAACTTCGTCGTGCGCAAGCCGGAGCCGACCGTCGGCATCCTCAACCGCATCGATGGCGCCCGCACAGTGGTCGTCCAGGCCAACGTCGCCGCCGGTAACCAGGTTGCGGCGGTGCAGGCGGAGGTGACCAAGGCGGTCACCGACATGAAGCTCGACAACGGCATACGCTGGAAGCTGGCGGGGTCGAACGAGGACAGCGCCGAAGCCAGCGCCTTCCTCGGCAAGGCCTTCGGCGCGGCGATCTTCCTGATCTTCCTGGTGCTCTTGATGCAGTTCAACAAGTTCACCAGCGTGCTTCTGGTGCTGTCCTGCGTGGTCATGGCGACGATCGGTGTGTTCCTGGGGCTGCTGCTGACCGGCGAAGCCTTCGGCATTGTCATGTCGGGCATCGGCGTCATCGCGCTGGCCGGCGTGGTGGTGAACAACAACATCGTCTTGATCGACACCTATGACCGGCTGCGCGAAGAGGGCTGGGACAAGATGGAGGCGGTGCTGCAGACCTGCCGCGAACGTGCCCGCCCGGTCGTGCTGACGGCGGTCTCGGCCATCCTTGGCGTGCTGCCGATCGCCTTTGGCCTCGGCCTTGAAATCTTCCATCACGAGACGACGATCAACGCGCCGTCGACGCAATGGTGGATTTCGCTGTCGTCGGCCATCGTCTTCGGCCTGTCCTTCGCCACGCTGCTGACGCTGGTGGTGACGCCGTCCATGCTGATGATCTTCACGCGCAGCAAGAACAGCCGCTTCTACGCGTTCTTCCGCCGGCTGTTCGGGCGCGAAAAGAAAAGGGATGCGTCCACAGGGCCGAAGCCGGGTCCGCTCGATGAGCCGGCAATCGCCTTCCCGAAAGCCGCGGAATAGCTGCATTCGAGCAGTCGGACAAAAGGCCGTCCGGAACAACCGGGCGGCCTTTTGCATTGTCCCTCCGTATCCGACCAGCAAGGCGAGGGACTCTTAATGACCGTCAGCACCATCCTCATCATCGTTCTAGTCCTGATCCTGATCGGCGCCGTACCGGCCTGGCCACACTCGCGCTCCTGGGGTTATGGGCCATCGGGCATCGTCGGCATTGTGCTGGTGGTGCTGCTGATCCTGGTGCTGATGGGCAGGGTTTGATCGGGGCAAGAGACCTCAGCGATCAGCGTTTCCTCGCCCGATGAAGTGCTGGCAATAGGCATACGGCGCGCCCGCCCCCACTCCGGCCGCTGGGCGGCCACCCTCCCCCATGTCCATGAGGGAGAGGAAATGCCAAGCTTTTCAAGGCCACGACCTCGGCGGTTAGCATTTCCTCTCCCCCACGAATGTGGGGGTAGAGGTGGCTCGGCGAAGCCGAGACGGAGTGGGGGAACGCCTATGCGATTGGCCTGAAATCGAGATGACGAGCACACGCTGTGCCCCCCTTGGCCACCCCGCCCCCTTGCGTATACGCTGCCCGCACCATAATCGCCGAGGGAGCCATCAAGGTGAACACCGCCAACCCGCCAAGGCCGCTCGCCGAGATCGCCAGCTATCACGCCCACATCTACTATGACGGCCAAGCCGAGCGGCAACACGCCGAATGGCTGCGCCTGCGCATCGGCGAACGTTTTCGCGTGCGCCTGGGCAACTGGCGCGACGAGCCGGTCGGCCCGCACGAGCAGGCCATGTACCAGGTCTCCTTCGCCACCGAGATCTTCGCCACGCTGGTCCCATGGCTGATGCTGAACCACGGCGGCCTGAGCATTCTCATCCACCCCAACACCACCAACCCCAAACGCGACCATCTCGTCGATCCGATCTGGATCGGCCGGCCGCTGGGGGTGCATGGGGAGGTGCTCGGCGAGGAAGATGAGGCGGAAGAGGCGCTGGAGGTGAATACGGAGCCGACGTTGGGGGCGTAGGGAGGCGTTCTGCAAAGTAGAGACTTGGCCTTGGAGACGCGTTCACCAGTAGCCTAGCTCAGGCATGCATGACAGGCCGCTTTGCGCCTCAAGCCGTATCCTATGCCTTCATCATTACTTCGTCGAAGGTGCCGAACCAGCGCGGGGCCGTTGGAGCGATGGACCGTCAATTGATGGCAAGGGAGAGTTCTCCTTGGTCGCCGGTACGCCGAGGCGGGGTCGCCGAATAGGCAAAGATTGCAATAGAGGAGGCAGCCGGCACTCGTTCCCGCAGGGTCGGGCGCACCCGTTCGTACGGAACAACTGGCGCTCCGCACGAGGGACAGGGCAACTCACTGGTGACTGGGTGCGTGCCTGACGAAGCTCTTCGTTTCGGCTGAGATAAATGTTCTCACTTACGGAACATCGCAGGTTCGTCGAAGTTGGAAAGCTACGGAGGACGTGCACATGAACAGTGTAATCTATCTTATCGGCCTTATCGTCGTCGTGCTCGCGGTCCTCTCCTTCCTCGGTTTTCACTAGGTGGCCTCATGCAGCATGAGAAGGATCAGGGCGGACAGCCCACCGATTTCGACAAGGCGAAAAGCGACGTCTCCGAAAGACTTCGCCAGGAAAATGAGCGTGCCAGCGAGTTGCTTCACGACGCGCGGGACGAGGTGACCCGTAAGGCTGGCGACTATGCATCTGAAGCCACGCAGGTCATCTCCGACAAGGCGGAGGAGGCGCAGCGCGACATCGGATCGAGCTTGGCGGCGTTGGGTGGTGCACTGCGAGCGGCCAGCGATCATCTTGCCAGCAACGATGAAAGGAACGCATCGAAATTCGCTTTGGATGCTGCCAGTGGCCTTGAGCGGCTTTCATCGTCCTTGAAACAGAAGCCCTTTAGCCAAGTCCTTGATGACGTGCAGTCCTTCGGCCGGCAAAATCCCGGTGTCCTGCTTGCGGGATCGGTGTTGGCCGGATTGGCTCTCGGGCGGTTCATCAAGGCTTCTCCGCCGGCAAGGCCCGATTCTGAGGCCGCTCCGGGAGGCCTCAAATCACACACCGATCAGCCACAGGGTTGGTCCGCTGATCGTCCACAAGATTTTGGCGTGGTCGGCGATGATGGGGCCACGCAGATCGCGGAGCAGGACAGATGAACAACCAGGACAATCCCAGCCTTGCCGGGCTAGTCACCGATTTGGCCCAGAATGTCACCACTCTGGTGCAAACCGAGGCGAGGCTGTTTCGGGCCGAGCTCTCTGAAAAGCTTACCAAAGCCGGAGCAGGTGCCGCGGAAGTGCTGGGCGGCGCGATTTGCCTGCTCGCCGCGCTCTTGGTGTTGCTGCAGGCGCTCATTATCGCACTGACGCGAGCAGGGCTTGGCGCGGGATGGTCTTCCCTGCTGGTCGGTGTGGTCGTGGCGGTCCTCGGCGTCATCCTGCTGCGGACGGGGACGGCCAGCATGGCGCCTTCGGAACTTACCCCCGACCGGACCCAGGGACAGCTCAAGCGCGACGCGAGCGCGATTAAGGAGCAGGTGAGATGAACGAGAAATCCGCAGCCGAACTTGAACGCGAGGCCGAGGCGGCTCGCGCTCGGGTGATGGAGACCGCCGAATCCATTCGAGGCAAGATGACGCCGGGACAATTGCTGGATGAGTTCACCGGGTTGTTCTCGGGAGGGGAGAGCGCGGCCATGCTCAGTAATCTCAGAACGCAGGTCCGAGACAATCCTTTGCCGGTCACCATGGTGGGCGCAGGTCTGGCCTGGCTGATGTTCGGCAGCGGTACCTCAAACGCCGCCCAACGTTCGGCTGGCTATCCATTGTCTTCAGCGCCGGGACGACATGATGCAGCAGGGGAGCGCGGCGGCTTGGGCGGCACGCTCTCCGACGCCGCGGAATCGCTCTCCTCGAGCGCTACCAGCGTCGGCGACACCATATCGAGCGCCGCAAGAGCCGCTGCGGCGGGCCTGACGGGAAGCGCTGCCAATGCAAGCTCGACGACTGGGGACATGGCGGCGAAAGCCAGCCGCTCCGCGCAAGATCTATTGGAGGATCAACCCTTGGCCGTAGCGGCCGTCGGTCTCGCCATCGGCGCCGCTATAGGTGCTATGCTGCCCCATACCGCAACGGAGGACGAGCAACTAGGCGCCTATGGCGACAAGCTTCGCGATTCCGCCGAAACTTTGCTCAATAGGGGCCTCGATGAGGCCAAGCAGGTCGCCGCCGACGCCTATGAGACCATCAAGCAGGAAGCTGGCCGGCAAGATATGGAAGCAGACACGATAGCCGATCAGCTCGGCGAGATCGTGAAGTCCACAGCAGACAAGACCGAGCATGCCGTGCGCGAACGTATTTCCGATACGTCTCAGCGCCAAACCTAGCTTGATGATCCTGGATCAACGATAGCCGGCCTCTCCAGAAAGGGGCCGGTGTTGTCCGTCAAACGGTGACCCGCTCGAGTCACTTCAAAGCGGTGTGCGGACTGATGTCCCTTGCCGATAGTAATCCAGCGGATCAGGTTCTCTGGATTATTGGCCAACCCGCCGCCGATAAGACGCGGTCAGCAAAACTGGTATCTAGGCGAGGACCGACCTGCACTTGAAGGTCGCAGACCGAGGATGCCGGTCCGCTCTGGGACGTAGGGCGACACCCCACTTCACCCCCCAGCCAGCCGCGGCAGCAGAAAAATCTCCGCCCCCGGCGGCAGTTCCTTCGACCACGTATCGCGATAGATCGTCCCGTCGATGGCCACCGCGATGCCCTTCTCGATCCAGGGCTCGATGCCGGGATACTGTTCAGCCAGTTTCCTGAACAGCTCCCTTATGTCCTTGGCCTCGACCTCGACCTTGCTCTGGCCGCCGGCGAGCTGGCCCAGCGCGCCCCAGAGCGTCACTTCGACCATTAGGGCAAGAACCTCATTTTTGCCCTAGCCTCCCCGTTCCGCCTCGATCGCGGCGAGAACCCGTGGCGGCGACATCGGGATGTGGGTCATGCGCACGCCGGCTGCGTTGGAGACGGCGTTGGCGATCGCCGCCAGCGGCGGCACGATCGAGGTTTCGCCGACGCCGCGCACGCCATAGGGGTGGTTGGGGTTGGGGATCTCGAGGATCTGCGTGTCGATCATCGGCAGGTCCGAGCAGACCGGGATGCGGTAGTCGAGGAAGCCGGCGTTCTGGAGGCGTCCGTCCTTGCCATAGATATACTCCTCGTTGAGCGCCCAGCCGATGCCTTGCGCGGCACCGCCCTGGTACTGGCCCTCGACATAGGTCGGGTGCACCGCCTTGCCGGCATCCTGGATCACCGTGTAGCGGATCACCCTGGTCGAGCCGGTATCGGGGTCGACCTCGATGTCGCATATATGGGTGGCGAAGGAGACGCCGGCGCCGTCGGCGACGAGCTCGCTGTGGCCGGCGATCGGCCCGCCGGTCTTGCCGGAAGCGGCGGCGATCTCCTTCAGCGACAGGGCTGCAAGGTTGCCGTATTTCTCGCCCTTGGCGATGGCGTGGCCGTTCTCCCAGACCACGTCGTCGACGGGGATGTCCCACGTCTGGGCGGCGCGCTCACGCAGAATCTTGATCGCGTTGCGGGCGGCCGAGATGGTCGCCATCGAGGACGAGAAGGTGCCGCGGCTGCCGTCGGTCATGTCATTGTAGCCGAGCGAGGACGTGTCGGCGACCACCGCCTTGAGCTGGGCATAGTCGATGCCGAGCTCCTCCGCCGCCACCAGCGACAGCGAGGCGCGCGAACCGCCGACGTCCACCGTGCCGACGGCCAGCGACACCGAGCCGTCCATGCCGATGTTCAGGTCCACGCAGGTCTGACCGCCGAAGTTGAACCAGAAGCCGCAGGCCATGCCGCGGCCCTGGTTCTTGCCAAGCGGCGCCTTCATGTGCGGATGGTGCTTGGCCGCCTCCAGCGTCGGGCCGATGCCGATCGGGCCGTAGACCGGGCCGTAGGAAGAGCGGGTGCCTTCCTGGGCGGCGTTCTTGATCCGGAACTCGACCGGGTCCATGCCGAGCTCCTTGGCCAACTCGTCGACGGCGCTTTCCACCGCGAACGCCGCCATGGGTGCCGAGGGTGCGCGATAGGCCGCGGTCTTCGGCCGGTTGACCAGCACTTCGAAGCCGACCGTCTGGACGTTATCGAGCTTGTAGCAGGCGAAGGCCGTCATGGCGCCGATCTCGGCCCAGGTGCCGGCATAGGGGCCGCTGGTGTAGCGCAGCGTCGCTTCAGCGGCGGTGATGGTGCCGTCCTTGCGGGCGCCGATCTTGACGTCGATCGAGGTGGCGCTGGTCGGACCCGAGGCGCGGAACACCTCGTCGCGGGTCATCACCAGCTTCACCGGCCGGCCGGCCTTGCGCGACAAAGCCAGCGCCACCGGCTCGGCCCAGACATGGGTCTTGCCGCCGAAGCCGCCGCCGATCTCCGACGAGGTGACGCGCAGCTTCGAGGCTTCCAGCCCGAGCAGTTGCGCGCAATGCTGGCGGTAGACGAAATGGCCCTGCGTGCAGACCCAGAGGTCGGCGGTGCCGTCGGACGAGACGCTCGCCACGCAGGCATGCGGCTCGATATAGCCTTGATGCGTCTGCTCGGTCTTGAAGGAGCGCTCGACGATGACATCGGCGTGGCCGAAACCCTGATGGACATCGCCATGGCCAAACTGGCTGCGCTTGGTGACGTTGGACGGCTTTACCGGCTTTTCCTCGAGACCCTCGGTGAAGATCGTGTCGTTGATCAAGGGGGCGGTGTGCTTCATCGCCTCGTCGACATCGGTGACATGCGGCAACAGCTCGTATTCGACCTCGATCAGCTTCAGCGCCTGCCTTGCCGTGCGGGCATCGACGGCGGCGACCGCGGCCACGGCGTGGCCGTCATAGAGCGCCTTGCCGCGCGCCATGCAATTGTCGAGGACGTCGTACATGGCGGCATCGCCATCGGTGAGATCGGGCAGGTCGGCGGCGGTGATCACCGCTTTCACGCCGGCCAGCTTTTCCGCTTTCGAAGTGTCGATCTTGAGGATCCTGGCATGCGCATGCGGGCTGCGCAGGACACGCCCGACCAGCTGTCCCGCCATGTTGAAGTCGGCGCCGTAACGGGCGCGTCCCGTCACCTTGTCGACGCCGTCGGGACGGATGGGCCGCGTGCCGACGGAGGAGAATTTGCGGCCCGAAAAGCGTGGATCGAAGTTCATGCGTGCGCTCCCTTCATCACATTGGCCGCATCCTGGACCGCGCGCACGATCTTGTCGTAGCCGGTGCAGCGGCAGAGGTTGCCGGCGAGGCCGAAGCGGATTTCTTCCTCGGTAGGATCGGGGTTCTTGGCCAGAAGATCCTTGGCCGCGATGAGGAAGCCCGGCGTGCAGATGCCGCATTGCAGGGCCGCATGCTCGAGGAATTTCTGCTGCAGCGGATGCAACTGATCGCCATGCGCCATGCCCTCGACGGTCTCGATATGCCTGCCTTCGGCTTCAGCGCCAAGCACAAGGCAGGAGCAGACCAGCCGATTGTCGAGAATGATCGAGCAGGCGCCGCAGTCGCCCGTGCCGCAGCCTTCCTTGGCGCCGGTCAGGCCGAGCCGATCGCGCAGGACGTCGAGCAACGTCTCGTCGGGCTGGCAAAGGTATTCGACGTGATCGCCGTTGATTGTCGTTGAAACTGCTACACCGGCCATCATTTGCCTCCTGCACGTGCGTAGGCGGTCGTCGCGGCCCGTCCGGCCAGCACGCCCGCAACTTTTCGTCTGAACTCGATGGTGCCGCGCTTGTCGTCGATGGGGCGGCAGGCCCCGGCGCAGATCTTGGCGAGCCGCTCAAGTGCCGCCTCGTCCAGCTTCCTGCCGATGAGAGCCTCGGCTGCTTCTTCCACCAGAAGCACGGTCGGGGCAGCGGCGCCCAGCGCGACGCGCGCGGCCGTGATGACGCCATGCTCGTCGAGCGACAGCTTCACGCCGGCGCTGACCACGGCGATGTCCATCTCGGTGCGCGGAATGAACCTGAGATAGGCGTCGCCCGAACGCGGCTCCCGCTTGCCGAGCAGGATCGCCTCGACGATCTCACCCTTGGTGAGCGAGGTCTTGCCGGGCCCGATCGGCACGGCCTCGACAGGAATGGTGCGCTTGCCCGAGGGACCGGCAACCACGGCCTTTGCGGCGGCGGCCACCAAGGCCGGGACGCTGTCGGCGGCCGGCGAGGCGTTGCACAGATTGCCAACGATGGTGCAGCGGCCCTGGACCTGCTTGGAGCCGATCAGCTTCGCCGCTTCGACGACACCGGGCCAGGCCTTCTTCAGAACCGCGCTCTCGCCCAGGACGGCGCAGGGGACGGTGGCGCCGATGCTGAAGCCGTCGGCCGTCTCCCTGATCTCGCTCAAGCCCTCGATCGCCTTGATGTCGACGATCAGGTCGGGATCGACAAACCCGCCCTTCATCCGAACGAGGAGGTCACTGCCTCCAGCGAGAATGGCTGATGTGCCGGAAGCGTCGGCCAGCAGGCCAACGGCGTCTTCGATTGAAAGCGGACGTATGTAACGCATCGTCTCCCCTTGGTGATGGTGATCTCGCCGACCGTTATAAACAGTCTCCTCATAATGACCATCCGGTTGCTGATTTCCAGCGATTGGGCCAGCACCGCGAGAGATTTTGTCTAAAGTCTTTGTTTTGATGCATGTCGTTGTCCCAGAACCGCGCACACTTCTGGGCGACATGCATTTAAGCGGCGTCTTTTGCACGGTCGAGGCTGATGCCGATGTCCTTCAAGGCCTCGGCCACGGCCTCGTCCAGCGGCGTGTGCGGGACTTCGCCGATGATGCCTTCCAGCCGGTCGGACACGAGCCGGTGCGGTTCGAAGCGCAGATAGGACATCGAGACGATCTCGCGCCACATCGCCACGAACGGGCTGCCGGCGCGCAGCACCCACCAGGGCATGAAGGTCAGTTTCAGCGGCCGGCCAAGCGCCTTCTCGGCCGCGGCCTTGATGTCCATGTCGGTGACGGCGTGGCCGGGGAAGTTGAGCGCCTCAAAGAAGCCGAGCTTGCCCTGATTACGCGCCAGGCCGACGAAGCCGATGGCGAAGTCCAACAAATAGGCCCATTCGTGCACGAGGTTGGCCGGGCCAGGCGCGGTGTAGACGCCCTTGCTCATCTTGGCGGCGACGACGAGGTCGAACCATGATCCGCTGCCGGTGCCGCCGAAGAAATCGCCGGCGCGCAGGATGATGGTGCGGACGCGGCCGGCATCGGCCTCGCGGCGAAACAGCGCTTCCATGGCGCAGCGGATGCGGCCCTTCTCGGTCGTCGGACGAAATGGCGTGTCTTCGGTGACCACCTCAGGCATCGGCGAGCCGTAATTGTAGACAGTGCCGGGGAAAAGATGCAGCGCGCCGTTGGCATGGCAGGCGGCCATGACGTTCTCCGCCATCGGCAGGCATTTGCTCCAATCGGTGTAGATCGGGTTGAGACCGTTGAAGATGATGTCGACACCCTGCGTGGCGCGGATCAGCGCCTCGCGGTCGAGCGCATCGCCGGCGACGGCGGTGGCGCCCTTCAGTTCGGCCGGGACCTTGCCGGTGCGGGTGACGGCGCGGACATCGAAGCCGGCGTCGATGAAGGCTTTGCCAACCACGCGGCCGAGCCGGCCATTGGCGCCTAGAATTGCGATCTTGGTCATTTTTCTTCTCCGTGTCTGTGTTTGCACGGTGAATATGATGCGTTCATACGCGAATGAAAATTGACTATGGATGCAGATTTGTTATTCATAAATGAATGGAAGACATCGACTGGAACCTGATCAAGAGTTTCGTCACCGTGGCGGAGACCGGCAGCCTGTCGGCCGCAGCGCGCAAACTGTCGGCCAGCCAACCGACGCTCGGGCGTCACATCGGTGAGCTCGAACAGGCGTTGGGCGTCACCTTGTTCCGGCGCGGGCGGCGCGGCTATGCGCTGACGGAAGCAGGCGCCACGCTGTTCGAACGCGGCAAGGCCGTGAGCGAGCAGGCGAGCGCGTTCTCACTATTGGCATTGGGCTCGGTCGAGGCGATCGAAGGCACGGTGCGCATTGCCGCCAGCGAGGTGGTGGCGGCCTATGTGCTGCCGAGGATGACGGCGCGGCTCGGCATCGAGGAATCCGGCATCGAGGTCGAGATCGTCGCCTCGAACCAGGTCGAGAACCTGCTGCGAAGGGATGCCGATATCGCCATCCGCATGGTCAAGCCGGCGCAGAACGAGCTGACGGCGCGCAAGGTCTGCGATATCAAGCTCTGCTGCTGCGCGGCGAAATCCTATCTCGACCAGCACGGCCGCCCGCTCAAGCCCGCCGATCTTCTCGACCATCCGCTGATCGGCTTCGACCGCAGCGACGAGATGATCCGGGGCTTTACCCAGGCCGGCATCCCCGTCACCCGAAGCAGCTTCCGCTTCAGGGCCGACAACCAGATCGTGCTGTGGGAAGCGCTGCGGGCGGGAAACGGCGTCGGTCTTGGCCAGGAGCCGCTGACGGACAGCGACCCGTCGCTGGAGAAACTGCTGCCCGGCCTGCCACTGCCCAGCCTGCCGGTGTGGCTGGCCATGCATCGCGACGTGCGCACCAGCGTGCGCATCCGCCGCGTCGCGGATTTCCTCTATGAGGAGCTGAAGCGCTATTCGGCGGGGGCGGCCGCGAATTCGGCGCGGTGAGCGAGCCCGGCCATCAAAAGCACGACGATCAACAGCCCCGACATGGCGACGAAGATCGGCCCGAAGCTGGAATGCTCGGCGACGAAGCCGATCGCCGACGGCGCCACCAATATGCCGGAATAGCCCATGGTGGTGACGACGCTCATGCCGGTGCCCGACGACATGCCTTCCTGGTTGCCGCCGGCCGAGAAGATGATCGGCACCATATTGGCGATGCCGAAGCCGCACAGGGCAAAAGCCGCGATGGCGATCCAGGGCGAAGGCGACAGGCCGGCGACCAGCATGCCGGCGGCGGCGACCACCGCCGAGCCGCGCAGCGTCGCCACCGCGCCGAAGCGGTTGCGCACGCCGTCGCCGAAAAAGCGCATGACAGCCATGACGCCGGAGAAGGCGGCGTAGGCAAGGCCGGCGATGGCGAGGTCGGCGCCGAGCTCCTGCCGGAGATAAAGCGCTGCCCAGTCGAGCACGGCGCCCTCGGAAATCATCGTCAGCAGCGCCATCAGCCCGACAAGATAGACCAGCGGGTTGGCCGGCAGCGTTAATCTGTGATGCTCGGCGGCCTGCGGCTTGTCCTCGGCGATGAGGTAGCCGACCGCCACGGCAATGACGGCAAAAGCTATGACCGTGACCACAGCCGCATGGGCGAGGTGGCCGTAAGTCTGGATGGCGTAACCGCCCAGACCGCCACCGGCGAAACCGCCGAGGCTCCAGAAGCCGTGCGAGGACGACATGATGGCGCGGGACAGCCGGCGCTCGACCACCACCGCATTGGCGTTCATCGCGACATCCATGCCGCCGATCGAGCCGCCGAAGATGATCATGGCGATCGCCGCCAGCGGCACGTTGGGCGCCAGCGCCACGATCAGCAGGCCGAGGCTGCCGCAAAGGCCGAACCAGCGCAACACGGTGCGCGAGCCATGCCTGGAGATCAGATGGCCGCACCAGCTCATGGCCGCGACCGCGCCGACGCCGAACAGCAGGATCAGCAGACCGAGGGTGAATTTCGAGATGTCGAGCCGGGTCAGGAACACCGGAATCTGCGGCGCCCAGCTGCCGGTCAGGAAGCCGTTGGCGAGGAAGATCGCGGCTACGGCCCATCGCCCCTGAAGGGCGCTCTGCATGGTGTCTTGCGCGTTCATGGCCCGAATCCGGTCAAGGAATGGCTTTGCGCGGCAAATTAGATCGATTCAATTTCTCGTCAAGCGCTTGGCTGCGAAAAGCTTGTGGGCCACATCTAAGGGGAAACCGTTAGGCGCTGTCCCGCCGACGTCAATCCTGTGAACCGCGCGCTACTTCAGGGATCCCTCGGCCGTCTTGCCTCGAACTCCGCTTTCTTGGCGTCCGAAGCCTCGGTCTGGTTCAGCGCCTGCCATTGCGCATAGGGCATGCCGTAGACGATTTCGCGCGACTGATCCTTGCCGAGATCGACGCCCTCAGCCTCGGCCGCTTCGCGATACCAGTTCGACAGGCAGTTGCGGCAGAAGCCGGCGAGGTTCATCAGGTCGATGTTTTGCACATCGCTGCGCTCGCGCAGATGCTCGACCAGCCGGCGGAAGGCCGCGGCCTCGAAATCGCGTTTCTGGTCATCGCTGAGTTCGGTCATTGCCTTGGGTCCTCACAGCGGCCCGGTGCGCGAGCCGAACATCTTCACCTGATGTATATCGGGACGGCGGTCGATGGCGTCAACGATCGGCGCCAGCCGTTCCGCCCAGGCCAGCGCCCCCTTGCGGTCTGATATCAGGTCCTGGCGGATCTCGATCAGCGCATGGGCAAAGCCGTTGACGATGGCGTGCTTGAACATGGTGTCGCCGCGCAACGCGCCGTCATAGGGTTCATTGTCGCCAACGACGAGGTTTTTATCCTGCGCCAGCATGTCGATCAGCGGCCGCGCCACGCGGTCGTCGAGGTCCCACAATATGCCGACATGCCAAGGGCGGATGAAGCCCTGCATGACAGGGGTGAAGGAGTGTACGGAGAAGATGAGCGGCGCTTTGCCTGAGGCGTGCGCCACCGACGCGATCATGGCGCCGACCGCGTCCTGATAAGGCCGGTAGAAGCCGTCGAGCCGCCTTTCGCGTTCGGCCGGTGCCATAGGGTAGTTTCCCGGCACGACAGTGCCGTCATAGAGCTGGCGGATCAGCGTCGGGTCGTCCTCGCCGCGATTGGGATCGATCAGCAGCCGCGAAAAATTGGCGATCACCGCCGGCACGTCGAGCGCTGCGGCCAGTTCGCGCGTCACCGTCTCGACACCGATGTCGTAGGCGATATGGCGATCGAGTTCCGCCGCCGGCAAGCCGAGACTGCCATACTCCTCCGGCAGGTCGCGGCGGGCATGGTCGGCGACAAGCACGATGCCTCGCTTGCGGTCGCCTTCGACGATATCGAAAGGCGCGAAAACTGTGGATCGGGTCATTGGCTGGAAAGGTCTGTTCGCTGGCTTCCGGGGAGGGTGGTATCGTCATTCCCACGAAGAGGACTGTTGCGCAATGCCGTTGTTTGGCCACGGTTTCTGCGAAAATCCTGTGACGCGCGGCAGATCGCGTGTCGGGGGCCTTTCTAAATCGATTGGAATTGGACAGAACGGCGCGTTGACATGCGCCCGGACTTTTCCGAAAAGGGGCGCTGAGAGATGCAGATGACGTTATTGAGGGGTTTCGGGATGGGTTCCGCCGGCAGGCCGCGTGCGCGCACCGCCTTTGCCGTGCCGCTCCTGACCCTGACGCTAGGGCTCACCGCGCTGGTCGCGGCTTCGCCTGCCCGCGCCGATTTCCGCGTCTGCAACGCCACGCAGAACCTGGTCGGCGTCGGCATCGGCTACCGCGCCAAGGCAGGCTGGATCACCGAGGGGTGGTGGCACATCGAAGGATCGAGCTGCAAGACGCTGATCGAAGGTCCGCTGTCATCGAGGTTTTACTATCTTTATGCAGAAGACGCCGAGCGCGGCGGGCGCTGGGATGGCCCGATCAACATGTGCGTGGCCGAAAAAGAATTCAAGATTGCCGGCGTTACCGATTGCGTCGCCCGGGGCTTCCAGCGCGCCGGATTCCAGGAATATGACACGGGCGAGCAGGCAAGCTGGATGGTCCAGCTGACCGATGAGTCCACAACGGGAGGCGCTCCAGCCGCCCCGGGAACAAACAGTCAATGAGACGTAGCCGCAAGGTCAAGATCCTCGCCACCATCGGTCCTGCCTCATCGTCCGAGGAGATGCTGCAGAAGCTGTTCGAAGCCGGCGCCGATGTCTTCCGCATCAATATGAGCCACACCGATCACGAGCTGATGCGCACGCTGGTCGGCCGCATCCGCGCGGTCGAGGAAAAGGTCGGCCGTCCGATCGGCATCCTGGCCGATTTGCAGGGACCGAAGCTGCGCGTCGGCAAGTTCGCCAACGGCAAGGAGGTGCTGACCCCGGGCCAGACCTTCACCCTCGACAACAATCCCGAGCCCGGCACGTCGACCCGCGTCTACCTGCCGCATCCCGAAATCCTGAGTTCGGTCGAGGCCGGCCACCGTCTGTTGATCGACGACGGCAAGCTGGAGCTCAGGGCGGTGAAGAGCGACGGCAAGTCGATCACCTGCGCGGTCGTCGCCGGCACCACCATTTCCGACAAGAAGGGCGTCAGCCTGCCCGACACCGACCTGCCGGTCGGTGCGCTGACCGAAAAGGACCGCAAGGACCTCGATGCGGTGCTGGCGGAAAGCGTCGACTGGGTGGCGCTGTCGTTCGTGCAGCGGCCGGAGGATTTGGCGGAAGCCCGCAAGATCGCGCGCGGCCGGGCGCTTATCATGGCCAAGATCGAAAAGCCGCAGGCGGTAGCCCGGCTGGCCGAAATCATCGAACTCTCCGACGCGCTGATGGTCGCCCGCGGCGATCTCGGTGTGGAAATGCCGCTGGAAGCGGTGCCCGGCATCCAGAAGCAGATCACGCGCGCCGCGCGCCGCGCCGGCAAGCCGGTGGTGGTCGCCACGCAAATGCTGGAATCGATGATCACCGCGCCGGTGCCGACCCGCGCCGAGGTCTCCGACGTGTCGATCGCCGTGTTCGAGGGCGCCGACGCCATCATGCTTTCAGCCGAATCCGCTGCCGGCGCCTATCCGGTCGAGGCGGTGGCGATGATGAACCGCATCGCCACCAAGGTCGAAACCGACCCGACCTATGCCGGCATCATCAACGCGCAGCGCTCGGAACCGGAAGCAACAGGCGCCGACGCCATTTCGCTCGCCGCCCGCGAGATTGCCGAGACGCTGAAACTGTCGGCGATCATCACCTATACGGCGTCGGGCACCACCGGCCTGCGCGCCGCGCGCGAGCGGCCGCAAGTGCCGATCATCGCCCTGTCGCCGATCCTCAACACGGCGCGGCGGCTGTCGCTTTTGTGGGGCACGCATTGCGTCGTCTCGCCCGACGCCAGCGACCTCGACGACATGGTCGACCGCGC
Source organism: Mesorhizobium sp. M0761 (assembly GCF_040320205.1). Taxonomy (NCBI): domain Bacteria; kingdom Pseudomonadati; phylum Pseudomonadota; class Alphaproteobacteria; order Hyphomicrobiales; family Phyllobacteriaceae; genus Mesorhizobium; species Mesorhizobium sp. M0761. The sequence goes on from NZ_JAMYPF010000006.1 coordinate 251,789, forward strand.
CTGCCGCATCGCTTTCGAAGAGGGGTTCGGCCAGCCGGGCGACCGCGTCATCATCACGGCGGGCGTGCCGCTGAGGACGCCGGGTTCGACCAACATGCTGCGCATCGCCTATGTCGGATCGGACGTGCAGGCCACCCGCAACATAGGCTGAGACCTCGTCACAGTTCGCTGCGCTCTTGCCGCACCTTCGGCGTGATCGATGCGCCGAAGGAAGCGGCGAGCCCGGGGAACGGGGTCGTGCAGGTACTGGTCCGGACCCAGCATCTTTCGCCGGTTGAGTTCGACTGTGTCGAGCAGATCGAAATCGACCGTGGCGATCGTGCAGTGCCACCCGGGATTGCGCGACGCCCAGCCCCTCTTGTGGTGTTCCAAAAGCCGCTCGCGGGCTGAATAGCCGTGGTAGTCGAACGCGATCACGCCGTTCGTCGCGTAAATATGGTTCCCGGAAAAGCCCTCGCCAGGAATGATCCGTTCGCCGTAAAAGCCGTCCAGAGGAGGACGCTCGAGAAAGGCGCCGGCAAGAATGGCGCACGCGCCATAGCCGAAGAAGATGCGGTCCGGCAACGCCCATCGCTTCTCCGGGTTTCTCTTGATGCCGTGTTTCAGGACATACATTGCGATCAGGTCGGGGCCAGTTCCGCGTCGGGCACCGTAATGTCGGGGCACTGTGCATCGTTGTAGGCATCGCCGGCGATGCGTGCTTCCACGGTTTTTGCCAATGCCTGCAGGTCGACGACCTTGCCGGCGACTTTTTCGATGGCACCGACGACGAGGTCTGGCGCGATCCAATCCGGCTTGTGGCCCAGATTGTGGACCCAGATCAGTTCGGCGCCGGGGATGTCCCTGACCAGGCCGACCGAATGGATCGAGGCATAGACCACCTTGTCGCGATCGCCCGAGATGACGATCGTCGGCGCTGTGATGTCGCGGTAATGCGGCGCGGCCTTCAGCGTATAGTCGTAGAGGCCGGCGATATCGATGGCGTTGGCGCGGAAAGCGCCGGGACGCAGCACCAGCGGAATCGAGGCATTGCCGACATAGCCTTCCGGCACCTTGTTGGGAGAAAACACGCAGGCCGTGGCGCCGTCCATCTGCAGCGTGCCTGCCGGATAGGTCAATGTCTCCGAGAACAGCCAGCCGATGACGGGGGTGGCGGTCAGCTTGTAGTACCAGGCGGTCGCGCCGCCCGGCCAGGGGTGGCTGACCGGCGACAGAAAGACCAGCCCGAGCGTCTTCTCCGGGTGTTCGCGGCCAAAGGCGGCGGTGATCACGCCGCCAAACGAATGGCCGACGATGATCGCCTTGTGGATGCCGAGACGGTCCATCAGCCCGGCGATGGTGTCGGCCTGCCCCGACGGGCTCTCATTGCCGGGGCCGCGCGCCGACCAGCCGAAGCCCGGCCGGTCGAGGAAGACCATCTCGGCGCGGCCTTCGAGCAAAGGCCTGATCGGCAGCATCTGATCCCTGAGATTGGCGCTGGCGCCATGGATGAAGACGATCGCCGGCAGCTCGGCATTTTGTGGCGCCGGCACGTGGACATAGTGGATGCGGGTGGCGTCGATGTCGGCAAATTCGCCGGCCGGCGGGTTCCGCCACTCGATCAGCCACGCGCCGGCGCGGGTGACACCGGCCAGGGCAAAGACGAGCGCGAGGAGCAAAGCACAGGCGGCGTAAATGAGGTTCATGCGCGGAGATACGGGGGTGGAGGGGGATAAGTTCTAGGGAGTAGGGAGTAGGGAGAGGGAGTAGGGAGTAGGGAGTAGGGAGGTGGCGTCTCGACCAATCTCTCTACTGACTACTGACTAATCCCTAATTCCTACTGCCTAATCAAATTCCTTCTCCGGCAAGCTCTTCCGAAATTGCCGCGACCTGGTCCTGGGCGCTACGCATCATCGGATAGATGGTAAGCACCTTCTGCCAGGCTTCGAGCGCCGATTGCTTGTGGCCGGTGGCGGCCATGATCTGGGCCAGGCCGGAAAGCGCGCCGAAATGGCGTGGTTCCAGCTGCAGCGTCTGGTCGATGTCGGACATCGACTTCCCGAAATTCTTCATCATGTAATGGACGGTGGCGCGCCGGTTCCAGCCTTCGGCATATTTTGGCTGCAGGATGACGACCTGGTCGAGGAAGTCGAGGGCGACGTCGAACTTCTGGTCGTCCATCGCCTTTTGCGACCATTGCATCATCAGGTCGATCGAGGCGCTGCCGGACTGGAACCATTCGCCCCAGATGCGCCCGGCGATGCGCTCGGCCGCCTTTTCGTTGCGCTCGCGCTTCAGCTCGGCAAACAGTTGGTCGAGCCTGGCTTCCCTGGTCAGAGCAACCGGCGGCTTTGCCGGCGGATCGTCCGCCGACGCCGGAGCGACGCCGAAAAGAAACAGGGTCGCCAAAAATGCAAAAAGAATCCGCATCGCCGGAATCTAACCCCGGACGGCGGATCGTCAAACTGAAATTAGCGTGAAAGTGCCTGAAACCAGGCAATTACCATCGTATGGACGGAGGCAACGAGCCTCCGGCCGAACACTCAGCCCTGGCGCGCCTTGTAGCGTGGAGCGGTCTTGTTGATGATGTAGACGCGGCCCTTGCGGCGAACCAGCTGGTTGTCGCGGTGACGCGCCTTCAGCGCCTTGAGCGAATTCTTGATCTTCATGGTCTTGCCCGTCGGTCTGGGCCCTGTCCGGGCCGAATTATTAAGGCGCGCCTGAAAAGCGCGCCTTTGAACTTGCGGTGGCTCATAAACGAGGAGCCTTGCCCGTGTCAACCGCAAGCGTGCTGGATAGAGGCCGAGAATGGCTTTGGCCATCAAATATCCGCCATCTCGGCTCCACGCCATTGCGCGGCCGAAGGCGGGCTGGAATGGTGCGGCACCCGCAAGCCGATTTGGAGACCTCCATGCGCCTGTTGTTTGTGTCCGCGAGCCTTGCCGTTCTGGCAGCCGCCTCCATCGCGCAGGCGCAGGAATGCGACCGCAACGACGACAGCCAGCAGATGATGAACATCTGCGCCGGCGAGGACTATCAGGCGGCCGATGCCAAGCTCAACCAGGCCTACAAGGATCTCGTCGGTCGCAACGACGACAAGAGCAGGAAGCTGCTGCAGGTCGCGCAACGCGCCTGGATCGCCTTCCGCGACGCCGAATGCGCCTATACGACGACAGACAGCGAGGGCGGCTCCATCCATCCGATGGAGGTTTCACAATGCCTGACCGAACTGACTGACCAGCGCATCAAACAGCTCACCGCGGGCGCCAATTGTAGGGAAGGCGATGCGAGTTGCGCCAGCCCCGACGAGGACGGGGATCTGAACGACGAGCTGCAATAGGGCTCGATCCACGCCCTCGCGCAAAGTGCCGGAATGGCTTAGCTACGGCGGCTGATGCGCGTGAAATGGCCCATCTTGCGGCCTGGGCGCGCTTCCGCCTTGCCGTAGAGATGCAGCATCAGATCGGGCTCGGCGAGCAAAGCGGGTACGCGCAGCACATCGTCGCCGATCAGGTTTTCCATGACGCAGTTTGAATGCCGGCCAGGGTTGCCCAGCGGCAGGCCGGCAATGGCGCGGATATGCTGCTCGAATTGCGAAACGATGCAGGCGGCTTCCGTCCAGTGGCCGGAATTGTGCACGCGCGGCGCCATTTCGTTGGCCAGCAGCGTGCCATCGGCAAGAACGAAGAACTCGACGCCGATGACGCCGACATAGTCGAGGGCCGACAGGATTTTCGCTGCCGCCCCCTGTGCCGTCGCCGTCGTCTCCAGCCTGATCTGGGCCGGCAGGGTCGAGGTATGCAGGATGCCGTCGCGGTGGACGTTCTCAGCCGGATCGTAGGCGGCGACCGCGCCGTCCAACCCGCGCGCGGCGATGACCGAGATTTCGCGCTCGAAAGCGACGAAGGATTCGAGGATCAGCGGCACATTGCCCATGGTCTCGCATGTGCCGGCAAAGCCGCCCGTCTCCATGTTGCGGAAGACGCGCTGGCCCTTGCCGTCATAGCCCATGCGGCGGGTTTTCAAGATGCCGCTGCCGCCGAACTCTCTCAGCGCCGCCGTCAGCTCGTCGTCATTGTCGACGGAGCGGAAATCCGCTGTCCTGATGCCGATGCCGTTCAGGAACAGCTTCTCCGCCACCCGGTCCTGGGCGATTTCCAACGCCCTGGGCGGCGGATAGACCGGGACCTTGGCGGCGAGCGCGCCGGCAGCCGCTACCGGCACATTCTCGAATTCGTAGGTGACGACGGCGCTGACTGCCGCCAGTTCGGCAAGGGCGTCCGCATCGTCATAGGCGGCGGTGATCTGGCGGTTGGCGACCTGAGCCGCCGGGCAATCGGCCTGCGGTTCGAGGATAATTGTGCGGTAGCCGAGGCGCGCTGCGGCAACAGCCAGCATGCGGCCGAGCTGGCCGCCGCCGATGATGCCGATGCTCGATCCCGCGGGGAGGCTCACGGCGCGTCCGTCGGTTCGGTGGCGACCCTGGCGGTTTGGGCGGCGCGCCAGGCATCCAGGCGGGCGGCAAGTTCTTCGTCGTTCAGCGCCAGCACGGCGGCCGCCAGAAGGGCGGCGTTGGCCGCACCCGCCTTGCCGATGGCAAGCGTGCCGACCGGAATGCCGGCCGGCATCTGGACGATGGAGAGCAGCGAATCCTGGCCGGACAGCGCCTTCGATTCGACCGGCACGCCGAACACCGGCAGCGGCGTCATCGCCGCCGTCATGCCGGGCAGGTGGGCGGCGCCGCCGGCGCCGGCGATGATCACCTTGTAGCCGGCCGCCTTGGCGCCCTTGGCGAAATCATAGAGGCGGTCCGGGGTGCGGTGGGCGGAGACGATCAGCCGCTTGTGCGGGATGCCCAGCGCGTCCAGCGTTTCGGCGGCGTGGCGCATCGTCGCCCAGTCGGACTGGCTGCCCATGATGATGGCGACGTCGGCGCGGTGGTCGGTCAAGCGCATGCTCCCGGCGGTAAAGGCGCGCCTTAGCGGAATTCGGGCTGGCCCGCAAGGATGGCGGCCGCCGCAGCCTAGTCCGGCCAGCGCAGGGCGCCGGATGAATCCTTTCGCGGCTGTCTCATCGCATCCGCCGGCCTGTCGGCCGCGGTGAGCACGGCGCGGAGGCGTTCGGCGACGATCTCGGCCTCGCCTGGGTGCAGATTGCAGGGGTCGAGGAAGAAATGGCCACGCTCGACTTCGTGGTTGCGCACGATGATGGGCGGCGATCCGGCCGCCAATGCCGAGGCGAGGCCGGCGGCACTGAAGCGGCTTTCGGGGGAGACGAAGATCTGCAGCCGGTCGAGCGGATTGGCGGTTGGGTCGGGAATGATGTTTGCGACGATGCCGGGTATTCCCTGCAGCGAATCCCTCCATAGATGGAGCGCCGCTTCCTCGCGTCGGCGGATGCCGGCATGGTCGCGCTTTTCCCAGGCTTCGAGCGCCGCGATGGTGCCGGCGATGCTTTCCTTGCCGACCTTCATGGCGCGGGCGACGCCGCGGTTCTGCAGATAGGCGGCGCGGACCAGATCCTTGCGACCGGTGACGATGCCGCTGGTCGGCCCCGAAAGGAATTTGTGGCCGCTGTAGACGACGATGTCGGCGCCGCGCGCCAGGAAGCTGCGCAGGTCATATTCGGAAGCCGCATCGACGATCACCGGCACGCCCCTGGCGTGGCAGATATCGCAGAATTCCTCAAGGGAAAGCATGCCGTATTGCACGGTGTGGTGCGCCACGACGTAGAGCGCCGCCGCCGTGCGCTCGTTGATAGCCTCGCGCACATGATAATCCTGCGTGACGCTGACCGTGCCGGCCGGAATGACCTTGGCGCCGGCGACGCGGATCGACTGGTCGATCGGTGCGCCGTAATTGACGATATGGCCGAGCTGGATGACGACTTCGGACTTCAGCCCTTCGGTATCGTCGGGCAGCCGTTCGATCGCCAGCAAATTGGTGCCGGTCATCGCCCCGGCGATCGCCATTGTGATGCCTGAGGCGCAGCAGGCGGTGATGAAGCCGGCCTCGCCGCCGGTGAGGCGGGCGGTGATCACGCTTGCGGCGCGCTGCAGATCGTCCATCTCCACCCATTGCGAGGCGATCTCGGCCATGGCGCTGATCGCCTCGGGAACGATGATCGAGGCGCCGAGCGTCGTCATCGTGCCGGAGACGTTGATGATCGGCCGCAGTCCCAGCCGTTCACGGATCGTGGTGTTGGAGCCGGTGTCGGAATAGGTTTTCATGTTCAGCAATCCCTTGACGGTCAGGCGGCGATCTCGACGACCGCTTCGATTTCGACGGTGATGTTTCCAGGCAGCGAGCCGACCCCGATCGCCGAGCGGGCATGGCCGCCGATCTTGTCGAAGACGCTGGCGAACAGGTCCGAGCAGCCATTGACCACTTTCGGGTGGTCGCTGAAGGTCGGCGTCGCATTGACGAAGCCGAGCAATTTGACGACGCGCACGATGCGGCCGAGATCGCCGGCGGCGGCGTGCATGACGGCGAGCAGGTTGAGGCCGGTGAGGCGGGCATGCTCATAGGCCTGCTCGACGGTGACGTCCTCGCCGACCTTGCCGGTGCACAGCGTGCCGTCGGCGCGCAGCGGCCCTTGACCCGAAAGAAAGATCAGCCGGCCGCTTTCCGCATGGGTGACGAAATTGGCGATCGGCGTCGGCGGCTCGGGCAGCGTTAGGCCGAGCTCGGCGAGCCGGATGTAAGGCGTCATGGAAGAATTCTCCTTGGGCCGGCCTGTTGTTTTACGCAATTCCCAAGGGAAAGCGCTTCGCGCTTTTCCCGGGAAAACCGCTTACACTTTTCCTGGAATTGCTTTGGGCCGCCCATGTCAGAAATGCGAGGCGCGGAACCGCGCCAGGAAAGAGCGCAGGCGCTCATTGGTGGTCTCTTCGGCAAGGATCTCCTTCGGCGGGCCAACAGCGCTGACACCGCCATCGGCCATGAAGACAATGCGGCTCGAAGCGTCGCGGGCAAAGGCCATCTCGTGCGTGACCATCACCATTGTCATGCCGTCTTCGGCCAGGCTGCGCACAACGGCCAGCACCTCGCCGACCAATTCGGGATCGAGCGCGGAGGTGATCTCGTCGAGCAGCAGGATCTTCGGCTCCATGGCGACTGCCCGCGCTATGCCGACGCGCTGCTGCTGGCCCCCGGAGAGTTCCGCCGGCAGGCTGTCGGCCTTGTGGGCGAGGCCGACGCGGCTCAGCCAATGCTCGGCGATCTGGCGCGCCTCGGCCTTGCTCTTGCCGCGCACCTTGGTGAGGCCGAGCATGATGTTGCCGGCGGCGGTGAGGTGCGGAAACAGGTTGAAGCTCTGGAACACCATGCCGGTTTCGGCGCGCATATTGGCAAGGTCGCGCTCGCTGCGCTTGGCAAGGTCGCGCTCGCTGCGCCGCTGGCGCGCGCCGGCCTCACGAAAACCGACCTCCTTGCCGTCGATGCGGATCGAGCCTGAGTCGTAGCTTTCGAGAAAGTTGACGCAGCGCAGCAGGGTGGTTTTGCCGCTGCCGGAAGGGCCGATGACGGTGACCACCTCGCCCCTGTCCACCTTGAGGCTGACCGAGCGAAGCACCTCGACCGAACCAAAGGCTTTCGAGACCCCGGCAATGTCGAGAAGGGCGGCATTGTCGTTCGAGCTTGTGGCCATCGTGCTAGTCCCGGATGAAGGCAAAGCGCCGTTCCAGCCGCCGGCTGGCGTAGGAAAGCGCATAGTTGACGGCGAAATAGATCAAGGCGCCGAGGATGTAGAGCGGCATCGCCTCATAGGTGCGGCCGATGACCTGATTGATCGCCTGCATCAGGTCGGTGATGCCGAGCAGCGAGACCAGGGCGCTGCCCTTGACCGCATCGGTGACGCCGTTGATCCAGGGCGGCAGGAAGCGCCGGAAGGCCTGCGGAAAGATGACGTAGGTGAGCCGCTGGCGAAAAGTCAGCCCAATGGCCATCGCCGCTTCTGACTGGCCCTTGGGAATGGAGCCGACGGCGCCGCGGAGATACTCAATGACCTGCGCCGTCTTGAACAAGGTCAGCGCCAGCACCGCCGCCGAGAAGGATTGCAGATGCAGGCCGATGGCCGGCAGGCCGTAATAGACGAAGAACATCAGCACCAGGATCGGGATGCCGCGGATGGTGTCGGAGAAGATGCGCACGGCCCAGCGCAGCGGCACCGGGCCGTAGACCAGGCCGACGCCGAGCGCGACGCCGGCAATCAGCGACAGCACCACGACCAGCAGCGACACCCACAAGGTGATGGCGAAGCCCTGGGCGAGGAACGGTACGGCGTAGAGGATCTGGCTCAGCATGTCAGCGCGCAGCCCTGAACCGGCGTTCGACCAGCCGCAGCCCGAAGAGCAGGGTGTAGCCGGTCACCAGATACATCGCCGTCGTCACCAGATAGACCTCGACGATGCGGAAGGTGTTGAAGTTGATCCACTGGGCGCCGAAGGTGAGCTCGGGCACCGAGATCACCGAGGCGATCGACGTGTCCTTGAACAGCGAGATGAAGGTGTTGGACAGCGCCGGCAGCGTGATGCGCAGCATGGTCGGCAGGCGCACATGAACCAGCCGCTGCCAAGGCGTGAGCCCGATCGCCTTGCCGGCATCGAGCTGGCCGCGCGGCACGGCTTCGAGGCCGGAGCGGAACACCTCGACCAGATAGGCGCCGCTATAGACCGACAGCGTCAGCACGAACGAGGTCGGCGCGTCGTAGGCGACGTCGATCACCGTCGGCAGGCCGTAGAAGACAAGATAGACGAGCAGGATCAGCGGCACGTTGCGGATGAATTCGACGTAAGCCGCAATGATGGCGCGCACCACGCGTCCGGCCGAGACATACCAGACCGCCAGCACCAGGCCGATGACGACGCCGATGGCAATCGAAATCACGGCAAGCTCGAGGCTGAGCAGAAGGCCGCCCCACAGCTTGTCGAAATGGCGCCAGATCAGGTTGAAGTTGAGCGTATAGCCCATGCGTCTCCCGCAATAACCAAGGGGATGCGAACTAGAAGGCGGAAGGGCTAACCCTTCCGCCAGCACTTGTCAGACAACCGGGAAACCGGCATGGCGGGCCGGCGGCTCCTGGCCGAAATAGTCCTTGAAGGCGGCGTCGTAGAGTGCGGTCTCATGGCCGAACATGGCGATGGTGAAGGTCTGGTTGACGAAGGTCAGCCAGTCCAGGTCGCCCTGCCTGACCGCCGCGCCGTAGAGCATCGAGTACCAGCTCTTGCCGGCATCGAAATATTTGTCGGGGTTGCGCGAGGCCAGCCAGCGCACGGTTGAAAGATCGACGGCGGCGGCATCGGCGCGTTTCGATTCCAGTGCCTGCAGCACATTGGCCTGGGTGTCGATCTGCAGCACCTGCGCCTCCGGCAGGGCGTAATGGACCGAGCTTTCGGCATCGACATTCTGCAGGATCGAGATGCGCGTCGCCGAACCACCGGCGAGCAGCTTGTCGAAGGTCTTGTTTTCCGCCGTCGGCAGCGTCAGCAGGGCGACGCCCTCGACATAGTATGGCCTGGAGAAGTGGATCAGCTGCGAGCGCTGCGCGGTCATGGTCATGAACTGGATGGTAATGTCGACCTTGTTGGTGGTGACATTGGGGATGCGCTGCGCCGGATCCTGCATGACGAACTCGACCTTGCTCGGATCGTCGAACAGACCCTTGGCCAGGATGCGTCCCATGGTGATGTCCATGCCGACCAGCTCGCCGGCATCGTTTTCGAAATGCCATGGCGCGTTGGTGCTGCCGGTGCCGACGATCAGCTTTCCGCGGTCAAGCGCGGTGCGCAGAACGCTGTCGGATGCGGCTTGTGCCGCCGCCTTTTCGGCGCTGACAGCGGTCATCACGCCCGCCGTTGCAAGCCCGGCCATGCCTAGTTTCAGAAAATCTCGCTTGGATGCGTCGTTCACTGCGACCTCCTGTTGTTTGAGTTCCCCTTACAGACACACGTGTCGCCGACCTGATTGTCTCTTACAATAGACACATGTATCCTATACAAGACAGATACTACCATCAGGAATCAGTTATGCAAGACAGCAATGGACTCACGGATCGGGCGGAGCTTGGTCCAGCCGGGAGCCCGACGCCCGACAAGACCTCCGGCTCGCGCGAGAAGGGCCTCAACCGGGTGCTGGAGATCCTGGACTTCCTGCATGTTACGCAGCGCGCCATCGGCATTGGCGATCTCGCCAAGGGGGTGAATGCGCCGCGCTCCACCACCTATACGCTGGTGCGTTCGCTGGTCGATGCGGGTCTCCTGGAGATGGAGGGCGACGGCAACCGGGTCTATTTCGGCAAGAAGCTCTACCTCTATGGAATGGACTATGTCAGGGGCAACGACCTGCTTAGGCGGGGCCGGCAGGAGGTCGACAATCTGTCGCGCGAGACCGGCGAGACCTCCGAATTGTGCATGCTGCAAAGCGGGCGCTATACCATCGTCCATTCCAGCCCCGGCACCAGGCCGTTCCGCATCAGCTCGGCCACCGGCCTGCAGATCCCGCTGCCATGGACGGCATCGGGGCGGCTGCTTCTGGCCGGATTGGAAAGGGCCGCCATCCAGGACATGGTCTCGGAAGACGACCTTTTGCTGCCCGACGGCCGCAGGCTGCAGTTCGACGACTTCGTTGCCGATATCGCGACGGCCAGAACGACCGGCTATTGCATCACTTCGGGGCTGGTCGACGCCTACACCAAATGCCTGGCCGCCCCTGTCTTCGCGGCCGCCGGCAAGGTCGAGGCGACGATGTGCCTGGTGGTGCCGATCGACACTTCAGCGGAGAAGACCGACGAATTGCTGACGTTGCTGCGCCATCGCGCGGCGCGGCTGTCGATAGCGGGGTGAGCAGTTAGGCCCCGAGGCCGTCGGCTAAGCGATGATGTCCGGAATGATCTTGTCTTCCAGCGCCATCAGCCGGTCCTTGAGGAAAAGCTTCTTCTTCTTCATGCGCTGGATCTGCAAGGGGTCGCAGCCCATGGCGATCATCGCATTGATGGCCGCGTCGAAATCGGCATGCTCCTGCTTCAGGCGGGAAAATTCGAGGCGGACATCGGCCTTTTCCTGGTCGGACATTCTCTACCGTCTGCATGTCTGCGGCGCCCGGCAATGGGCATGATTGGGCGGGGGCGGCATCAATTGCCGCCGGCGCGCAGCCAATATCACATATCACATTGTCGTGGAATGCTACCACGCAGCATTCGACATCGCAGCCGGATGGTGGCAGACTGTCATGGTGCCGTCACAGATGCGACCTGCGGTGGACGTGCCTTTGACGGCTGCAATCGAGGAAACCATGAAAGGGAGAACCAATCATGTCTCTTGCATCCCATCTTGATGAGTTGCAGCGGAAACACGGTGATATCGAACGCGAGATCGACGATGCGATGAACCATCCATCGGTCGACGACCTCGAAATCGTGAATCTGAAGCGACGCAAGCTGGCACTCAAGGACGAGATTGAAAAACTGAAGGCGAAACCGACGAGACACTGACGCCCTTCCAGGATTAGACGCGCCGCCTTGGCGCGTGACTATCGCTCCGGTGGCGACATGCCGCCGGAGGCCTGTTTTTGCTACTAATTCCCATACTGTTGGCCGGCGAAACCCGTCTGTGGGGTCGCCGCGCTGCTGCGATTTGGCGGCTCTGCTTGTCTGTCGCCATTGACAAGCCATCTTTGCTCCTCCACCTCATGCCCGAACCTCAGCGCTATGCGCTGATAGCTGATTGAGCGTGCGTCGACGTGGACGTGTGTCGCTCGGGTGATCAAGAGGCTGCCGGCATGACCGGGTATTTTTCCTCCCCCTTTGCGCGCCGGACATCGGTCGGCGTCGATGTCGGCGGCGTGGTCGTCGGCGGCGGCGCGCCGGTCGTCGTGCAGTCGATGACCAACACCGACACGGCCGATATCGACCAGACCGTCGCGCAGGTTGCGGCTTTGCATCGCGCCGGCTCCGAGATCGTGCGCATCACCGTCGATCGTGACGAGAGCGCCGCCGCCGTGCCGCGCATCCGCGAACGGCTCGAGCGGCTCGGCATCAATGTGCCGCTGGTCGGCGACTTCCACTATATCGGGCACAAGCTGCTGGCCGACCATCCAGCCTGCGCCGAGGCGCTGGCCAAATACCGCATCAATCCCGGCAATGTCGGCTTCAAGGACAAGAAGGACCGCCAGTTCGCAGCGATCGTCGAAATGGCGATCAGATACGACAAGCCGGTGCGCATCGGCGTCAATTGGGGGTCGCTCGATCAGGAGTTGCTCACCCGGCTGATGGACGAGAACCAGAGCCAAGGCTTCCCGCTGACGGCGCAGGAAGTAACCCGCGAGGCGATCGTGCAGTCGGCCATCCTGTCGGCCGAAATGGCCGAAGAGATAGGCCTCGCCCGCGAAAAGATCATCCTGTCGGCCAAGGTCAGCGGCGTGCAGGATTTGATCGCGGTCTATACCGAGCTTGCCACGCGTTCCAACCATGCGCTGCATCTTGGCCTCACCGAAGCCGGCATGGGATCCAAGGGCATCGTCGCCTCGTCGGCTGCCATGGGCATCCTCTTGCAGCAAGGCATTGGCGACACCATCCGCATCTCGCTGACGCCGGAGCCGAATGGCGATCGCACGCGTGAGGTGCAGGTCTCGCAGGAACTGCTGCAGACCATGGGCTTCCGTCAGTTCGTGCCGATCGTCGCCGCTTGCCCCGGCTGCGGTCGCACGACCTCCACCGTGTTCCAGGAGCTCGCCCAGAACATCCAGGCCGATTTGCGCAAGAACATGCCGGTCTGGCGGGAGAAATATCCCGGCGTCGAGAACCTCAAGGTCGCGGTGATGGGCTGCATCGTCAACGGCCCCGGCGAATCCAAGCACGCCGATATCGGCATATCGCTGCCCGGCACCGGCGAGACGCCGACCGCACCCGTCTTCGTCGACGGCAAGAAGTCGGCGACGCTGCGCGGTCCGTCGATCGTCGCCGATTTCGAAAAAATGGTTGCCGACTATATCGAGCGGCGGTTTGGCCAGCACGGCAAAGCCGCGGCCGAATGAGCCATGCGGGGGCTGCTCAAAGCCGGTGTGATCCTGCTCTGCGGGCTGAGTGCCGGACAGGCACTTGCCGATCCACCGCAATCGCACTCGGCGGCGAAACGATTGATCGGCCGTGTCTGTGACCTGATCGAGACGCATGCCGAGCGGAACGGCCTGCCGAAGGATTACTTCGCCCGGCTGATCTGGAAAGAAAGCCGCTTCGATCCCAATGCGGTTAGCCCGGTCGGTGCCGAAGGGATCGCCCAGTTCATGCCGAGCACCGCCAAGATGCGCGGGCTGGCCGATCCTTTCGACATCGACCAGGCGATCCCGGCTTCGGCGAAATATCTCGCCGAAATGAAGACCGGCTTCGGCAATCTCGGCCTGGCGGCGGCTGCCTACAATGCCGGCGAGAGCCGCGTTTCGCGCTGGCTGGGTTCGGGCGGCTTCTTGCCCATGGAGACCGAGAGCTACGTCTTCGACATCATGGGCGAACCGGCCGACAAGTTCTCCGACAGCGCCTACGCCGGAACGATCGAGCCGCTCGACGCGAAAACCAGCTTTGCCGTCGCCTGCCGCAAGCTGCCGGTGATCATGTCGAGAACCGTGGCCATGGCGTCGATCAATGTGAAGCCATGGGGCGTCCAGGTGGCCGGCAATTTCCGCAGGGGCGCTGCGATCAATCAGTGGCTGCGGGTCAGGAGCCGGTTTCCGGCGCTGCTTTCCGGTCGTGACCCGGTGGTCAGCCGGGTGCGCACGCCGATCGGCCGACGCGGCATCTACGCCGTCAGGATCGGTGTCGACGACCGTAGCGCCGCCAACGTCATCTGCCAGAAACTGCAAAGCGTCGGCGGCGCCTGTATCGTCGTGCGCAACCGATAGGGGGCGACATGACGGCCAAAATCGTCCTGCTCAATGGCGTCGGCAGCGCCGGCAAAAGCTCGATCGCCAGGGCGCTGCAAACAATCGCCGCTGAACCGTTCCTGCATGTCCAGATGGATGCTTTCATCGACATGCTGCCGCCGGCGCTGCAGGATCATGCCGACGGGTTTTCCTTTGAGACGGTGCTGGAAGACGGCAGGCCGTCGGTGGTGATCAGGAGCGGACCGGTCGGCGCACGAACCATGCGCGGCATGCGCCATGCCATCGCTGCCATGGCCGGGCAAGGCAACAATCTCATCGTCGACGACGTGATCTTCAATGAAGAGATAGCGGAGTACCGCATGCTGCTGTCGGGTTTCGATCTGCATCTGGTCGGCGTCATGGCGCCGCTGGAGGTGCTGGAAGCGCGCGAGGCCGCGCGCGCCGACAGGCTGCCTGGCCTGGCGCGCTGGCAATATGGACGCGTCCACAAGGGCATGGACTACGACCTCGAAGTCGACACCAGCCGGCTGACGCCGCTTGAATGCGCCCGTCGCATCCAGGAAAGATTCCGACTATAGTGGCCGGTGTCTTTGACACGATCGCAGCTTTTACCAATTGCCCAAAACGCCGATAGCCGTCTCTGGCCTGCAAAGTCGTGTCGATTAAATATTTATGAGCCTTGCTGTAGTAAGACAGGTCGAAATTTCTGGCGAGACCTTTGGGGCCGTTAACGGGGGAAATCATGCCGGTGACAAATTTCCTTGGACGCGTCGTCGGTGAACTTGAAACGCCGCGCGCCAAACGGCCGTTCGGTTCTGGCTGGCTGTCCGGCTCGATTGGCTTGCTTGCCGGGGTCACCGCCCTGCTGATGGTCATCGTGCTGCGCTACCCGTCGCTTACATCGATGCCGGATCTGGCCCCCATCCACCAGATGCTGTTCTTCAAGCCGGTGCTCTATTTCGTCCTCATCTCCGGCTATATCCTGGCGATCCTCAGCATGACGCTGCGCAGGCAAAAGACGCTCGGCGCGGCAGCGATGTTCACTGTGCTGCTGGCGTCGCTGGTCGGCATGCTTCCGGTGCGCCATCAACTGCACATCGACGGGGTGTTCTTCGGGCTCGATTTCTTCATCCTGAACGCCTTGTTCATGGGTGTGCTGTTCGTCCCGCTCGAACGTCTTTTCGCGCGCAACAAGGATCAGACCGTGTTCCGCGATGAATGGCGCGAGGACCTGTTCTACTATCTGGTCTCGTCGCTGCTGGTGCAGATTTTGACCTACCTGACCTTGGCGCCGTCCAACTTCGTCAATTCACAGGGCACCCTTGGTTCGGTGCGCGCCTGGGTCCACGGCTTGCCGTGGCTGGTGCAACTGCTGGCGGTGATGTTCCTGACCGACCTTGCCCAGTATTGGGTGCATCGGGCCTTTCATCGCATTCCCTGGCTGTGGAAGTTCCATGCCGTGCACCATTCCGCCAAGTCGATGGACTGGATTGCCGGTGCGCGCATGCATTTCCTGGAAATCATCGTGCTGCGCAGCCTGACGGCCACCCCGATGTTCGTGCTGGGGTTCGATGAATCGGCTATCCAGACGTATATATTGATCGTCTACGTCTATTCGTCGTTCATCCATTCCAACATCGGAACCAGTTTCGGTCCAGTCGAAAAGGTGCTGGTGTCGCCGCGTTACCACCACTGGCATCACGGCCTCGAAAAAGAAGCGATCGACGTAAATTTCGCCATCCATTTCCCGCTGCTCGACCGGCTGTTCGGCACCCATCATATGCCCGAAGGGCGCTGGCCGAACGGCTACGGCATTCACGGACATCCCGTTCCGAACGGATACTGGCAGCAATTCCTCTATCCCTTCCGGCGCGGCTAGACTGGAGTCCTTCGCGAAGCGCGCGTGTCACCGCGCCTGGCGAGGTTAGCCCAATCCATGACAAGCGACAGAGCCCCGAGATGCGTGACGGCTACATAATCTGCGGCACGCCGAGAACCGGAAGCACTTTGCTGTGCGGCCTTCTGGCCTCGACGAAAACAGCCGGCGATCCGCACTCGTTCTACCGGCGGCAGGACAAGGCGGAATGGGCAGAAGAGTGGAAATTGCCGCATCCCGATACGATGAGCGCGCATGACTTCGATGTCGCCTACCTCAAGGCGGCAATCAGCGCGGGAAAGGGCGGAACAGCCGTCTTCGGCTTGCGCCTCATGCGGGAGAACCTGGGTGAACTCTCGGCCATCCTCGACCGGATCTACCCAGACCTGCCATCGGACAAAGCACGCTTTGAAAAGGCCTTCGGGCGGGTCCTCTACATCCATCTTTCGCGCGAAAACAAGCTGGCGCAGGCGGTGTCGCTGATCAAGGCCGAGCAGACCGGGCTTTGGCACATCGCGCCCGACGGAACCGAGATCGAACGAGTCGCACCGCCGCAGGAACCCCGCTACGATTTCAAGCGGATCCAGCGCGAGCTTGCCGAACTCGAAGCCTATGACGCGGGCTGGAACGTCTGGTTCGCGGAGCAGGGGATCGTCCCGCTGCGCATCGGCTATGAGCGCCTGTCAGGCGATCCGGCAGCGGCATTGGCATCCATCTGCAAGGCCCTGGGCGTTCAGGCGCCGAATGCCGCCGACGTAAAGCCGGGCGTCGCCAAGCTCTCGGACGAGATTAGTCTGGACTGGATGCGCCGCTATCATCTGGACGCGGCGATTTGATCAAGCCCTCTTTACCGCGACCGTTTCGCTGAGCCATGTGCCGATCTTGCTGCCGAGGCGGTCGGGCGACACCGGCTTGGGCAGATAGTCGTCCATTCCGGACTCGATACATTTGTCGCGGTCGCCCTTCAGTGCGTGCGCGGTGACGCCGATGATTGGTGTGTGATTGCCACTCGCTGCCTCCGCCGCCCGGATGGCGCGGGTCGCCTCGTAGCCGTTCATCTCCGGCATGGAGACGTCCATGAGGATCAGCTTCGGCCGCAGCGCCCGGTACATCTCGACGGCCGTGCGGCCATTGCTGGCGATGCGGTAGCTGAGGCCAAGCCCATTGAGGATTTGGCCGAACACCAGCTGGTTCACGTCATTGTCCTCGGCGATCAGAATATCGATCGGGCCGTTTGGCGTGGCGATCGATTCAGGCACTGTGGCCGCCGGAATTGCCGGGCCGCGAATGACGGTGAAGGCGGGTGGCGTCACGGGTGCCGCCTGCGGAACGACAGGCTCGCGAACGAACTGGGCCTTGCCGATCTGGGCCCGCGCTTTCTGGATGGCCGAGATGACGGTGCCGAGCAGGATGGCCGAGCGCGCCGGCTTGGTGAGATGCGCGGCGATGCCGAAATCGATGACCATCTTGCCGAAATCGACCTGGTCGACGGAGGTCAGCAGCACCACCGGGATGGCGGAGAGACGGCTGTCGGCGGAAATCGCCTTGGCGACATCGGCGCCGTTCATGCCGGGCATCTGGTAGTCGAGGATGATGCAGTCGACCGCAGCACCGAGTTGGCTGGCCCGGTCTAGAAAGGCGAGGCCGACGGCGCCGCTTTCGGCGGCCGCGCAGTCGAAGCTCCAGCTTCTGAGCTGCTCCAGCAAGATCTCGCGGTTGACCGGGTTGTCGTCGATGACCAGCACGCGGGCGCCGGTGACATCGACCGGCACGATCTCGTTGCGCGTGTCCTGCTGATGCGCCGGCAGCGGCACGGCGAACCAGAACACCGAGCCGCGGCCGATCTCGCTTTCGACGCCGATCTTGCCGCCCATCAGGTCGATGAGGCGGGCGGCGATGGCAAGGCCGAGGCCGGTGCCTTCATGGCGGCGCGTCGACGAGCCGTCGACCTGCGCGAATTTCTCGAACACGTTCTCGAGCTTCTCGGCAGGAATGCCGATGCCTGTGTCCTCGACGCGGACCTTGAGCTGGACCATGCCGTCGACCACCTCGCCGCCGACATCGATCAGCACATGGCCCTTCTCGGTGAACTTCACCGCATTGCCGAGCAGATTGGTGACGATCTGACGAAACCGTCCCGCATCGCCGACGACATGGGCAGGCAGGCGCGGGTCGACACGCACGATCAGCTCGAGGTTCTTTTCGGCGACGCGCGCCGACACCAGTGTGGCCACGTCCTCGACCGCTTCGGCAAGCCGGAAGGGTGCAGGATCGAGCGTCAGCTGACCGGCATTGATCTTGGAGAAATCGAGGATGTCGTTGATGATGGTGAGCAGCGCATTGCCGGATTTGACGATGACTTCGGTGAAGGTTTTCTGGCGCGCGTTAAGCTCGGTCTTGGCGAGCAGTTCGGCCATGCCCAGCACGCCATTCATCGGCGTGCGGATCTCATGGCTCATATTGGCCAGGAATTCCGATTTGGCACGGTCGGCCGCTTCGGCCTTGAACAAGGATGCGGCGGATTCGGTGAAGGCGCGGCGGATCGCCTTTTCCATCGGCCGGAAGATCCAGAGGGCAACGATGGCAAGAACCGCGAACAGAAGGCCGCTTGCCCAAAACAGCAGCCTGTCGCTGGAGGCGTCGGCCAGATGGCGTTCGCCATCCATGGCGGTACGCACACGCACCAGCATCGGCTGGACGAACAGGTCGTTCTGGTTGAGGATTTCGCGCGAACTCCATTCGTCGGTCTGTTGCGCCGCCGACATCAGGTTGAAGTTGCGCACGATGTCGCGCGACGACCAGAACAGGTCACCGTTGACGGCGGCCGACGAGAGTTCGTCCAGCGTTTTGGCCGACAGGCTCGGCTTGATCGCGGCAAGCTCCGCGGACAGTGTTTCGATCTCGCTGGTCAGGCGTTGCGAATGGCCGCGCGCGGCGGCGGCAAGGCCGTCACGGGTTTCGGTGCGCCAGGCCGTGCTGGCGGTTTCGGCAAAGCTGGAGGCGTTGCGCAGGTCGCGGGTGAAGACGACGAGATTGCTGCTCAGCGCGTCGATGTCGTGGCGGAAGGAATTGACGCGATTGAGCGCAAACATCACCGCGGTGGAAGCCAGCGCAAAGATGAGCAATCCCGAGATGTAGCGGATCCGGATCGAGCGGATGAAGAAAGAATATTCCGGCATGCGCAACCCCAACACATACGCATCATTTTAACGGTCGGGATTACGCTTGATTTACATTAAAATTCCGTTCGCGCCTGGCGGGCCGTCAAGATCCTGGCTGCACGTGCCCGGAGTTGGCGCCATAGAGGGTGGCATCGCATTCGCGCATCATGCGCAGTGCTTCTTCCTCGGTCAGGCCGAACTTGCGCATCATGCTCCGGATTTCGGGGCCTACAGCTATCTCCACCGGTCTTGCCGCCTGGCGGGTCTTCCTGGCCTTTTTCTTGGACATCAGTACGTTTCCCGTCTTGACCGACACATGTTTCGCATCAGCCCTGGCCCGGCCTCACCGTGCTGCGCCAGACCATGGGCGCATGGCAGATCAGGCGGCTGCCAGCCTCCTCCCGCGCGCCGGTCGCGAGCCGCACGGCGCGCCTGGCGATCTCCTCGATCGGCGGCGAGAACGTCGTCAGCCGGTAAGAGGCCCAGTCGGCCTGTTCAATGTCGTCAAAGCCGATGACGCAGAGATCGCGGGGTACGCTGATGCCGAACTCGTGGCGGGCCGCATCGAGAAAGCCGCACGCAATCAGGTCGGTCACGCAGAACGCCGCATCCGGCCGCTGCCGGCCGGAAAAGAGCCGCCTGGCGCCATCGGCTCCGGTGGCATAGCCGGTGCGGCCCTCGCGCCACACGGTCACCTCCAGCCCTTCCTTCTGCGCGGCGGTAAGGAAGGCGGTTTCGCGGGAGAGCAGGCTGGGCGTGCCGGCAGCCGAGGTCACCAAAGCGGGGCGGGTACAGCCGGCCCGGATGAAGGCATGCAGCGCTGCCTCTGCGGCTGCAGCGTTGTCGACACCGATATTGTGCGGGCCGTCGAAGCGGTCATCGCGATTGATCAGCACCAGCCGCTGGCCGTTCTCAAGACAGGTGCGGATCAGCAACTGCGGCGGCGAGCCGGACAGAACGATGCTCGCATCGGCGCGATAGTTCAGCGTGTTGCGCAGCGCCTGGTCGACATGGTGGCTGGGGCCGGAGGTGTTGAACACCATGGCCATTTTGCCGGCGTCCCGCAGATGTTGGGTCAGCACCTTCTGCAGGCGGGCATGATAGGGCGTGTCGCCATCGGCAACGATGAGGCAGACAATGCCGGTCGAGGCCCGCATCAGGCCGCGAGCCAGATGGTTGACGTGATAGCCGAGTTGCTCGGCCGCCAGCATCACCCGCTCGCGGGTTTCCCCGGAAACGGAAGCGCCGGGCGTGAAGGTACGTGACACGGCCGAGCGCGAAACCCCGGCGAGGTCGGCAACCTGCTGGGCGCTGGAAAAACCGGTGCGGATTCTCGGAACCGTCAAGCGAACGCTCTCGCTGCTGTTTTCGTGATTCTTTGCACACCCGTGCAGTGTAATGCAACTCTTCTGCCATTGCCACCCACCGCACTTGACAGGCATGGCGGAATGCAACAGCTTTGCACAGCCGTGCAATACAAGCCGGCTCAAGAGTGGCATCGGAGGAATACCCTGTCCATTTCGCCGAAGACGGCATTGAGGGCGCGATTGTCCGGACCGGCTGCATGAGCAGGGCGGCGGCGCATCCGAAGGCGGACCGGCTGTCCGAGGCCGAGATGGACAGGCGTGCCGAGGTCTGCCGGAAACTGCTTGTCACGGCCGGGCAACTGGCGATGGAAGGCTATGCCCGGCAGGGCGCCGTCCAGCCGGTGGCGATGAAAGGCCCGCAAGATTTTCTCACTGAAACCGACGGCAAGGTCGAGGAGCACATCCGCGCCACTCTGGCAGAGGCTTTTCCGCAGGACGGGTTTTTGGGCGAGGAAGGCGGCGGCATCGGCTCTGCCCGCATGTGGGTCGTCGACCCGATCGACGGCACCGCCAATTTCATGCGCGGTATTCCGCATTTCTGCATTTCGATAGCTTTCGTCGAGGACGGCCGCAGCGAGATCGGCGGCATTGCCAATCCGGCCATCGGCGAAACGTACTTTGCCCGCCGCGGGCAAGGCGCGACGCGCAATGGCGCGCCGATCCGTGTGTCGCCGACGCAAGCGTTCGACCGCGCCTTTGTCGAGTTCGGCTGGTCGCCCAGGATTCCCAATCGCGACTATCTGGACAAGGTGAGCCTTGTCTGGGCACTCGGCGCCAACGTGCGGCGCTCCGGCTCCGGAGCGCTTGGGCTGGCCTATGTGGCCGACGGCCGCTCCGATGCCTATGCCGAGCTGCACATCAATTCGTGGGACTGCCTGGCCGGATTGCTGCTGGTGGAGGAGGCCGGCGGCCGGGTGAACCGGTTCCTCGACGGCGACGGCATGGCGAAGGGCAATCCCGTGCTTGCGGCAGCACCCGGTGTTGCGGCGACATTGTCCCAGGTGATCGGAGTGCCGCTCGACGACGGGTAGATCGTTTCAGTGTGAAAGATAGGGAGGAATATCGATGAAGACATTTGACAGTAAGCAAGGCTTGCGCGCCGCCTGGCTTGGCCTTGGCGCGGCGCTGGCCATGTTCGGATTGGCGGGTGCCGCCCAGGCGGCCGATCGCAGCCTCACAATGTATTGCGCCGTCGACGAGGCCTGGTGCCGGGCGATGGCGACCACCTACCAGAAGGAGACGGGCGTCAGCGTCGACATGACCCGCATGAGCGCCGGCGAAATCTACGCCCGCCTCCGGGCCGAGAAGGACAATCCGCAAGCCGATATCTGGTGGGGCGGCACCGGCGACCCGCATCTGCAGGCGGCGGAAGAGGGCCTCACCCAGGAATACAAGTCGCCGCAACTGGCAAACTTGCGCGACTGGGCGCTGAAGCAGGCCGACAGGTCGAAGAACCGCACGGTCGGCATTTATCTCGGTGCACTCGGCTATGGCTACAATGAGGAAGATCTGAAGCAGCGCGGGCTGACCGCGCCGGCGTGCTGGGCCGATCTGGTCAAGCCGGAATTCCAGGGCGAGATCGAGATGGCCGACCCGAATTCATCGGGCACGGCCTGGACGATGCTTGCCACCATCGTCCAGCTGATGGGCGAGGACAAGGCATTCGACTATCTCAAGCAGCTCAACAAGAACATCGCCGAATACACCAAGGCAGGGGCCGCGCCGGCGCTCGCCGTCGGCAAGGGCGAGACGCTGATCGGCATCTCCTTCCAGCACGACGTCATCAACGCGGCCAAGCAGAACCCGGCGGTGAAGGTGGTTTCGCCTTGCGAGGGCACCGGCTTCGAGATCGGCTCGATGAGCATCGTGACGGGCGCCAAGCATGTCGAAGAGGCGCAGAAATTCTACGACTGGGCGCTGAGCCCGGACGCGCAGAAGCTCGCGGCGCCGAACGGCAGCTTCCAGATCCCGTCGAACAGCGCCACGCCGGTGCCGCCCGAGGCGCCGGACCTCTCGAAGATCAAGCTGATCGACTACGACTTCGCCAAATATGGCTCGTCGGCCGAACGCAAGCGGCTGTTGAAGAAGTTCACCGACGAGGTTCGCAATGGCGGCTGAGCGCGTTCTTTTGCGCTCACTCTAGCATCTGATCGCCGGCTGCCCCTCGCGGCAGCCGGCGCACCATCCTTTGGCAACAGAAAGACATTGAATGGCCGCGGCCGGTTCCATGGTCAGTTCCGCTCCTGGACGCAGCGCGCTCGCCTGGGTAATGGCCGCGTGGGCGAGCTTCGTGCTCTTGCCTTGGTACAAGGTCGAAGGCGGCTTCCTGTCGTTCGACTGGCTGGCACAGCCGGCGGATGCGACGCCGGCCATCATCCTGGCGCTCGGTGGCCGGCCCTGGCTGTTGCCGCTTGTCCTGCCGCTTTTGCTGGCGAGCTGGCTGGTGGCGCGCAACAACCCCAAGAGCCTTGCGGTTGCAGGCGCGGCGGGCCTGCTGTGGCTGGCCATCGAAGGCTTTTCCATCATCCATTCGGGCTGGGGATTTGGCTTGCTTACCCAGATCGCCGGCACGCCGGGACCGATACAGCCGGGGCTCGGCTGGGGTGCGGCGCTCTATGCCGTGGCGATGCTGATGTTCATCGCCGAGGCGCTCGCCGCGCGCGGCTGGTGCAAGGGCGACCGTTTCGTCGTCGGCTCGCTCTCAATCGTGATTGCTTCGCTGATCCTGTTCGTCGCCTATCCGCTGCTGTCGATCCTCACCTCGGCCATCAAGGACAATGACGGCAATGTCGTGCCGGCGCTGTTCTTCGATAAGATCTTCAGCGCCAACATATGGAGCCTGCGCTGCCTCTATGGCGAGGGCTCCTGCGGCGTGGCGTGGAACACGGTGGCGATCGCAGTCCTCGTCGGCTTTTTCTGCACGGCGCTCGGCCTGGCCCTGGCGCTGATCGCGCTTCGCACCAAGCTGCCGGCCAAATGGCTGCTGCGCGGCCTGTCCATCCTGCCGATCATCACGCCGCCCTTCGTCATCGGCCTGGCGCTGATCCTGCTGTTCGGCCGCGCCGGCATCGTCACCAACCTCATGTCGGTGCATCTCGGCATTCCGCGCAGCCGCTGGATCTACGGCATGGCCGGCATCACCATCGCGCAGGTGCTGGCCTTCACGCCGATCGCGTTCCTGGTTCTGGTCGGCGTGCTGCAAGGGGTCAGCCCAAGCATGGAGGAAGCATCACAAACCCTGCGCGCCAGCCGCTGGCGCACGTTTCGCACCGTCACCTGGCCGTTGATCCGGCCGGGGCTGGCCAGCGCCTTCCTGATTTCGTTTATCGAGAGCATGGCCGATTTCGCCAATCCGCTGGTGCTGGGCGGAAACTTCAACGTGCTGTCGACCGACATCTTCTTTGCAGTGGTCGGTGCGGCGCACGACCAGGGCCGCGCGGCGGTGCTGGCGATCGTGCTGTTGATGTTCACGCTGGCAGCCTTCGTCATCCAGCGTCGCTGGATCGGCAGCCGCAGCTACGTCACCGTCGCAGGCAAGGGCGATGGCGGCGTACCGGCGACGCTGCCCAAGGCCTTGCGGATCGGCTGCTACGCCGCCGTCGTTCCGTGGCTGGTTCTGACCATCGTGGTCTACGGCATCATCCTGGGCGGCGGTTTCGTGCAATCGATCGGGCGCGACAACACGCCGACGCTCGAATATTTCCTCACCGCCTTTTCGATCGAGAAAGGCGTCAATGGCTGGTTTTTCAGCGGCTCGGCCTGGCCGTCGCTGCTGATGACCATCGGCCTGGCGCTGGTGGCCATGCCGTTCACCGCGGCGCTCGGCATCCTGACGGCCTATCTGCTCGACCGGCAGCGTTTCGCCGGGCGCACCATGTTCGAATTCCTGGCCATGATGAGCTTTGCCATTCCCGGCACGGTGATCGGCGTCAGCTATATCCTTGCCTTCAACGTGCCGCCGGTGCAATTGACCGGCACCGGGCTGATCATCGTCATCTCCTTCATCTTCCGCAACATGCCGGTGGCGATCCGTGCCGGGCTCGCCAATCTGGGCCAGATCGACAAGAGCCTGGACGAGGCATCGCTGACGCTTGGGGCGCGGTCTTTTGCTACCTTGCTGCGGGTGATCCTGCCGATCCTGAAGCCGGCGATCGTGACCGCGATGATCTACAGTTTCGTGCGCGCGGTGACGGCGGTCAGCGCCGTCATCTTCCTGGCGAGCGGCCGGTTCAATCTCGCCACGGTCTACATTGTCGGGCGCGCAGATGTCGGCGAATACGGCATCGCGATTGTCTATTCGGCGGTGATGATCGTTGTCATGATGGTCATCCTCATCGGCATCCAGCTGCTGGTCGGCGAACGCCGGCTCGGCCGGCGCCGGCCTGGGGCGGAAGCCGTGGTGGCAGCAATCTGATGGGGAGAAGCGGCGTGGATCAGACGGCGAAGAATGCTGTCCCGGTTGTCACGGACAGGCCGGCCGTGCGGTTCGAGGGCGTCACCAAGAAATACGGCGCGGTGATCGCCGTCGACAATGTCAGCTTCGACATCGCGCCGGCCAGCCTGGTGACGCTGCTCGGGCCCTCGGGTTGCGGCAAGACGACGACGCTCAGGCTGATCGCCGGGCTGGAACAGACCAGCACCGGGCGCATCCTGATCGACGACAAGGATGTGACCTTGCTGTCCGCCGCCGAGCGCGATGTCTCCATGGTGTTCCAGTCCTATGCGCTGTTTCCGCATATGAACGTGATGGAGAATGTCAGCTACGGCCTGCGGGCGATGGGGCTTGGCAAGGCGCAGGCAGCCGAGCGCGCCGCCGAAAAGCTGTCGCTTGTCGGCCTGTCCGGCTACGAGAAGCGCCAGCCGAGCGAATTGTCCGGCGGCCAACAGCAGCGCGTCGCGGTGGCGCGCGCCATCGTGCTGGAGCCGAAGGTGCTGCTGTTCGACGAGCCGCTGTCCAATCTCGACGCCAAGCTGCGCCGGCGCGTGCGCGACGAAATCCGCGGCCTCCAGCAAGATCTGGCGCTGACCATGGTCTATGTCACGCATGACCAGGAAGAGGCGCTCGCCGTCTCCGACCGCATCATCGTCATGAACGCCGCTCGCGTCGCCCAGGACGGCACGCCGCGCGACCTCTACAACGAGCCGACCAACCGTTTCATCGCCGACTTCATGGGCGACGCCAATCTGCTCGACGTCGAGGTGCTTTCCAGCAATGCAACCAGAGCGAGGGTCAAGGTCGGACCCTTGCTGCTCGACATGCCGGGTCGCGGTAACGCTCCGGGGCCGGCGATGCTCGCTGTGCGCCCGAATGCCGTGCGCATCTTGCCCGGCCAGCCAGCGGGCACCATGAAGGGCCAGGTGGTCAAGAGCTCGTATCTCGGCGACCACATGGAATACCGGATCGCGATCAGCGATCCGGCGGTCGAACTGTTCGCGACATCGCCTGATGTCACACCCGCCGTGGCGGAAGGGACGATGGTCGGGATCGATTTCGATCCGGCGAAGATCGTGCTGATCAAAGACGATTGAACGCGCCGGGAAAGCACCTTCGAAAAAATCCAGCCTGAATGTCACACCGGCCGGACCTGCCTCGTCATGATGGCGTACCCAACACAAGGACTGCAATCATGACCGCCAAAATCGACCTCTTCGCCGCCGCCCCTGCGCTGATCAAGCAGTGGCAGCGCGCATCGACCGAACTCTCCGTCGCCGCCGGGCTCGAGCACAGCCTCAACGAGCTGGTGAAGCTTCGGGCGTCGCAGATCAATGGCTGCGCCAACTGCATCAACCTGCATGCCACCGAAGCGCGCGAGAATGGCGAGACCGAGCAGCGCATCTATCTGCTGCCGGCCTGGCGCGAAGCGCCCTGCTACAGCGACCGCGAGCGTGCCGCGCTCGGCTGGACCGATGCGCTGACGCGCCTCTCGGAAGGACAGGACCGCGAAAGCGCCTATGATGATCTTAAGGCGCATTTCACCGAGGAGGAGCAGGTGAAGCTCACCGTTTTGATCAACATCATCAATGGCTGGAACCGCATCGCCGTTGGCTTCGGGCTCTACACCGACGCAGCAACGATACGCGCCAGCGCCAAGGCGGCCTGATGACGGCGACGGCACCCGACGACGCGGCAGCGGGCTTCGGCCCGCTGGGTCCGAAGCTGATGCGGGTCGCCTATCGCATGCTGGGCTCGGTGAGCGACGCCGAGGATGTCGTGCAGGATGCCTTCATCCGCTGGATGGGGACCGACCACTCGCAGGTTCGCGAGCCAGAAGCGTTCCTGCGCCGCACGGTGACGCGGCTTTGCCTTGACCAGCTCAAATCCACGCGGCGCCAGCGCGAGACTTATATCGGCCCTTGGCTGCCCGAGCCGATCGTCGAAGAGGGCGATCTTGAAGATGTCACCTTGCCGCTGATGTTGGCGCTGGAGCGGCTTTCGCCGCTCGAGCGGGCGGCCTTTCTGCTGCACGATGTGTTCGGGCTGGAATTCGAGGAGGTCGCGACCGCCATCGAGCGCGATTCAGCCGCCTGCCGCCAGCTTGCCGCTCGCGCACGGGGCCATGTCCGCGAGGCGCGGCCCCGCTTCAAGGTGGAGAAGCAGCGTGGCCTGGAGATCGCCGAAGCCTTTTTCGCGGCATCGCGCAGCGGCGACATGCAGGCGCTCGGCGCGCTGCTGACGGCAGATGTCAGCGCTCATGCCGATGGCGGCGGCAAGCGTCCGGCGGCTTTGGCGCCGGTGCTGGGCTTCGACGCCGTCATGAAGCAATACGCGCAAGTCGCGGCCTGGCTGCGCGACAATCGCTCGACGCTGGTGCGCATCGGCTTCGTCAATGGACTGCCGGGGTTCGTCACCCAGGAGGCCGATGGCGAACTGCAGACGACCGCGCTTGACATCGAGGACGGGAAGATCGCGGCCGTCTATGTCATGCGCAATCCCGACAAGCTCAGGCATCTGCGTTAGACCCGATTGAATCGGAGCGAAATACCGGTTCGGCCCGCCTCCAAAAGCCGGCCCTTCCTGTGTGCGACCCGCAGGACGATGTCAGGGCCCTTTGCCGCTGCCGCCACCGGCCTCTAGGATGCCTTCTCGCCGTCACGTGGCTGGATCAGCCTGCGCGCGGCATCTGCTCCTGCCGCAAGGAAGCGATCCGACAATTCGGTCCCTGCCACCGCGCGGGCCAGTTGAAGCGCGCCGATGAGGGTCGCAAAGACGCCCATGGCAACGCCTTCCGGATCCCTGGCCTGCGGAAGCGCTGCAGACAGCTGACGCACCAGAACCAGCAAGCGTTCGGTATAGACTTGGCGCGTTTCGGGCGGCTGACGCGCGAGTTCCGGGAGCAGCGCGGCGTTGGCGCAGCCCGTTCCCGGGTTGTCCCGGTGCGCAGCTGACAGATACGCCGCTATGCCCATCTCCGGACCACCGGCGGCCAATACCTCCTGCAGTTGCTGCACCTGGCTCTCCAGTGCCGCTACAAGGCTTTCACGCACGAGCTCCGCCTTGGACTGGAAATGCGGATAGAAGGCTCCGTTCGTCAGTCCGGCGTCGCCCATAATGGCTGCCAGTCCGGACGCGGCGATGCCGTCACCGCGAAAACGCTGGGCTGCGACCTCCACGATGCGATCGCGGGAGGCGTCCTTTCGGCCCTTTTCGTAGCGCATGGCTGCTATTCCTTTCTGCTATTGCATTATGGGTGTAATGTGATATTACGATCATAATTCAATCAACGGCAAAAAGCTAGCCCTCATGTCTGTGGAGTATCAAATGAGTACCCTTTCAGAAAGAACCGCAGTCGTGACCGGAGCCTCTTCGGGCATCGGCCGCGCCAGTGCCGAGGCCTTGGCGCGGGCGAGGTATACCGTCTTCGGGACAAGCCGCAGCAAGGCCGGCAACGGCCCGGCTAAGGTGTCCATGCTGACCTGCGACGTGACCGACGGGGAGTCCGTCAGCGCCCTCGTTGCAACCGTGCTGGCCCAGACCGGTCGTATCGATCTGCTGGTGAACAATGCCGGTGTCGGCCTGCTTGGCGGCGCCGAGGAATCTTCGGTCGCACAGGTGCAGGCTCTGTTCGACGTCAATCTGTTCGGCGTCATGCGCATGACCAATGCGGTGTTGCCGTCGATGCGGCGCCGCGGCCAAGGGCGCATCGTCAACATCGGCTCGATTCTAGGATTGGCGCCCGCGCCATACTCAGCGCACTACTCGGCGGTCAAGCACGCGCTGGAGGGCTATTCGGAATCGCTCGATCATGAGGTTCGCGCCTTCAACATTCGCGTCTCGGTCATCGAGCCGGCATTCGTGCGCACCGTCTTCGACCAGAACGGCATCGAGCCGGATTCCCTGTTGAAGGACTACGATCAGGCGCGCGCCGGTCTCAAGGCGCTGCTTGCCGATGTGATGCCCAAAGCCGATCGGCCGGAAGTGGCGGCGGATGTGGTCGTCAAGGCAGCGACCGACGCCCGTCCGCGACGGCGCTATACCGCAGGGAAGGCAGCGCGCCAGGTCAGCCTGCTGCGCCGCTTCGCCCCCGCGGGGATGTTCGACAAGACCTTGCGCAAGCAGTTCCGCCTGCCGGTCTGAACAACGGTGGGACGGAGAATCTCACACACAAACGGCACACCAACGGACACTCTCAGAAAGTCACTGCCATGAAGGCATTCGTTGTCGATAAATATAGCAAGAAAGGCATTTTGCGGCTGGCCGAGATGCCGGAGCCGGAGCTGCTGGACAATGACGTCCTGGTCGAGGTCCATGCCGCCGGGGTGAACCTGCTGGATTCCAAAATCAGAACCGGCGAATTCAAACTCGTCCTTCCCTATCGCCGGCCCTTCATCCTCGGTCACGACGTTGCCGGGAGGGTTGTCAGGGTGGGCTCGAAAGTCCGCAAATTCAAACCCGGCGACGCCGTCTATGCGCGGCCGCGCGACGGCCGGATCGGGACATTCGCCGAATTCATCGCAATCGATGAAGCCGACGTGGCGCTGAAGCCGGCGAACCTCAGCATGGAAGAGGCGGCCTCGATCCCGCTGGTCGGTCTGACCGCTTGGCAGGCTCTCATCGAGAGGGCGGGTCTGAAGACAGGCCAGAAGATCTTCATCCAGGCTGGCTCCGGCGGCGTGGGGACATTCGCCATCCAGTTGGCAAAGCACCTCGGCGCGATCGTTGCGACAACAGCGGGCGCGGCAAGCAACGATCTGGTCAGGGATCTCGGCGCCGATGTCGTCGTCGACTACAGGAAGGACGACTTCGAGAAAATCCTGTCGGGCTACGACGTCGTCCTGAACAGCCAGGACGCCAAGACGCTTGAGAAATCCCTGACTGTGCTGAAACCGGGTGGGAAGCTCATCTCGATTTCCGGTCCTCCGGATCCCGAATTTGCCAGGAAACAGGGACTGAACGTGGTGCTAAGGCTGCTGCTGCGGCTGCTGAGCCGTGGTATCAGGACCAAAGCCAAGCGCCGGGGCGTGGGATTTTCGTTCCTGTTCATGTCGGCGCAAGGTGAGCAACTGAGCAAAATCACGTCCCTCATCGAAGATGGGGCGATTCGCCCGGTCGTCGACAGGGTCTTTCCTTTTGAAGCGACCAATGAGGCGCTGGCTTACGTCGAAACAGGACGCGCCAAGGGCAAGGTCGTCGTCAAGGTCAGATAGCGCGCCCAGTTGCTTTGGGGCATTTGAGAGACACCAAAGCAAGGCAGCGCAAGGCCGACAAATTCCGAAAACGGTTCGGCATCCGATCGCCCAAACCTCAGTTGTTGCGGATTGCCACGAAGCTTGCCGCTGCCTTCAGCAAGGCTGCCTGTTCACCGTAAGGCTCGAGCAATTCATGGGCCTGCTTGACCAGCCCATGGAGCTGGCTGCGCGCCCAGTTCGCGCCATGCAGCGCCACCAGCGTCGCCTTGCCGGCGGCTGCGTCCTTGCCGGTCGCCTTGCCCATCTGGCTGGCATCGGCGGTCAGGTCGAGCAGGTCGTCGGCAAGCTGGAAGGCAAGCCCGACCGCCGAGCCGAATTCGGCCAGCCGGTCGCGGTCCTGCGGTGCAGCGCCGGCAATGATCGCGCCGGCTTCGCAGGCGAAGCGGATCAGCGCGCCGGTTTTCATCGCCTGCAGCCGGACGATGCCGGCCTCGTCCGGCCTGTTGCGCTCGGCTTCGAGATCGAGCGTCTGCCCGCCGACCATGCCCCCAGTGCCGGCCGCGCGCGCCAGCGCCAGCACCAGTGCCGCCCTGCGCTCCGCCGGCAGCGCCGTCGCCTCATCGGCGAGGACATCGAAGGCAAGCGTCAGAAGCGCATCGCCGGCAAGTATGGCGGTGGCTTCATCGAAGGCCTTGTGCACGGTCGGCTGGCCGCGGCGCAGATCGTCGTCGTCCATGGCAGGCAGATCGTCATGGATCAGCGAATAGCAATGCACGCATTCGAGCGCCGCCGCCACGCGCATCGCCGCCTCGCCATCGGCGCCAAAAAGGGCGGCACTTTCCATGACCAGGAAGGGGCGCAGCCGCTTGCCGCCGTTCAGCACGCCATGGCGCATGGCCGCCATCAGACGCTCCGGCCGGGCGATCTCGCCGGCAAGCGTGCGGCCGTCGAGCAGCAGCCTGAGCCCGGCCTCGATCGCCGCCGCCCGCCCCAGAAGTGCGGCCTCAAAGGCCAATTGCTCGTCTTTCGTCATGGCCGGGAGCGGTAGCCGACACTCAGACGTTGCGCAAGAAGCCTCGCGCCATTATGCCGGAGGCGGGAGAGTGGCGCGGGTGGGGGCGGCTTGACGGAACCGATCGTCGATCATGAAACCGAAGGGTTTGAGATGGCGCGACCAAGGCGCGTGAACCGCGCCGGTCTGAAGCGCCTGGCACGGCGCGGCCTGGTCGTCGCCGTCGTGCTGGCGGCGATACCCGTTGTGCTGACCTTCCTTTATTTGCCGTCCTTCGTGCATCCGATATCGACCTTGATGGTGAAAGACCTCGCGACGTTTTCCGGTTACGACCGGCGCTGGGTGTCGATCGACGATGTGTCGCCGGTGCTGGCCAATTCGGTGATCATGTCGGAGGACGGGCAGTTCTGCTTCCATCGCGGCATCGATCTCGGCGAATTGCGCGGCGTCGTCGACGATGCGCTGGCCGGCGAAGCGACGCGCGGCGCTTCGACCATCACCATGCAGACGGTGAAGAACCTTTTCCTGTGGTCGCGGCCGCTGGGCTCGGTGCGCAAGGTGGTCGAACTGCCGCTGGCCGTCTATTTCGACGCGGTGATGTCGAAACGGCGGATCATGGAGATCTACCTCAACATCGCCGAATGGGGGCCGGGCATCTACGGCATCGAGGCGGCGGCCCAGCATCATTTCGGCGTTTCGGCCAAACAACTGTCGCGGCGGCAGGCGGCACTGCTCGCCGTCTCGCTGCCCAATCCGATCGCCCGCAATCCGGCCAAGCCCGGTCCGGGGCTGCGGCGGCTGGCGTCGCTGATCGAACGCCGCGCCGGCCGTTCGGGCGCGTATGTCGGTTGTCTTGATTAGGTCGAACCGCTGCCGGCTCAAAAAAAATCGCCACGGTGCTGGCCAAAACGGCGCAGGGCGTGTATAGGCACCCGACTTTCTCAGATTATGGCCCTGACGCGGCCCTTTCACGAGGGCTATCGGGGCATTTTGACCATGTAGTGGAGCATATCCATGGCCGTTCCGAAACGAAAAACCTCTCCGTCCAAGCGCGGCATGCGCCGCTCGGCCGACGCTCTCAAGGCCCCGACCTATGTCGAGGACAAGAATTCCGGCGAAATGCGCCGTCCGCACCATATCGACCTGAAGACCGGCATGTATCGCGGCCGCCAGGTTCTGACGCCCAAGGAAAGCTGAGACCAGCTTTCCGAAGGTTTTGAATGCCAAAAGAACCGGCCATTGGCCGGTTTTTTTGCGTTTGGTGCGCGCCGCGCCGCCAACTATGCCAAAGACCGGGCGTCCGTGGCGATACAAGCTGCGGCGGCGGTGCTGTATTGAGTCCGCATGCCTTGTCGCGGCGCTTCCGCGCGATGATCGACCGGCTTCAGAGGGACCGCATGACCAAGCTCACCACAGCACCCCGCGATATCTTCCAGACCTTCATGAACTTCCCGCTGGTCGAGGACCTCGATGCGCTGAAGGCGGATGTCGCCATCATCGGCATGCCTTACGGCAGTCCCTACACGATCGACGAGCTGGTCAACGACCAGACCAACGCGCCGACCGCGGTGCGGCGCGCCTCGCAGCGCATCAGCCTCGGGCTCGACCGCTATGATTTCGACATTGGCGGAACCCTGTTCGACGGGCAGGACGTCAAGGTGGTCGATGTCGGCGATGTCCCCGGCGATGCCGCCGGCAGCCACTACAGGTTGGCCGAAACGGCGATCCGCAAGATCCGCGTCGCCGGCGCCTTGCCGATCACCATTGGCGGCGATCACGGCATTCCAATCCCGATCCTGCGGGCGCTGGACGGCGAAGGGCCGATCACCCTGGTTCAGATCGATGCCCATCTCGACTGGCGCGACAATGTCAACGGGGTCAGGGAAGGCTATTCCAGCCCCATCCGCCGCGCTTCGGAGATGGCGCATATAGCCGGGATTTTCCAGCTCGGCATCCGCGGCCAGGGCAGCGCCCGGCTCGAGGAGGTCGAGGCGGCCCGCGCCTACGGCTCCAACATCGTCACCGCCAATGAATGGCAGGATATCGGTACGGCGGCGCTGCTCAAGCGCATCCCGGACCGTGGCCGCTATTACCTGACCATCGATGCCGACGGTCTCGATCCCGCTGTCATGCCGGCGGTCGAAGGGCCGGCGCCTGGCGGCATCAGCTACCGGCAGACGATCGAACTGATCAAGGGGCTGTTCGCCAAGGGACGTGTCGTCGGCATCGACATCGTCGAGATCGCGCCGGCGCGCGACGTCAACGAGATCACCTCGATGACCGCCGGCCTTTTCATCCTCAACGCTATCGGCGCCGCCGTGCGGACAGGCCAGTTCAAGCGCTGAATCCGGCGTGTCGGTGGTCAGCCGGGGCAACTGTGGCTGACAGGGTTGTTTCGCACGGTCTTTTTCCGTGTTTGCGGGCGCTAGCGAAAAATCTTGACGGCGTGCCTGCGGGGCATTCTACAGAAGGTGCCCCCATTGTTTAGGCAATTCCTTGGGAAACCGCTTTCCTGGAACTGCTAGAGGAGACGCCTGATGTTCGGTGCCATCCCGCTGCTGATCGTGCCCTTCGTGGCCTACAATCTCGGACTCCTCGGAATATTCGGCAGCGGCGACGATCCGTGGGCGACCGAGATCTTCTCGTTCAGCATGATGTCGGGCGGGGTGTTCTCGATGACGCTCGGCGACCTGATGGTGGTGATCGGGCTGATCTTCCTGTTCCTCGAAATGGTGAAGTCGGTGCGCACCACGAACGCCTCGATCATGGACCATCTGTTGTCGACGCTGGTCTTCGTGGCGTTCCTGGTCGAGTTCCTGCTGGTGAAGGGCGCGGCGCACTCCGTCTTCTTCACGCTGATGGTGATCGCCCTGTTCGATGTGCTGGCCGGGTTTTCGGTGTCGATGCGGTCGGCGAGTAGAGACATAAATTTGAACTAGCCGCCTTCGTTGGATGGTCGCATCCGTTCGCGATTGGCGTGGCTGCTCTTTCTGGTCCTCCTGGGGCGAAGCAAGGAGCGAAGCGACGCGGCGCAGACCTTGGGATCCATTCCGTGAAGCTAAGGCGTTGCAACGGTTCAGAATTCTGCTCCGCTTACACTTGCGGCAAAGGTCGCGGCATGGATCCCGGGGTCTTCGCGACGGAGCTTCGCTCCTGCTTCGCCCTGGGATGACGAAGCTCCCCCTCAGCCCGGATCGGCGGTGAAGCCGGCGGCTTCGATGCCAGCGATGGCGGCGGCCTCGTCATTGTCCGACGTATCGCCCGAAATTCCGACGGCGCCGATGGCGGCGCCTGCCTTGTCGCGGATCAGCACGCCGCCGACGACTGGCAACACGCGTCCACCCGAGACGTCGGAAATGCCGGCGACGAGATGCGGCCGCTCCTTGGCGAAAGCCTCGACACGGCGCGAGCCCATCCCGATGGCGAGCGCGCCATAGGCCTTGCCGGCCGACATTTGCGGGCGCAGGAACGAGGCTCCGTCCTGACGCTGGAAGGCGACGAGATGCGCGCCGGCGTCCAGCACGGAAACGCCGAGCGGCTTGAGCTTCAGCTCGGCGCCCTTGGCGAAGGCGGCGTCGATGATGTGCTTGGCTTTTTCGAGGGTCAGTGCGGTCATGGCTGTCTCCTGATCAAAACGCGTCAATCATCGCCTGACATGCGGGATGCGAAATCCCGGTTGCGGTTGAAATTGCTTCGCGTGGGAAAGCGGAAATGGCGGGCATTGCTGATCGTGGCACATGGCGGATACGATCCGCCGGCATCCAGATCGGGCGTCGATGAAGAAGGCCGCGCTATTTTTTCTTGGCTCGGGGCGCTTTCTTGACCGGAACGGCAGGGGCGTTGGCGAGGTCTTCCGCTTCCTTGGCAAGGCGCAATGCCCGGAGCTTGTTGGTCTTGGCCTGGCGGGCGTCGGCCTCGGCGACATACTCCGCCATCGCCTTTTGCCGCACCGTGGCTGCCTCTTCCTGCTTCTTGAAACGCATATCCGCCCGGGCGCGGGCAGTATCCTTAGAGTTCTCGACCAAGAGCGTTATCCAATCCCGTAAATTATGTTTTTCAGCCCCTTGATAGCAGAGCCGGCCTGATAATGGGGAAATAAGTTGGTCAAGCGGCGGGGGCCTCGATGCCGCTCGACGCCTTGCGGGCGACCACCGCCTCATATCCGGCCTGCAATGTAGCGCGGACGGAAGGCCGCGCGGGTGTGGCGACAGGCGTGCCCAGATGGTCGTGGCGCAACTCGTCCATGAACTGCTCCCACATTGGCGGTCCGCCTTTCTCCAGCAGCTCGGCCCGGATCGAAAGCTCCTCGCTCACCGGCAGCCAGACGCGGCCCCAAGCGCCGAGATGCGCCATGATCGGCACCAGCGTGATGGCCATCTCGGTCAGGCTGTAGATCGCCTTCTGCTTGTGCGAGGGGTCGTCGGCCTTGGTCAGCATGCCGAGTTCCATCAGCCGCTTCATCCGGTCGGCCAGGATATTGGAAGCGATGCCCTCGATCGAGCCGTTGAGCAGTTCGCGAAAGTGGCGTTTGCCGCCAAAAATCATGTCGCGCAGGATGATCAGGCTCCAGCGATCGCCGAACACTTCCAGCGACAGATTGATAGGGCATCCCGAGCGGTGTTCGGTTTTCATCCGACTCTCCTCAAAAAACCGGTTGCATTATCGTATCAGTTTTATTATCGTGCAACCGATTGCAAAATGCAACCAGTTTGATTGGCCTTTGATTGGCCGATAGGAGGAGAGTCCCATGACAAGGGCCGCAGCACCCGAAATCGTCTCCCAGACGTTTGGCGATCCCGGAGATCCAGCCATTCTGCTGATCATGGGCGCCATGGCCTCGATGCTCTGGTGGCCGGAGGCGCTCTGCAAAAAGCTCGCCGGCGAAGGCCACTTCGTGATCCGCTACGACAATCGTGACACCGGCCTGTCGACCAAATATACGCCGGGCGAGCCGCCGTATACGTTCGACGACATGGCGGACGATGCGGTGCGCGTCCTCGACAGTTGCGGCATCGGCAAGGCGCATGTGATCGGGATGTCGATGGGCGGCATGATCGCGCAACGACTGGTGTTGAAACATCCCTTGCGTGTCATCTCGCTGACGGTGATCAGCAGTTCGCCGGTGGGGATCGACACATCGCAGCTGCCGGGAGCGACCGAAGCCTATGTGGAGCACTCGGCCGGTGGCGCCAAGGTCGACTGGTCGAACCGCGACCAGGTGATCGGCTTCGTCGTCAAGGACGCGCGTGCGATCGCCAGCACCGCGCATCCCTTCGACGAGAAGGCGATGCGGGCGTTCGTTGAACAGGACTACGACCGATCCGGCGGCTTCCTGAGCGCGACCAACCATTTCATGCTGAAGGGCGGCGAGGATATGAAAGGACGCCTGCGCGAGATCAAGGTTCCGCTGCTCGTCATTCACGGGACATCGGATCCGATCTTTCCGGTCGAGCATGGCGCAGCCCTTGCCGACGCTGTTGCCGGCGGGCGGCTTGTCCGCGTCGAAGGCGGTGGCCACGAACTGCATCCCGACGACTGGGGCACGATCGTCGCCGCCATCGTGGCGCATACCAAACCCTGAAGGCAGTCTGGAACCTTGACACATTCGCCTCACGGAAATAGTTAAGTAAATGCTTCAGTGTTGGCGCTGGCTGGCACCGCTCCAGCATCCGACGAATCGCAAACAGACGAGCAAAAAATGTCCCTGACGTTCCATTTCCATCCGCTGGCATCGCTCTGCTGGAAACCGCTGATTGCGTTTTACGAGAACGATACGCCCTTTACGCCGGTTATGGTCGACCTCGGCGATGAGCAGTCGCGGGCAGCGTTCCTGAAGGTGTCCCCGACCGGCAAGATGCCGGCGCTGCGTGACGATGCACGCAACCGCACGGTGCTGGAATCGACCATCGTCATCGAATATCTGGCGGCGCATTATCCCGGGCCGGTTGAGCTTATCCCGGCCGAGGCCGACCTTGCTCTCCAGGTCCGCCAGGCCGACCGTTTCTACGATTTCTACGTGCAGGCGCCGATGCAGAAGATCGTCGGCGACAGGTTGCGCCCGCAGGACAAGACCGATCCGTTCGGGGTCGATGAGGCGCGCGCGCAACTGCGCAACGCCTATGCGATCATCGAGGAGGAGATGCGCTCGAAACTCTGGGCGGCCGGGCCTACCTTCACCATGGCCGACTGCGCGGCCTCGCCGGCGCTGTTCTACGCCAACAAGGTCGAGCCATTCGGCGACAGCTATCCGGCCGTGAAACACTACCACGACCGCCTGCTCAAGCGGCCGTCCTTCGCCTGGGTGGTCGAGGAGGCGCAGCCCTACTTCAAGTTCTTTCCCTACAATAACGGCTGATCGCGATGCTGCACGATCCCGCCCAGTTCGACCTGATGTTCCAGGCGCTCGCAGACCCGGCCAGGCGCAGCATGGTCGAACGGCTGTCGCGTGGGCCGGCCTCGGTCAGCCAGTTGGCCGAACCGCTGGCGATGTCGCTGTCGGCCGTCGTCCAGCATCTCAACGTGCTCGAAGCAAGCGGGCTGGTGCGCTCGGAAAAGCTCGGCCGTGTGCGCACCTGCCAGATCGCGCCGCAGGCGCTGCGCAGCGCAGAACACTGGATCAACGAACGGCGGCTGACATGGGAGCGTCGGCTCGACCGGCTCGGCGATTTTCTCGCCGAGACCGAATGACCTGAAGCAGAGGAGAAATGACCATGCCCGGCAAAAGCAGAGCGGAGTTGATCCGCGGCTATTTTTCCGCCTACCAGGCGAATAACAAGCCTGCCGTCGCGGCGGTGCTCGCCAACGATTTCACCTTCACCAGCCCCTATGACGACGCCATCGACCGTGCGACCTATTTCGAGCGCTGCTGGCCGGACAGCCCGGCCTTCAGCTCGATCGTCATCGAGCGGATATGCGAGGACGAGGACGCCGCCTTTGTCCTCTATCGCTGCGAGACGGCGGACGGAAAGACCTTCCGCAACACCGAACTGCATCTGTTCCATGGCGACAGGTTGCGCGCCGTCGAAGTCTATTTCGGCGCGTCCTATCGCGACGGCGTCTTCGTCGCGCAGAAACCATCAAGCTGACCAAGAGGACCCGACCATGGCCGAACGATCCGTCGTCCACTCCACCTTCGTCCTCGAGCGCCTCTATCCAGTTGCGCCGGCGAAAGTCTATTTCGCGCTCAGCGATCCGGCCGCCAAGCGGCGCTGGTTCGCCGACCCCGACAACCCGATGACCCACAGGCACGAAATGGATTTTTGCGTCGGCGGCCAGGAGGTCAATGCCGGCGGGCCGAAGGACGGGCCGATCCACACCTATACCGCCACCTATCAGGACATCGTGCCCAACCAGCGCATCGTCTACAGCTACGACATGCTGTTCGGTGATGTCAGAATCTCGGTTTCGCTGGCGACAATTGAGCTTCGCCCGGAAGGCACGGGCACGCGTCTGGTGCTCACCGAGCAGGGCGCGTTTCTCGATGGGCA
Source organism: Mesorhizobium sp. M0761 (assembly GCF_040320205.1). Lineage (NCBI taxonomy): Bacteria > Pseudomonadati > Pseudomonadota > Alphaproteobacteria > Hyphomicrobiales > Phyllobacteriaceae > Mesorhizobium > Mesorhizobium sp. M0761. The sequence goes on from NZ_JAMYPF010000006.1 coordinate 290,169, forward strand.
CGACACACCGTCATCGCGCGAGCATGGTACCCGATTCCTGCTCGATGCGCTGGGCAAGGCGCTGGCAACGGACACTTGAAAGCCAGGGAGGCGAGCTGGAATCTCGGCCTATGCTTCCCAGAACTGATCAAGCCAAATATTGAGCTTGAGGAAGCCGGCACTGCTGACTGTATAGACGCGCCTCGTGCCCTCGGCCCTGGCCTGAACCAGACCGGCGTCCAGCAACACTTTCAAGTGCTGGGACACGGCCGGGCGGGAGACTGGAAGGCCCGAAGCCAGCTCGTTGACGGTTTTCGGGCCACGCCGGAGCTCTTCCAGAAGATAGCGCCGGTTGGGGTCGGCAATCGCCATGAAGGCGTCAGAAAAGATCATGCCTATACTTGTGGGGCAAAGCTTTTCAAATCTCAACCGTCGGCTTCCGCTTTTCTGAGCCGCAGTGCTTCAGGGGTGACCGAGCGATCGGCCGGCTGGGTCTTGAAGGCATCGCGGTCTTCGATCGGCACCGGCGCGCGGCGGCTGATGCGCAGCAACGTGTAGGCGGCGAGGCTGAGATGCGCCAGCGCGGTGGCCAGGAACAGGCCTTCGGGGCGGAGCCAGCCCATCAGGGCGGCAGCCAGCAAGGGCCCGATCATGGTTCCGAAGCCATACAGAAGCAGCAGGCCGCCCGAGACCTTGACGAAATCCTCCGATCGGGCGTGGTCGTTGGCATGCGCCACGGCGATCGAATAGAGCGTGTAGGCAAAGGCGCCGTAGGCAGCGGCGAAGACAATGACGAGGACGGCGGAACGCGGTTCGAACAGGAAGATCAGGATGGCGAACAGTGCGGCGCCGAAAGCCGCGCCCGCCAGCACGAAACGGCGGTCGGTCTTGTCGGAGAGGCGTCCGGCCGGAAGCTGCATGGCCGCGCCGGCAATAACGACAAGGCTCATCATCAGTGCGATCTGGGCGGTGGAGATGCCGATACGGGCGCCGTAGACGGCGCCAAGCGTGCCCCAGGCGCCATTGGCGATGCCGACCAACAGGCAGGCGATCGCCGACACCGGCGAGTTGGCGTAGAGACCTTTGACGTCGAGCTTGACGTCCTGCAAAGGCTTGGGAGACGAAGCCGACGACACCGCGGTCGGGATCAGCGACAGGCAGAACAATATGCCGGTGATCATGAACAGCGATGCCGATCTGACGTCGCCGCCGGCAACGATCATCTGGCCGCCCATGATCGAGGCATAGGTGACCATCATGTAGAGGCCGAAGACGGTGCCGCGGTTCTCGTTGGTGGCCTTCTCGTTCAGCCAGCTTTCGATGACCATGAAGGCTCCGGCCATGGTGAAGCCGGTGAAGGCGCGCAGCAGGATCCAGACATATTCGTCGATGATCAGGCCGGTAAGCAACGCCACGATGGCGCCCGAAGCGGCAAAGGCGCCGAACGCCCGGACGTGGCCGGCGCGGCGCACCAGGCGCGGTGCGAAGAAGCAGCCGGTGACGAAGCCACCGGCCCAGGCCGTGCCCATCAGGCCGAGCGATGCGGTCGAAAACCCTTCGAGCTGGCCGCGCAACGGCAACAACAGGCCGTGCAATCCCGAAGCCGCGAGCAGGAAAGCGGTGCCGCGAAGCAGCGAGAGGATCGGCCTGTAGCTTGCAAACATTGTTTGATCCGTCTGGAGATTCGGTGGCGGGGTCTGAAGACAGGCGCATTCGGGCTTTTCGGCGGCGGATGCTCAACGCCGAAACTAACGCGAAAACTAGCCGCGGCGAAACAGGGCTTCGGCCGCCGATTTGGTGCTGCCCTTGGTCTGGAGCTCGGCTTCGAGCCGGGCAATCTCCTCGCGCAGGATGCTGATCCGTTCGGTCAGGTCACCGACCGAAAGCAGCGACAGATCCTGTCCGATCTCATGCGGGCGGGCTTTCTTCTTGGGTTCGTCGTCGAAGATCGCCATCGTCGCTCCTCCCTATTCAGTATTGGGGCTGATTTGGCCATTTGCCTGATCCGGCAATCAGCATACATAGGGCAGGGGCGTAGATGCAAACAGCCGGCAAGAAGCTGGCAGCCGGCGGACCGAGACGGGAAATTTCATGGCGAGCGGACATAAAATTCCAGCCACGATGACGGCCATTGCAATCTCGCAACCGGGCGGGCCGCGGGTGCTGAAACCGGAAACGCGCGACGTGCCGGTGCCTGGTCCCGGCGAAATCCTGATCCGGGTGCGTGCGGCCGGCGTCAACCGCCCCGACGTGCAGCAGCGCAAGGGCGCCTATCCGGCGCCGCCCGGCGCTTCCGACCTGCCCGGTCTCGAGGCATCGGGCGAAGTGGCCGTCCTTGGCGACGACATATCGCGCTGGCGCATCGGCGACCGGGTCTGCGCGCTGACGCCGGGGGGCGGTTATGCCGAATATGTAAAGGTTCATGCCGGCAGCGTGCTGCCGCTGCCCGCCGGCTTCACCCACACGGAGGCGGCCGCGGTTCCGGAAAACTATTTCACCGTCTGGCACAATGTGTTCGAGCGCGGCGGCCTGAAAAAGGGTGAGACGCTGCTGGTCCATGGCGGCTCATCGGGCATCGGCACCACGGCGATCCAGCTGGCGTCGGCCTTCGGCGCCTATGTCGTCACCACCGCCGGCAGCAAGGAAAAATGCGACGCCTGCCTGAAACTCGGCGCCGACCGGGCGATCAACTACCGCGAGGAGGATTTCGTCGCGGCGGTCAAGGATGCGACCGGCGGCAAGGGGGCCGACGTCATTCTCGACATGGTCGGCGGCGACTATATCGCGCGCAACTACGAGGCCGCCGCGGTCGAGGGCAGGATCGTCCAGATCGCCGTCCAGGCCGGCGCGGTGGCGAGCGCCGATTTCTCGAAAATCATGGTCAAGCGGCTGACCCACACCGGCTCGACGCTGCGGCCTCGCACGGTCGAGTTCAAGGCGGCGCTCGCCGCCGCACTGGAAGCACAGGTGTGGCCGCTGCTCGGCACCCGGAAGGTAGCGCCGGTGATGGACATGATCTTCCCGCTGACCGACGCCTGGCGGGCGCATGAGCGCATGGAAGAGGGCGAGCATATAGGCAAGATCGTTCTCGACGTCGGCTAGATGGGGCGAGATTTAGGTGAGGCCGGCCTGCGAATGGCGGCTCCCTGCGCTTCCGGCCTTCGCCGGCCGAAGCCCTCATGAGGCGTTGCGGCAGTTAAGGCTACGGCCGGCGTAGGCCGGTGCTTCGTACTGAAGTACGCTTCGCTCCGGTTCTCGGGAGCCGCCATTCTCTGCTCGGCCTGACCTGAACCTCGCGCCATGCTCCGCGCTCAGCCTGTCGGCAAGATGAACACAAGCTTAATGCTGCAATGCAGCATTTGCATTGCGGCTATGCAAAGACGTCTGTTCAATTCGTGGGCAGCACTGCCTATCTAAGCGTCATCGAAACGATTTGATCCAACAACTGGAGGACAACCATGAACCCGATCCGCGCTTTCCGTAACTGGCGTATGTACAACGAAACCGTGCGCGAGCTGAACAAGCTCAACGCCCGTCAGCTCAGCGACCTCGGCATCAGCCGCGGCGACATCGAGAGGATTGCCCGCAAGGCCATCTAATTCGAAGCCTGGTCGGCCGATGAGGCCTGACCACGCGGCAGAAGCAAGAGCCGCCGCAGACGGTATCCCGTCGCCGGTTCCGAACCCGCTGGACCCTGTCCGGCGGGTTTTGTCGTTTTGGACCCCTGTTACAACTCGGCATCAATGATCGCCGGAGCCGAGGTCCTCCTGGCCTCCCCTGCTGTCCGGTGTCCGACGGCTGCGCCCTGCGCCAAAAACATTGCGAAATGGCAACGGAGCGGTTATACAGGCCGCGAATTTCCCATTTTGGTGGCTCTAAACCACCGCCCGCGCGGGAACGCGGGCGAACGAGAAGGATTTTTGAAATGGCCAATACGCTGCTGATGCCCAAGGCGACCGCCGTCTGGCTGGTCGACAACACCGCGCTGTCCTTCGAGCAGATCGCGCAGTTCTGCGGGTTGCATCCGCTCGAGGTCAAGGCGATCGCCGACGGCGAATCGGCGCAAGGCATCAAGGGCATGGACCCGATCATGACCGGACAGCTGACCCGCGACGAGATCGCGCGCGCCGAGAAGGATCCGAACCAGCGCCTGAAACTGTCCGACCCCAAGGTGCGGGTGCCGGAATCCAAGCGCAAGGGTCCCCGCTACACGCCGCTGTCGAAGCGCCAGGACCGGCCCAACGCTATCCTGTGGCTGGTCCGCAACCATCCGGAATTGAAGGATGCGCAGATTTCGCGCCTGGTCGGCACGACCAAGTCGACGATCGAACAGATCCGCGAGCGCAAGCACTGGAATTCGGCCAATCTGCAGCCGATGGACCCGGTGACGCTGGGTCTCGCTTCGCAGATCGACCTCGACATGGAAGTCAACCGCGCCTCGCGCGGCCGCGAGCAGGCGCAGCCTGTCGGCGACACGCTGCTGCCGGCTGCCGTGACCGAGCGCCTGGTGCCGGCGCCGGAGAAGCCGAAGGACGAGGATGCCGAGCTCGACGCAAACGCCGTGTTCGCCAAGCTCTCGGCGCTCAAGTCCAAGAAGGAAGATGCGGACGACGAGTAAGGTTTGCGACAGTTCATCAAAAAAGCCCGCTTCGAGCGGGCTTTTTCATTGATTGTCGAAGTCTCAGCTGCGCGCCGCCCGGTCCGGCGTCATGCCATAGTCCTCCGAGCGTTCGACGGCGCGGTAGAAGTCGGCAAGCTGCTTGCCGCGCTCCGGCTTGAAGATGCGGCCGGCGATGACCACCGAGGCGATGCGGTCGATGCGGAAGGCGCGGAAATCGTCGCGCATCTCGCACCAGGCAACCAGCGTCCATACCTTGCCCCAGAACCACAGACCGAGCGGACGGATGTCACGCCCGGTGCCGCGGCCGGCCTCGTCGCGGTAGTCGATGGTCAGCACCTGTCGCTTCTCGACAGCGCGCTCGATCACGTCGATCGCCTCACGCGCGGCGTCGCTCACCACCCACATCGGGGTGTGGATCTCGGTGCGGGCGATGCGGTCCTTCTCGGCGTCGGGCAGGACGGCGCCGATCTTGACCAGCGCCTCGTCGGCCGCACGCGCCATAGCCGCGCCGCCAAAGGCCCGCACCATGCGGGCGCCGGCGACCAGCGCGACGATTTCGTCACGCGTGAACATCAGCGGCGGAAGGTCGAAACCCTCCCTCATCATGTAGCCGACGCCGGCCTCGCCGTCGATCGGCACTCCGGTCGACTGCAAATCGGCGATATCGCGGTAGATGGTCCGCTCGGAAACCTCGAGCCATGTGCCGAGCTTCTGGGCGGTGACCAGCCGGCCGCCACGCAGGTGCTGCACGATCTGAAAGAGCCTGTCGGCACGTCGCATCGTATGGTCCCTCGGCTGCTTGTCTATGAATGTCATGGTCCCAAAACCGGTTCCGGGTGACATCCATGTCCTGTTTTATGCTTGTCGTTCTCCCAAAAACCGCTGCGCACTTTTGGGCGACACGCATTATGGTTTAAGTCCTTCGCGCTTGCGCTGCACGGCGACGAATTCCGCGCCGAAGGACAACTTCTTCGTTGTCGGCGTGTTCACGTCGAGCACACGCCAGTACGGCGTGATATCGTTCAGCGTCATGCCGCGTTCGAGATCCTCATTGGCGGCTTCGGCGACGGTTCGCAGATGATAGCCGATGGTGACCGGACATGTCACTTGCGCCCCATGCTCGATGGCGAGCGCGGTGCGCAAGGCGCGTACATCCATCTCGAGGCCGTTGGGGATCGTGCGGATGAAATCATCGACCTGACGGGCCGTCGGCACCAGCATCGGCTGGCCCTCGACGACGTCGCCCATTGTGCGTGGCGTCGGCTTCACGCCGTTGACGCCCGGCGTGTTCAGCCTGTCGTTCCAGCTTTTCACCGTTCATGTCTCCTGACACGTTTATGGCATGGTGCTCCTGACAGCATTCTGTCAGGAGCCTTCAGCATTGTCCGTAGCAGGCGCCAAAAGTCTTTGCGCCAGCCCAAGGCGTCGCCGCCGGGGGTCCATGTCAATGATCCGGGCGTTGCGGGGTCCGCATCCAAGCATTGTCATGTAAAACGCCTCAGATCTCGCGAATGCGGCTGTGACCCTCATACATATCCGGCCAGCCAATGTCCTTGCGGATGTCCGCCGGCAAGGAGTTCAGGAAGCGCTGGGTACGGACTTCATTGCGCATCGTGCGGATCTTGCCGACATAGTGCTGTACGCTGTTCAAAATACCAAAGCTGTTCATGACCATCTCCTCTTCTCTGATGGAGACACTATTGCATACCCCTCCTGACAGCAGTCTGTCAGGAGCATGTCAGCTCGTTGAAGAAAGCTGCGAGGTGCTTTGCGGTCGGTTCGGAAACGAGCCTTTTGTCAGGAATGGCCAAGTCGACCGAGACCATGCAAGAACCGCTTTGACAGCCTGTCGCGATGCTGCTCAAAGGCGGGCATGTCGAAACTCCTCGCGCTCGTCATCATCGGCATGATGGCCATTCAGCTGATCAAGCCGCTCGGCTGGCCGGGCCTGAAGCGGCGCGGCGATTTCTGGAAGCTGGCCCTGATCGCCATGGCGGCCATCGCGCTGGCGGGTGCGCTGGGGCACTGGGCATAGCCTTGAGGGTCAGGTCGGGTCCACCGTTCCCATGGCAATCATCCGGATGGCGTTGAGGCTGGGCACGAAGAAGTAATCGCCACCGCGCGTCGTCATGAATTCCGGCAGGTTCGCCGCAATAAAAGGCGTGGCGTTGGCCGGGCGGCCGGAATGACATGCTTGCTCGATTCGGCGCGGTTGCCGGTCAGCGTGCAGGTGTCGTTGCCGGTTTCGGAATCCAGGCCGTAGCTCATCCATTGCTGCTGGATGATATTCTGGCTCAGATCCATTGGAAGCAGGCTGCAATCAACAGTATTTGGAAATACTCGCGTCAGTTCTCTGAAGCCCACCAGTCCGAGCTTGTGCCCCCTCAGGTCAATCGGCGAGCACCCATCCGACCAGATGTTCGGCCCAGGCGCGGTAACCGGCTTCCGAGGCATGAAAGCCATCGGAGGCAAAGCCGGCCTCCGGGTTGGTGATCGGCAGCCGTGGCGCCGGCACGGCGCCGCGCTCGAAACAGAGGCGCTCGCCCATGCGGTTCATTGCGGTAGCGCGGATTTCGAGAATCTTGCCGAGCAGCGGCGGCATGGCCGGCGCGCGGGTGAACTCCAGCACCGGCGACCAGACGACGCGGGCCTCCGGCCATTTGGCGCGCAGCGCGTAAAGCAGGCCGCCGAACTCTTTCTTGAAGCGCGGCACCGAGTGGAAATTCTTGGTGTCGTTGGTGCCGATGGCCAGCACTATATGCGTCCACCGATCGGCCGACAGATTGGGCAGCACATGGTCGCGGATCTGGCCCGACGTTGCCGAGTTGAACCCGGCGGCGCGCCAGCGCACGGCAAGGCCGGTTCGTTTTGCGACCAGCATTGCAAGCTGCGCGGCAAGCCCGTTCTCGGAATTGCCGATGCCGACGGAAGCGGCCGAGGAATCGCCCAGCACCAGCAGCGAGATGGCCGGCGCCTTGCCCGATACTTCGTGCATGACCGGCCCTTGTGCCGGCAGCATGCGGGTGGTGCGGCGGCGCACGCCGAGGCCCTGCCAGACATAAACGGGGTAGGCGAGCCAGGTAAGAAGGGCCGGGAAGCGCATGGCGATACCGTTTAGAGATAAGCCGCAGCCTTAGCGCAAGTTTCGCCTGAGGTGAACGAGCTTCTAGTCGCAGCAGTTCGGCTTGTCCGCCTGCTTGTCCTGATATTCGTCATGCAGCCGCACCCAGTCCATCAGGCTATGATAAGGGCCATTTTCGCCGCGGCCCTTCGGTGTCATGTCGAGATAGTCGTAAGTGCCGATCTGGGCCTCGCCGCCGCGGGCGCGCGACATAAAGGTAAGGAATATGTCGCCGTTCTCTTCCTTGTAGAAAACACTGGTGCCGGGAAGGTCCTTTGACGTGCGCGGACGCGTCTCGAAATTGTAGGTGGTGTCGCCGGCCGCGATCTGCTTGTCGGTGAAGGAGACCTGCATGTCGAAGTTGAAATCCGAGGCGTAGGACGACACCCAGTCGAATTTCCAGCCCATACGCTGCTTGTAAGGCAGCAGTTCCGCCAGCGGCGCGCGCGCAACCACCACCAGCGACACGTCGTGGTGCCTGAGATGCTGATCGGCGCCGTCTATATGGTCGGCAAGGAAGGAGCATCCTTCGCAGCGGTGGTTCGATCCTGGCGTCATCATGAAGTGGTAGACGATCAGTTGGCTGTTGGCGCCGAACAGTCCGGCCAGGTTCTTCGGACCCTGCTCGGTCTCGAAGACATAGTCCTTGCGGATTTTCATCCAGGGCAGTTCACGCCGCTCGGCGGCGATGCGCTCACGCAACCGTGTCAATTCCTTCTCGCGCGCCAGATGCGCCTTGTGCGCCTCAAACCAGTCTTCACGCGAAACCACCTTGCTGCGAGTCATGAAGTTCTCCCTGTCTGTTCACCCAAGGACGTTTGGGGTGGGCAGAAACCGACATCGCCGTCAGCTTTTGCCGAAAGGAGATAAGGATGGACGAACTCCGTCCAAGCCGGGCTTTGCATAAACAAACCCGGGCGCATCGGCCCGGGTTGTATGACAACGGGAGGACTGCGCTCAGGCGGCCTGTTCGAGGCTCGCCGTCCATTGTCCCAGCGCCGCCAGATGGTTCATGTGGGCACGATGGGTGAAGGCGGCCTGGCCGGCGGCGACGTTCGATGCCTTGCCGCTCCAGGCCTTTTGCGGGGCGGCCTGCAAGGCGCGGCCATAGGAGAAGGTCAGCTTCCACGGATGCGGGCCGATGGCGTTGATGGCGTTGAGGTTGGCGGTAGCCTCCTCGTCCGACTGCCCGCCCGAAAGGAAGGCGATGCCCGGCACCGCTGCCGGTACGGTTTCGCGGAACAGTTTTATGGTCTTTTCCGCGACCTCTTCGGGGCTGCTCACCTTGCCCGACTTCCTGCCGGCCAGCACCATGTTCGGCTTCAGGATGGTGCCTTCCAGCACAACGCGCGCCGCATGCAGCTCGTCATAGAGCTTGATCAGCGTTGCCTTCGAGATGTCGTAGCAGGTGTCGATGTCGTGCGCGCCGTCCATCAGCACTTCCGGCTCGACGATCGGCACGATGCCGGCCTCCTGGCACAGTGCGGCATAGCGGGCCAGCGCATGGGCGTTGGAGGCAATCGAATTGACCGAGGGCACGCCCTTGCCGGTGTCGATGTCGATCACCGCGCGCCATTTGGCGAAGCGGGCGCCGAGCTTGTAATAATCTGCGAGCCGCTCGCGCAAGCCGTCGAGGCCTTCGGTAACGGTATCGCCGGGAAAGCCGGCGAGCGGCTTGGCGCCGGCATCGACCTTGATGCCGGGAATGGCGCCCGCCGCCTTGATGATGTCGACCAGAGGCGTGCCGTCGGCAGCCTTCTGACGGATGGTCTCGTCGTAGAGAATGACGCCGGAGATGTACTTCGTCATTGCGTCCTTGGCGCGGAACATCATCTCGCGGTAGTCGCGGCGGCTATCGGCGGTCGATTCGACGCCGATAACGTCGAAGCGCTTCTTGATGGTGCCGGAGCTCTCATCGGCGGCCAGCAGGCCCTTGCCGCCGGCCACCATCGCGGCGGCAATGTCTTCGAGACGTTCGCTCATTTTTCTTCTCCTAAGGGGGTACGTTCCGCGCGTAACGGAAGTCTACCGCCAAAGGAATGGGATCGGAAAGCTCGAATCGATTGAAAGTTCCTGGCGTCCGTTTTTGCGCCCCCGATCCGGTCAGGCTTGTTTCTTCAGCACGTCGACGCCGGGCAGCGGCTTGCCTTCCATCCATTCGAGGAAAGCGCCGCCGGCGGTCGAGACATAGGTGAAGTCGTCGGCGACGCCGGCATGGTTGAGGGCGGCCACCGTATCGCCGCCACCGGCGACCGAGACCAGCTTGCCGGCCCTGGTGCGGGCCGCCGCGTGCCTGGCCGCCGCCACCGTGGCGTGGTCGAAAGGCTCGATTTCGAAGGCGCCAAGCGGGCCGTTCCAGACCAGGGTCGCGGCGCGGTCGATCCATTCACCGATCGTCTTCACGGTCTTTTCGCCGACATCGAGGATCATGCCGTCAGCCGGGACATCCGAAATGGCAACGGTCTCGCTGGCCGCACCCGCCTTGAATTCCTTGGCGACGACACCGTCGACAGGCAGGATGATGGCGCAGCCTGCCTCGGCGGCCTCGATCATGATCTGCTTGGCGGTCGCGGCAAGGTCATGCTCGCACAGCGACTTGCCGACAGCGGTGCCACGCGCGGCGAGAAAAGTGTTGGCCATGCCGCCGCCGATGACCAGCGCGTCGACCTTCTTCACCAGGTTCATCAACAGGTCGATCTTGGTCGACACCTTGGCGCCGCCGACAATGGCGACGACAGGGCGGACCGGATTGCCGAGCCCCTTCTCCAGCGCCTCGAGCTCGGCCTGCATGGTGCGGCCGGCATAGGACGGCAACAGCCGCGCCAGGCCTTCGGTCGAGGAGTGCGCCCGGTGGGCGGCGGAAAAGGCATCATTGACGAAGATATCGCCATTGGCGGCGAGCCGCTCTGTGAAATCAGGATCGTTCTTCTCCTCGGTCTTGTGGAAGCGGGTGTTTTCCAGCAGCAGCACATCGCCCTTGTTCATGGCGGCGACCGCACTGCCCGCCGTGTCGCCGACGCAATCGCCGGCAAAGCCGACCGGGCGGCCAAGCACCTCCGCGGCAGCCTTGGCGATCGGCTCCAGCGAGAATTCGGGCGAGGGACCATCCTTCGGGCGGCCGAAATGCGCGAGCAGTATGACCTTGGCGCCCTTGCCGGACAGCTCGGCGATGGTCGGCGCGATGCGTTCGATGCGGGTGGCGTCGGTGACCTTGCCGTCGGCGACGGGCACGTTGAGGTCGACGCGCACCAGCACGCGCTTGCCGCTGATATTGCCGATATCGTCGAGTGTCTTGAAGGCGGCCATGCGGGTTCCTTTCCGTGGAAAATCGCCGGGACCATACCTCGCATCGATGACGATGCAAGGCTTGAGCCGGGGTGCGAGCTAAATTTTGAGATCAAGGCGAAGGCTGTCGTGATGATGCGGGACGTCAGCGTGAACCGATCGCTTGTCAGCCTTCGGTCGTTATCTTTTCCGCCGTCGGCTCAAGGGCCTTCTCATTGGCTGTCGCCTCTGCAGTCTGCGTCTCGGTCGGCTTGCGCCAGTTGCGGATGAAGGCGGAGACACGATCGCCGATCTCGCCGGCGCTCAGGAACACCGGAACCCGCGCCATCGGCGCGGTCGGCTCGAAGGACAGGCCGAGACCGGTGATCTTGCCCTTGTCGTCGACGTCGCGGACGATCAATTCGATCGGGCCGATCAGCACCCGGTCGGCATATTCGGCATGGCCGCCGAGCCGCGCGGTCACCAGCGCGCCGACGGTGAGCTTCTGCTCGGCTTCGCTCAATCCCGGAGTGTATGCGGCCTCGAGCTCTGCGGCCGAGCGGGCGGGATCGACGGCGAAGGCGCCGAAGAAGTCGGCATCCTCGGGGTCGACTACGGCGCGGCTGGCAAACAGCTTGTCAAGCAGGCGCGGATAGCGGTCGGGCACGAAGATGTAAACCTGGTCGCCGGCCGCGAGCCGGCCCATGTCCTGGAAACGCATCGAGCGGCCGTCGCGCAGCACCAACGAGGGCCGTGCCCAGCGCGGGATACGCTCGCCGCGCGCCACCGGGCTGCCGGGCGCAACACGGTAGGCGAGCAGTTCGTGGTGGGCGGAGCCCGGCAGTTCGAGTTCGACCTTGTCGAGCGGCCCGAGTCTCGCCGGCACGATCAGGCCGAGCCGGCGCGCCAGCGGACCGACCGACCAGCCCTGCACCACCAGCGATACCAGAACGATGATGAAGGCGACGTTGAAGATGGTGCGGCCGTTCTCCAGTCCGCCGAGCAGCGGGGTGATGGCAAGCAGGATGGACACGGCGCCGCGCAGGCCGACCCAGGAGACGAAGGCGATCTCGGGACGCGGCAGGCGGAACGGGATCAGGCAGAGCCAGACGGCGACAGGGCGCGCGACAAACATCAGGAACAGGCCGAGCAGCACCGCCGGCACCATGATCGCCGGAAACTGCGAGGGTGTCGCGAACAGGCCGAGGATCAGGAACATGATGATCTGTGCCAGCCACGACATGCCGTCCTGGAAGCGCTTCAGGATGGTGACGGCGCGGATGTCGGAGTTGCCGGCAATCAGCCCGGCGAGATAGACCGCCAGGAAGCCCGAGCCGCCAATGGCGCCGGCGGCGGCGAACACCATCAGTGACAGGGTCAGCACGAAGATCGGCAGCAGGCCATGGTCGAGGTTGAGCCGGTCGACGAGGCGCACGATGCCGAGCCCGCCAAGCACGCCGACGACGGCGCCGAGCCCCATATTGAGCAGGAAGCCCAGGATCAGGTCGGTGACCAGCACATGGGTCTCGGGATTGGCGTGGGCGGCGATGATCTCGACCAGCGTGATGGTCAGGAAGATGGCGATCGGGTCGTTGGTGCCGGATTCGACTTCCAGTGTCGCGCGCACGCGCTCGCGCAGATTGATTTCGCCGGCGCGCAGCAGGAAGAACACCGCAGCCGCATCGGTCGAGGCGACGGCAGCTCCAAGCAGGAAGGATTCCAGCCAGCTGAGGTCGAGCAGGTAATAGGCGGCGGCGCCGAACAGGCCAGTGGTCAGGATTACGCCGAAGGTCGCCAGCGACAGCGCCGGGCCGGCCGCCTGGCGCAGCGCGTTGAGCGGCGTGCCGAAACCGGAATCGAACAGGATGACCGCCAGCGCCAGTGAGCCGGCAAAATATGCCACGCGCGCATTGTCGAATTCGATACCGAGACCATCGACGCCGCTGGCGAGGCCGATGCAGAGGAAGAGCAGCAGCAAAGGGGCGCCGAAGCGAAAGGCGATCAGGCTCGAGAACGCTGCGGCGACGACTAGCGCTGTGCCGACCAGCGTGACGAGATAGATCGCATGCTCCATCCGTGATTTGCCCCTCGAATTCCTCTTTCTACCGATTCACGGGAGAGTGGGGCGAAGGCATGGCCGGTGCAAGGCGCAAGGATGGCTTTTTTGCCTTATGCCGCTGATTTTCCGGCGTTTGGCGGCTCGGCGCGCGTTGCCCGGCGCGCTGACGAAAAACGCCCGGGCAAAGCCGGGCGTTCGAAGCTGCAAGACGATGCCTTCAGGTCAGGCGATGGTCTTGCCGAAGGCGACCGAGGTGTCGGCCATGCGGTTGGAGAAGCCCCACTCATTGTCGTACCAGGACAGCACCGAAACGAAGTTGCCGTCCATGACCTTGGTCTGGTCGAGCGCCAGGATCGACGAGCGCGGATCGTGGTTGAAGTCGATCGACACATTCGGATGATGGGTGACGCCGAGAATGCCCTTGAGCTTGCCGTTGGAGGCGGCGATCACCGCTTCGTTGATCTCCTGCACGGTGGTGGCGCGCTTGGCGATGAACTTGAAGTCGACGACCGAGACGTTAGGGGTCGGCACGCGGATCGAGATGCCGTCGAGCTTGCCCTTGAGGTCGGGCAGCACCAGGCCGATCGCCTTGGCCGCACCGGTCGAGGTCGGGATCTGCGACAGGGCAGCTGCGCGGCCGCGGTAGAGATCCTTGTGCATGGTGTCCAGCGTCGGCTGGTCGCCGGTGTAGGAGTGGATCGTCGTCATCATGCCCTTTTCGATGCCGACGGTCTCGTGCAGCACGGCGGCGAGCGGCGCCAGGCAGTTGGTGGTGCAGGACGCATTCGAGATGACGATGTGGTCCTTGCTCAGCTTGTCGTGGTTGATGCCGTAGACGACGGTGAGGTCAGCACCTTCGGCAGGCGCGGAGACGACGACGCGCTTGGCGCCGGCGGTCAAGTGCGCGGCAGCCTTGTCGCGGGCGGTGAAGATGCCGGTGCATTCGAGCGCGATGTCGATGCCGAGTTCCTTCCACGGCAGTTGCGCCGGGTCCTTGATCGCGGTGACCTTGAAGCTCTCCTTGCCGACGGTGATCTGGTCGTCCGAGACCGACACTTCATGCGGGAAGCGGCCGTGCACGCTGTCATAGCGCAGCAGATGCGCGTTGGTCTCGACCGGGCCGAGGTCGTTGACGGCGACGACGTCGATGTCCTTGCGGCCGGATTCATGGATGGCGCGCAGGATGTTGCGGCCGATGCGGCCAAATCCGTTGATGGCAACTCTGACGGTCATTTTACTCTCCCTGGGAGCTGGAGGCGGCAGATGGGTCCGCAGCTTCATAGCGGCGGATGGCACAAGAATCCAGCCGCAGAAGGCCGAATTTAAATCGATTAGGTTGGTCCACCCCGCGAATCCGCCTCGGAGGTGCGCGGGACTGACCCTGATCTTACTTGCCGTGCAGGCGGGCTTCCGCTGCCTTGGCCGCGGCTTCGGCGGTGATGCCGAAATGCGGGTAGAGCTGCTCGATGGTGCCGGAAGCGCCGAAGCCCGTCATGCCGATGAAGATGCCGTCGGAGCCGATCAGGTGATCCCAGCCCTGGCGGATGCCGGCCTCGATCGCCATCTTGATCGGCGCGTTGCCGATCGTCTCCTTGCGATAGGCGTCGCTCTGCTGGTCGAACAGTTCGAAGCAAGGCACCGAGACGACGCGGGTCGGGTGACCGTGCTTTTCCAGGAGGTCTCGGGCGCCGAGAGCGATCTCGACCTCGGAGCCGGTGGCGAAGATCGTCACCGCCGCTTCGCCGCTCGCCGCGGCCAGCTCATAGGCGCCCTGGCTCGAGAGGTTCCTGGCCGAGTGCTCGGTGCGCACCGTCGGCAGGTTCTGGCGGGTCAGCGCCAGGGTGGACGGGGTCTTTTCCGATTCAATGGCAATCTGCCAGCATTCGGCGGTTTCCACCGCGTCGGCCGGGCGGAAGACATTGTGGTTGGGGATGGCGCGGAGCGCCGCCAGATGCTCGACCGGCTGGTGGGTCGGGCCGTCTTCGCCCAGACCGATCGAATCATGGGTCATGACGAAGATCGAGCGGATGCCCATCAGCGACGCCAGCCGCATCGACGGACGGGCATAGTCGGAGAAGCACATGAAGGTGCCACCATAGGCGATGAGGCCGCCATGCAGCGTCAGGCCGTTGAGGGCGGCCGCCATGCCATGCTCGCGGATGCCGTAGTGGACATAGCGCTGGCCGTAATCGTCCGGCGTGATGTTCTTGGTCTGGCTGGTCTTGGTGTTGTTGGAGCCCGTCAGGTCGGCAGAGCCGCCGATGGTCTCGGGCACGGCGCCGTTGATGACTTCCAGCGCCATTTCCGACGATTTGCGGGTGGCGACCTTCGGCTTGTCGGCCGACAGCTTCTTCTTGTAGTCGGCAATGACGGCATCGAAGTTCGACGGCAGCTTGCCGGCGAGGCGGCGCTCGAACTCGGCCTTCATCTCGGGCTTGGCCTTGGCGAGCCGGCCCTCCCAGTCGGTGCGCGGCTTGGCGCCGGCCTTGCCGGCGGTGCGCCAGGCGTCGAGGATGTCGGCCGGGATCTCGAAGGGCGGCGAGTCCCAGTTGAAGAATTTCCGCGCGCCGGCGATCTCGTCGGCGCCGAGCGGCGAGCCGTGCGCCTTGTTGGTGCCGGCCTTGGTCGGGGCGCCGAAGCCGATGGTCGTCTTGCAGGCGATCATCGTCGGCTTGTCGGAATGGCGGGCGGCCTCGATGGCGTAGGCGATTGCCTCGGGATCGGTGCCGTCAATGTGGCTGGCGTTCCAGCCCGAGGCCTGGAAGCGGGCGACCTGGTCGGTGTTGTCGGCAAGCGAAACCGGACCGTCGATCGAGATGTTGTTGTTGTCCCAGAAGACGATCAGCTTGTTGAGCTTGAGGTGGCCGGCCAGCGCGATGGCTTCCTGCGAAACCCCTTCCATCAGGCAGCCGTCGCCGGCCAGCACATAGGTGTAGTGGTCGACGAGGTCGTTGCCGAAGGCGGCGTTCATGATGCGCTCGCCGAGCGCGAAGCCGACCGAATTGGCGAGACCCTGGCCGAGCGGGCCGGTCGTCGTCTCGATGCCGGTGGCATGGCCGTATTCGGGATGGCCGGCGGTCTTGGAACCCAGCTGGCGGAAATGCTTGATCTGGTCGAGGGTCATGTCCTCGTAACCGGTCAGATGCAGCAGCGAGTAGAGCAGCATCGAACCATGGCCGGCCGACAGGATGAAGCGGTCGCGGTCCGGCCAATGGGGGTTCTTCGGATCATATTTCAGGAAGCGGGTGAACAGCACTGTGGCGATGTCGGCGCAGCCCATGGGCAGGCCGGGATGGCCGGACTGGGACTTCTCGACGGCGTCCATGGAGAGAAAACGGATCGCATTGGCCATCCGGTCATGTTGTTCACGCGACGTCATGGTACCTCCGGGGTGGGGATTTGCGGGCTTGGCAGAGCCCAGGAAAGAGTGCGCGACACATAGCAGCCACGGGCTTTTAGTCAACAAATCGGCTGCACATTTGCCGGTCTTGTGATGGCTTTGAGACCTTATGGGGCGACCTACATTAGCGTTAGCGGGGGACAGTCGCGAGAGCTTTGTTGACGTTGCCTTCACCCGGTGCCTAATGTTTCCTTGTTAACGCGTTCTGAACGCGAAGCGATTCGGTGATGGGCAGGGCACAGGACGAAGGCCATGACCGGCGAAACCACACTCAAGGAAGTCATCCACAGGCTGGGCAAGGCCATCGAGGGGCTGGAAAACGCCGTCGCGGCCAAGCTCGAGCACGAGCGCGACTATTCCGAAGCCGAGGCTGAGGTGCAGCGCATGAACGCCGACCGTTCACGGCTGGCGCAGGAACTCGACAATTCCGAAGCCCGCGCCGAACGGCTGGAAGATGCCAACAAGGAAGTGTCGCGCCGCTTGGTGACCGCCATGGAAACCATCCGCGCGGTGCTGGACAGGTAGGAGCTGCAGGCCATGGCACAGGTCACGGTTTCCATCGACGGCAAGCAGTATCGCATGGCTTGCGACGAGGGTCAGGAAGAGCACCTGATCGACCTCGCCGAGCGGTTCGACCGTTATGTCTCGCATCTGAAGGATTCGTTCGGCGAGATCGGCGACCAGCGGCTGACGGTGATGGCCGGTATCATGGTGATGGACGAGCTTTCGGAGCTGCAGAAGCGGGTCAAGGGCATGGAGACCGAAGTGCAGACGCTGCGCAAGACGCGCGACGAAGCGCTGACCAAGGCCGACAAGAACGACACCGCGCTGACCAGTGCGCTCGGCGCGCTCGCCCAGCGCATGGAAGACCTGGCCACGTCGCTGGCGGTCAACAAGGCCTGAGCCTTCCCCGCACAAACGAAAGATTGTCGGCCCAACGTCGGTCCGTAGAACGAAAGTGCTCGTTCCGTCGCCAATAATAGTTTCCTATTGTCCTGCAGCCGCGATTTTTGCGCTAAGATGCGGGAATGCCGGAGCGTTGACGCCGTCCACGGCCGCTCCTGACGAAATCTGTTGCTGGGGAAATAATGCCATGAGCCTTCGTATCAACGACATCGCGCCTGACTTCACCGCCGAGACCACGCAAGGGCCGATCAAGTTTCATGACTGGATCGGCGACGGCTGGGCGATCCTGTTCAGCCATCCGAAGAATTTCACCCCGGTCTGCACCACCGAGCTGGGCACGATGGCGGGGCTCGAAGGCGAGTTCAAGAAGCGCAACGTCAAGGTCATCGGCATTTCCGTCGATCCCGTTGCGAGCCACGACAAGTGGCAGGCCGACATCAAGACGGCGACCGGCCAGACGGTGAACTACCCGCTGATCGGCGACAAGGACCTCAAGGTGGCCAAGCTTTATGACATGCTGCCGGCGGGCGCCGGCGAGACGTCGGAAGGCCGTACGCCGGCCGACAACGCCACGGTGCGCTCGGTCTATGTCATCGGGCCGGACAAGAAGATCAAGCTGGTGCTGACTTACCCAATGACGACGGGCCGCAACTTCGACGAGATCCTGCGCGCGGTCGATTCCATGCAGCTGACGGCCAAGCACCAGGTGGCGACGCCGGCCAACTGGAAGCAGGGCGAGGATGTGATCATCACCGCCGCGGTTTCGAACGAAGATGCGGTCAAGCGTTTTGGCGCTTTCGAGACGATCCTGCCCTATCTCAGGAAGACCAAGCAGCCGTCAGCCTAGGTTTTCTCCGTCGGAGCTATTTGGGGCTTCAGTCCTATTTGTGGCAAGGCGTGCTTGACCGGCGCGCTTTGCCAGATGACCATGCTCTTGTTCAACCCGACGGAGAAAACGGTTCCTGTCGGGCAAGGGGCAGGGGGGCCGGACATTGGACATCGCTTCGGCCAAACCTGAGGTCGCCGGCTTCTACGACAAGCCGACCGGCGCCATCCAGTATGTCGTCACCGACCCGGTGACAAGACGCTGCGCCGTCATCGACCCGATCCTCGATTTCGACGAAAAATCCGGCGCGACGGCGACGAAGAATGCCGACGCCTTGCTGGATTTTATCCGCGAAAACGGGCTGGAGCTCGAGTGGATCCTGGACACCCATCCGCATGCCGATCATTTCTCGGCGGCGCACTATCTCCGGGAAAAGACCGGCGCGCCGACGGCGATCGGCGACAGGATCATCGAAGTCCAGGCGCTGTGGAAGGCGATCTACAACTGGCCGGATTTCCCCGCAGACGGCTCGCAGTGGGACCGGCTGTTTGGGGAAGGCGAAACGTTCATGATCGGCAACCTTCCGGTCAAGGTGCTGTTCTCGCCCGGCCACACGCTGGCCTCGATCACCTATGTCATTGGCGACGCAGCCTTCGTCCACGACACGCTGTTCATGCCCGACAGCGGCTCGGCAAGGACGGATTTTCCCGGCGGCAGTGCCGCGCGGCTGTGGCATTCGATTGAGGGCGTTCTGGCGCTGCCGGACGAAACGCGGGTGTTTGTCGGCCACGACTATCAGGCCGGCGGCCGCGAGCCGTGCTGGGAGAGCACGGTCGCCGAGCAGAGGGCAAAGAATATCCACCTCCTTGCGGCGCGCAGCGAAGCCGAGTTCGTCGACTTGCGCGAAGCGCGCGACAAGACACTGCCGATGCCGCGGCTGATCCTGCATGCGCTGCAGGTCAACATGAATGGTGGACGGCTGCCGGAACCGGAGGCCAATGGAAGGCGGTATCTGAAGTTTCCGCTGGATGGGCTTTGAGAGGGCAGTTGGCGAAGCTGCCGATCTCCCCCGCAAGGGGGGAGATTGGATGTCAAGAATGCTTTCGCCAATCGCCAGCGTAAGCGTAAGACATAAAAAAGGCGGCGCCGGTTTCCCGACGCCGCCTTCTGTTCCTTAGCCGAACCCGGCTTTACGCCGCCGGCTGCGCCTCGATCGTGCGCAGCGCCTGCATCTGGCGCTTGGCGGCGGCCTTGACCGCGTCCTGCACCTTCTCGAAGGCGCGCACCTCGATCTGGCGCACGCGCTCGCGGCTGATGTCGAACTCGGAAGACAGCTCTTCCAGCGTCAGTGGCTCCTCGGCGAGGCGGCGGGCCTCGAAGATGCGCCGCTCACGATCGTTGAGCACGGCCAGAGCGCCCGACAGCATGCCGCGGCGGTTTTCCAGCTCGTCCTGCTCGATCAGCATGTCTTCCTGGCTTTCGTGGTCATCGACCAGCCAGTCCTGCCATTCGCCGGATTCACCTTCGCTGGCGCGGATCGGCGCGTTCAGCGACGCGTCGCCCGACAGGCGGCGGTTCATCGACACGACTTCGGCTTCCGACACGTTCAGCCTGGTGGCGATCTCGGTGATCTGGTCGGGCTTGAGGTCGCCATCGTCCAGCGCCTGGATCTTGCCCTTCACCTTGCGCAGGTTGAAGAACAGGCGCTTCTGATTGGCGGTCGTGCCCATCTTGACCAGGCTCCACGAGCGCAGGATGTACTCCTGGATCGAGGCCTTGATCCACCACATGGCGTAGGTCGCGAGGCGGAAGCCACGCTCGGGTTCGAATTTCTTGACGGCCTGCATCAGGCCGACATTGCCTTCCGAGATCACTTCGCCGATCGGCAGGCCGTAGCCGCGATAGCCCATGGCAATCTTGGCAACAAGCCGAAGGTGGCTGGTGACGAGCTTGTGCGCAGCGCTGGTGTCTTCATGCTCGGCGTAACGCTTGGCGAGCATGTACTCTTCCTGCGGCTGAAGCATCGGAAAGCGGCGGATTTCTTCCAGGTAGCGGCTGAGGCCGCCTTCGCCGGAAACAATACTAGGTAGTGACTGGGCCATGATTGCGCCCCCTCTCTATTGGAGTGATGCCCCCGAAACGCGGCGGGCATGTGACGCGAGCACCAAAAGGCTCGCCCGCGGCAACTGATTTATATAGGAACAAAACCAGAAAAGACAGGCATTTGTTCAACACGAAACAGTGTGTCACGCTGAAGTGAACAATGCCGCTCAGGTTTTAGCTGGCTGGTTCAGAGCTTGCGGAAGCCGCCGACGAGTTCCTCCATGTCCCCCGGTATCGGCGCCTCGAACCTCATCGATAAATGGGTAGCCGGGTGCCGAAATGCAAGAAGCCAGGCATGCAAAGCTTGCCTGGAAAATGCCTTGACCTGACCCTTCAGCAGTTCGGGCAGCCGGTTGGCCTTGGTGCGGAAGGCCTGGCCGTAATCGGGGTCACCGATGACGGGATGGCCGATATGAGCCATGTGGACGCGGATCTGGTGGGTGCGGCCGGTTTCCAGCCGGCATTCGACCAGGCTGGCGGTGGCGAACGCCTGCTGGCCCTCGCCGAAACGCTCCTTGACGGTGAAATGGGTCACGGCGTGGCGGGCATCGTCACGGCCTTCCGGCACGACGGCGCGGCGCACGCGGTCGGCGGCACGGCCAAGCGGCGCGTCGACCGTTCCGGTCGGCCGTGGAGGGATGCCCCAAACCAGCGCCAAATAAGCACGTTCGAGGTCGCCGGTGCGGCCGTGGTCGGCAAAGGCCTCCGACAGCGCCTTGTGGGCGCGGTCGGTCTTAGCCACCACCATGACGCCGCTGGTTTCCTTGTCCAGCCGATGGACGATGCCCGGCCGCCTGACGCCGCCAATCCCTGAAAGGCTGTCGCCGCAGTGGTGGATCAGGGCATTGACCAGCGTGCCGGTCCAGTTGCCGGCGCCGGGATGGACGACGAGGCCGGCCGGCTTGTTGATGACGATCAGCTCGTCGTCCTCATAAAGCACGTCGAGCGCGATGGGCTCGCCTTGCGGTTCGGCCGGTTCCGGCTCGGGCATGACGACCGATACGCGCTCGCCGGCACTCATCTTGCGCTTGGTCTCGTCGACCGGCTTGCCGTCGATCGAAACGGCACCTTGCCGGATCAGCATCTGCACCCGGCTGCGCGACATGTCAGGCCCGAGGGCGCTCGCCAGCCACTGGTCGAGGCGCTGGCCGGCCGCTTCCGCGCCGGCTTCGAGCACGGTCGGCGCCGCCTCTATGAATTGTCCAGCCTCTATCAATTCAGGGGTCTCTTCGCTATGAGCGCTCATCGAAAAAAGTTCCGGAAGTTCTGCCATGGCCCGGCCCGTTGCCGATGAAGAAGAAAAGCCGCTCGATCCCGAGATCGAAAAGGTGCGCGGCAGGCTCATCCGTTTCATGGCCATCAATCTCGGCCTGCTTTTGCTGGCCCTTATGGTGGTGATCGCGGCCATTGTCTACAAATCGCGCAAAGCGCCGCCCGCGAACCCGCCGCTCGCCAACGACATTCCAGTTCCGCCCGGCGAGCCGCTCGCGGCCGACATAGTGCTCCCGGTCGGAGCCAAGGTGATCAGCCAGGCTCTGTCGGGCAATCGCATTTCGATCGACGCCGAGCTCAGCGACGGCAGCCGCACCGTCTTTGTCTACGACATCGCGGAGCGCCGTATCATCGGCCGCTTCGCCATCCGCAACAAATAGCCGGGCCGAAACAATGACCGGGTTTGCCGAACATCGCGGCATCGCAACCATCACGCTCGTCGTCCCCGACTATGACGAGGCGATCGCCTGGTATGTCGGCAAGCTTGGCTTTGTCCTCTGCGACGACATCGAGCTCGGCGACGGCAAGCGCTGGGTGACGGTAACGCCGGCGGTCGGGCAAGGGCCCCGGCTGCTTCTGGCGGAAGCGTTGGACGATGTGCAGAAGAGCCGCGTCGGCGACCAGACCGGAGGCCGCGTGGTTTTGTTTCTCGAAACCGATGATTTTGACAGTGACCATGCGACCATGCTGGAAAACGGCGTCGATTTCCATGAAACGCCACGCCATGAGCCGTACGGCACCGTGGCGGTTTTCGCCGATCTCTACGGCAATCTGTGGGACCTGATCGAGCCGAAACGCTAAGTCCGCAAACCGAGATTGCACAGAAGCGGTCCGGCCGTTCGAAGCCCAGTTGCTTTTTCCAAACCGTCAGCCTATATCGCCGGTTCTTGAACGCGCCCATCGTCTAGCGGTCAGGACACCGCCCTCTCACGGCGGGAACAGGGGTTCGATTCCCCTTGGGCGTACCAAGCAACGACTTTCCTTCCGCATCATCGAAAATTTCGGGCAGCAGCCGCGCGGATCGCGCGTGACCGCGAGGTCGGCGGCATCAGCGAAATTCGGCAAGTCCGCGTACCCGAATACACCCAATTTAAGTCAGGCCGCGACGCTTGAAAGCGTAGCGATCTCTGTTACTTGCGGTGCGGGGGTAGCATCTGCGGCAACGCGGATTTGGTTGGGCATAGCAGGCATGAATTCGGCAATAATGATATGCCCGTGCTGTCACGGCAGCGGGCAGGTTTTCGATTGCTTGAAATGGCGCGAGTCGAAAGGGCATTGCTGCCCGCAAGGCACGCATCGGGCCGGCTGTCCCGGGCAGACGATGGCATGCGCCGAATGCGCGGGCCTGGGTACGCTGGCGGAAGCCGAGCTCAGAGCTGTTGCATAGCCTCAGGTCATGCAACTCAAGCCCCGTTCACCATCCAGCGCCGGCAGTTTCCGCGAGCTTCTGGCGCGGCGCGGCCAATTGCACTAGCATCATGTACGAAGCCTCGCCAAAGGGCGTTGCGGCGCGCAAGACGCCGGGGAACATAGGCGAGGGTCGGCGAGGAGGAGACCGATGCAGAAACTGCAGTCGCAGGGCGTCCATCACATCACCCTCGTCGGCGCCGGCCGCCAGACCTCGATCGATTTCTGGGAGGGCGTGCTCGGCATGCCGTTCATTTTCGAGCAACCCAATCTCGACAAGCCAAGCGAAAGCCATCTCTATTTCGATCCCGGCGACGGCAGGTTGATCACCGTCTTCACCGACGAGAGCCGCACGCCGGTCAAGCGGCGCACGCCCACCGAACCGGGCTGCGTCCATCATATTGCGTTCTCGGTGTCGCGCGTCACTTTCCTGCAGGCGGTCGCCCGGCTCGACGAACGCGCCATCAAGCACAGCGGCGTCAAGGATCGCGGCTTCATGGATTCGATCTATTTCGAGGATCCGCTCGGCCTGTTGATCGAGCTGGCGTCCTACCGCTTCGAGCCGCCGGCCGGCTTCACCCACGCCGATGTGCTGATGCAGGCGCACAAGCTGCGCGTTGTGCGCGGCGACTACAACATCGCCGAAGTGCACCTTGCCGACGCAATCCAGACGCTGGTCGAATGGTCGCGCGCGACCTTGTCAGACGACCGGACGCCGAAGAATCCATACTGACGGCCAGCAAAAGGGGAGGACCACAATGGCAAAGACAGTTAAGAGCGCTGGCAAACCAGCGGCCAAGCCAGCAGTAAAAGAGGCAGTGAAGCCGGCGGCAAAAGCGGCCGTAAAGGCCGCGCCGAAGGCAGCCGCAAAGCCGGCCGCCAAAACCGCGACGAGGCCGGCTGCCAAGAAATCCGCGCCGAAGGCCAAGGCGGCGAAAAAACCGGCGCTGAAGCTCTCGATGCTGAAGCCAAGCGTCAACAACATGACCGTTCGGGTGTTTGCCCGTGCAGCCGGGTTCGACGCCGCCGAGACCGACGCCTGGGGCCACACGCGGTCGCCGGAATATATGGCGCGCAATCCGGCGCATCTGACGCCGATGATCGAGGACAAGGGGCTGCCGCGCGGCGTGCTGTGGGAGAGCTGTGCCATCATGCAGTATCTCGCCAACAAGCACGGGCTGGAGAAATTCTATCCCAAGGCACCGGCCAAGCGGGCGATGGTCGACAGCGCCATGTTCTACCTGATCGGCACGCTCTACCCGTATGTGGCGCGCGCCACCTATCCGGCGCTGGGTTTCCCGCACTATGCCGGCGAGGTCGGCCATAGCGACGCTCATCCGGAGAAGAAGTCCGAGGCGCAGAAGGCCGCCATGGCGGCGATTGCCGAGCCGCTGGAGGTGTTTCACTCCTTCTTCAGGGACGGCAAGCCGTTCATCGGCGGCAAGCACCCGTCGATCGCCGACATACGCCTGGCATCGACGCTGGAGTTCCTGGCCGTCATCGACTATGCGCTGCCAAAATGGACCAAGGAGTATGTCGCGGCGATGGAGAAGAAACTCGGCAAGGCCTATGCCGAGCCGGCCGGCGACGTGCGCGGCTACATCGCCTATGTGAAGTCGCAGGCCAGCGCGTAAGCTAAGGATTCATTAACCAGAACGCTGTCTATTGAAGGCACCGCGCGACCACGGATGTACTGGCGCAAGGGTGAAGGGAAAGGTCGGCGCAATGCCGGCCTTTTGCTTTTCGCCGATGCGCCATCAGGCGCGTCTCATGCCGTAAAGTCTGACATCAGGCATATTGCCACAGTCTGCTTCGACCCTACCATCATGGTCGGCGGACGACACACGAGGAGCTTTGCGATGAAGGGCGTAGCGAGAGTGTTTGCGATTGCCGGTGTTGTGTTGGTCGGAGGCTACCCGTGCAATGCCGCGCCGCTCGACACGATGGCGGAGGTCGGCGATGCCATCCAGGCGTGCTGGACGCCGCCGGCGGGTGCTGGAAATGCCAGCGTCACCTTGAGCTTCAGCTTCAAGCGCGACGGCACGCTGATCGGTCCGCCGCGGCCGACGGCGATCAAGGTCGATGGCGATGCGGATACCAGGAAGTCGTTCGTCGACGCCGCAACCACTGCCCTGCAAAAGTGCCTGCCGTTGAGCTTCTCGCCGACGCTGGCGCAAGGCGTCGCGGGCAATGTCTTCACCGTGCAATTCGCTTCGCCCAAGCAGTAGGCGAGCGGGCGAGCGTTTCACCGTTTCACAGAAACGGCGACCCCCTCTCTCGTTGTCTTGACGCAATTCCCAGGGGAAAGCGCTACGCGCTTTTCCCGGAAAAACGACTCACACTTTTCCTGAAGTTGCTCTGATCAGTTGTGCGGGCGTCTGATATCGACATGCCGTTGCAGTTCCGGCGTCTCGAAGACGTAGTCGGCCCAGGCGGATTCCGGAATCTGTCCGGCGAGATAGCATTCCAGCAACAGGCTCTGTTCGGGATCGAGCGCTCTCGGCGCCCGCTCATGGTCCAGCCCCAGCGAGTGGAACAGGTTCCTGGTCAGGCCAGAGACAGTGAAGTGAATAGACATCTTCGGTCTCCTTTGCCCGACACAACGCGAGACACCGGAGAAAGGTTTCATCCGCAAGGGCCGATAACGCGGGATCGATGATTGCGGCGGCCTGGGCTCGCCGGAGCCTGGCTACGTCTCAATCTTGAAACAAAAGTGTAATAGCGAATTTACAGGAACCGGCATAATACACTCGGCATAAAATACCTGGCGGTTCTTGGCGTCTCTTCAATTAGACTTGCCTCACGCATTGAGGCTCAATCGGCTGGGCCGGCGATCGGCTCCACAGGGGTACAAGGACCAGGTGTCGCCGATGATGCATTTGTGGCTTGTCGTGACCTTTGCACTGGTGTCGGTAGCGGCAAGCGTCCTCGGCATTTCGGCTTCCCTTGCCGATCCATGCGCCGCGCTCAGGAGCCAGCTGGCACCGTCCGGCCGCAGCGGCGGGATCAGCTCCGAGCTTGCGCAGCTACGTCGCCAGCTAGCGGCGATCCAGGGGCTGGAGAGGCAACGCCGGTGCACGGCGCAAAGTGCGGTGGGGGGCTTCTTCAATGCTTGCGCCGACCTCGCCAAAAGCCGCACACAGGTGCAACGCCAGATCGCGGCGCCGCGATTTCGCGCCGGGATGCGTCCGGACTGCAGGCCAGGCTCGTCGCGCTCGGCTGCACGCCCGCCGCCGAGCAACAAAGACAGCGTCCGGCTGGCGCCCTGATCGGCAGCAATTCGATGCTGTTTTGCGTTCGTCTCTCGGACGGCTATTTCTTCCCGGCGCCGAAATCGCAGTTCGTGCAAGGCGGCGATGTCAAGGAGATGGTCGATCAGTGCCGCTACATCTGCGACGATGCCGGCGTCGACCTGTACACGCTCAGTGATCCAAGCCTTGAAACCGAAGAGATGGTCGCGCTCAATACGCGCACATCCTACAAGGACCTGCCGACGGCCTTCAAATATCGCAATGATGCGAACTTCAGGGCCTGCGACCTCAAGCGCTATCACCGGCGCGTTGCCGAGCTGAGAGCGCGCACGGTGACGCCAGCCAATATGGCCAACGCGATCATTCCTTTGCCGTCAGCGAAGCCGGATCTTGGCACCGTGGCGCAACTTCCCCAGCCTGGCGCAGACGCTGCAGAGGCCAGGGGCGCCGCCCAGCGACAGTCGGCCGAGCCATTGGCCGGCTCGCGGCCGGTCAGGGTGGTCGGGCCGGCTTTCTTCCCGGCGGAGTAACCTGCGCCTAGAGCGTTTCACCGAAACGGCGAACCGCTCTATGTCTTTGTTTTACGCAATTCCGGACGGAAAACCGTTTCACACTTTTCCTGGAATTGCTCTAGTACCAGCTATTCGCAAACCATCCTGTAGCGTTTGCCGGGTTCGCTGACATTCTTGCAGGTGAGCGGATTGGCCGGTTCGGAAGCCATGCTGGGCGGGCTGGACCTGACGTGCCGCCTTGGCGCAGCTATTTGTGTTGTGTGCCTGCGTGCCGCGGGCCGGTAGGGCTCCTGCGGCGGCGGCGTCGGAAACACACCGGCTGCCGCCTGCATCCGGCTGGCCTCAGTCTGCGACGGATCGCGATCCCAGACCCGCCTGATATCGAGCGGCTTCGGGATCACCACCGTGCCGTCATAGCTGCGTGCGCAGCCGCTGCCCGCAAGCAGCGCCAGGCACAGGAAACAAGGCACGATCCAACCGGTCATCAGCAACACCCCCGCCGACTTATAGCCCGGCCGGGGTTCCGCCGACAACCGGCGGAATACCGCAGGGCAATGTGGCTCTGGCCGCAGTCTGGATGGTTATGGTTAGCGGATCATTAATGCTTCTCGGGCACATTCCGCCGGCGAACCGCTGAGGGGGTTCGGCCTTGGCTTTCGGGGTGGGAACGGGATGGCTGACGGGACTGTTGGAACACGCGGCGGACGCGGTTCCCGAAAAGGGGTGGTGAACGGCCAGGATACGTCCGTCGGGGTTTCGCCCGAAGCGCTGCGCGAACTGGTCGGGGCCGGCGCCGACTGGGTCTGGGAGACCGACGCCGAGCTGCGCTTTTCCTGG
Organism: Mesorhizobium sp. M0761; assembly: GCF_040320205.1. Lineage (NCBI taxonomy): Bacteria > Pseudomonadati > Pseudomonadota > Alphaproteobacteria > Hyphomicrobiales > Phyllobacteriaceae > Mesorhizobium > Mesorhizobium sp. M0761. The sequence goes on from NZ_JAMYPF010000006.1 coordinate 317,727, forward strand.
CTTTCGGAGAACTACCAGGCCGCCACCGGCATCGATCCGGCCAGCATTCTTGGCCGTTTCCGCTTCGATTTCCTCAAGCAGATGGTGCACGGCAATCGACACGCCGCCGCGCATCTGGAGGATCTGCAGGCGCATCGGCCGTTTCGCGACTTTGTTTATGAGTTGAAGGGCGGCCGTCCCGGCTGCCGCTGGGTTTCGATCACCGGTTCCCCGCGGTTCGACGGCGAAGGCGAATTCATCGGCTATCGCGGCATCGGCCGCAACGTCACGGCACTGGCCGGTGCGCTGGACGAACTGCGGGAGGAGGAGAGCGATCCGCCGGCCGGCGAGGCCACGCAGCACCTCGCCGATCTCGAGCGGACGATGGATGCCATGCATATGGGCGTCGTGCTGCTTGACGAAAAGCTCGGCACACTCATCGTCAACAAGGCCTATCGCGAGCTCTCCAGGATTCCCGATGGCGCCGTCACTGTCGGCGCGCCGTTCAGTCTGTTGATGGAACTCAACCGCCGCAACGGCATCTACGGCGATCTCGATGAACAGCAGTGGCAGCACTACCTAGCCACCCGCATCGAGGAGATCAGCGCCGGCTCGGTTGCGCCACGCGAATTTCTCCATGCCAATGGCAGGACGATGATGTTCTCCGTGACGGCGTTGTCCGGCGGCAAGCGGCTGTTGACCTACTACGACGTCTCCGAGCTCAAGCGTCGCGACGCCGAGATCGAGAGTGCCAACGCCAAAATTACGGAGACCTTCGCCAATCTTCGCACGATGGTCGACCAGATGCCGATCGGCGTGCTCGTCCTCGATGCGGAGATGCGCGCGGAGGTGATCAACCGCGCCTTCTATGATTTCTGGGAAATCGATCCCCGACGCGCCGGCATCGGCTGCGGCTTCCGCGAACTGATGCAGGCCAGCCGCGATATGGACCCTTACGGTGCTGACGATGCCGAATGGCAGGGCCACATCGCCGAGCGCGAAGCAGAAATCTCGGCCGGCCTGGTGGGCTCCAGGCAACTGCCACGCAATGACGGCCGTACGCTGATTGCCTCGCTGGCGCCGCTCGCCGGCGGCAAAAGGCTGATCTCCTATGTCGACGTCACCAACATGAAGGATCGCGAGGCTGAACTCGCCCAAGCGCTGGAGAAATCGCGGCTGGCCGAGGCGGTGATCAACGGCGTCAAGGACCCGATCTTCGTCAAGGACGACAATCTGCGTTTCGTCTTCGTCAATGAGGCGTTTTCGGCACTGTTCGGACAGAGCCCGCAAGCGATGCTGGGCAGGCCCGGCGGCGACTTCCTCAAGCAAAAGGACGCCGCGCAATTCGAAGACAGCGAACGCGCCGTGCTGGCGACCGGCACGCCCTACGAGGTCGAGGAGACTTTCGACGCCGAGGGCGCCAGCCGCTCGCGCATCGTGCGCAAGAACCGCGTCGGCATGCCCAGCGGCCGCAACTATGTCGCCGGTTTCCTGTTCGACATCTCCGACATGAAGCGCCGCGAGACCGAAGCCGAGGACGCCCGCAAGAACCTCACCACGGTGCTGGAGTCGCTGCCGGCGGCCGTCATCATCTATGACCGCGACGACAAGTTCGTCTTTGCAAACCGCAAGCTGCAGGACACGCTGCCGGAGCTGAAACCGGCATGGCAGCCCGGCCGCAGCTTCCGCGAGGCCCTGGAACTCGGACATTCGGTCGGCTATTTCCGATCGAGCGGCGATCGAGAAATCGATAGGCTCTATGAAGGCGACCCCGATGTCTGGCTCAATGCCATCCTCGCCCGCTATCGCCTGCCCAACTCGTCCTATGAGCGCCTCAATGCGGACGGCCGCTGGTATCAGGTCTACGATATGCGCACCGAGGACGGCACCTTCATCGGCGTGCGCGTCGACATCTCGGAGATCAAGAGCCGCGAAAAGGCGCTGCAGGAAAGCATGCGCCAGATCGACCTGTTCCGCCACGTCATGGACGAACTGCCGGTCGCCGCCTTCATCAAGGCGCAGGATCTGAGCATGGAATTCGTCAACAAGGCCTGGTGCGCGCTGACCGGCATCCCCAAGGAGGAAGTCATCGGCCGGACCGATCTCCAGCTTTTCGGCATCGACGACGCCGAAACCTACACCCATGACGACACCGAGGTCGTCGTCACCGGCCGCGGCCGCGAGATCGAGGAGCCCGTTACCCATCGCGACGGCACGGTGCGGCAATTGATGACGCGCAAGAGCCGGCTGGTGGCGCTCGATGGGTCGGTGCACCTTGTCGGCTCCAGCACCGACATCACCGACGTCAAGGCGCGCGAGCAGGCGCTGGAAGAGAGCATGCGCGAGAACGAGGTGTTCCGCAATCTCATCGACAACGTGCCGGTGTCGATCTACGCCAAGCGCTCCGACCTCAGGCAGTTCTACGTCAACAAGGGCTGGTGCGACCTCACCGGCCTCCGCAGGGAAGACGCGATCGGCAAGACGGACATCGAGATTTTCGGCGAAGACGGCGAAGCCTTCGTCAACAGCGATCTCGCCGTGCTGCGCACAGGCGATACACAGGAGATCGAGGAAACGGTGACGCTTGCCGACGGCAGCGTGCGCCACCAGTTCGCCCGCAAGGGCGCGATGATCGCGTCCGACGGTTCGCTCTATCTGATTGGGTCGACCACCGACATCACCGAACTGAAGCTGCGCGAGGCCGAACTGCGCGAGGCGCGCCAGCGCGCCGTGCTGGCCGACCGCGCCAAGTCGGAATTCCTGGCCAATATGAGCCACGAGATCCGCACGCCGATGAACGGCGTACTCGGCATGGCCGAGTTGCTGGCCAAATCCGACCTCGATCCCAAGCAGAAGACGTTCACCGATATCATCGTCAAGTCGGGTAACGCGCTCTTGACCATCATCAACGACATACTGGACTTCTCCAAGATCGATGCCGGACAGCTGGTGCTCGACCCTGCGCCCTTCAACCTGCCCGAAGCGATCGAGGATGTGGCGACGCTGATATCGACGCGCGCCAAGGAGAAGGACCTCGAGCTCATCGTGCGCGTCGAGCCGGGCCTGGAAAGCCTGTTCGTCGGCGATGTCGGTCGCGTCAGGCAGATCGTCACCAATCTGGTCGGCAACGCGGTGAAGTTTACCGACGAAGGCCACGTGCTGGTCGACGTGACCGGACAAAGGGGGCCGACGGGGACAAAGCTTACCGTTTCGGTCACCGACACCGGCATCGGCATTCCGCAGCAGAAATTAAAGCTCGTCTTCGAAAAATTCAGTCAGGCCGACACCTCGTCGACCAGACGCCACGAAGGCACAGGGCTCGGGCTCGCCATCACCTCGCGGCTGGTCGAGTTGATGGGCGGCGAGATCGGTGTCGAGAGCGCCGAAGGCAAGGGCTCGACCTTCTGGTTCACCGTGACATTGCCCAGGGCCGAGGAACAGACCGGACGGCGGATCATGCCGGTCGACGTGACCGGCTCACGGGTGCTGATCGTCGACGACAATGCCGTCAACCGATCGATCCTGAGCGAGCAGATGGCGTCATGGACCTTCGATTCCTGCGCCGCCGAAAGCGGACCCGAAGGGCTCAAGGTGCTGGTCGCCGCGGCTGCCTACGGCGTGCCGGTCGACTGCGTCGTGCTCGATTATCAGATGCCGGGGATGAGCGGCGCCGAAATGGCGCGCGTCGTGCGCAACACCGCAGGGCTGGCCGACACGCCGATCATCATGCTGACCTCGGTCGACCAGTCGCTCGCCAACACCAGCTATCGCGATCTCGGCATCGACGCCCAGCTGATCAAGCCGGCGCGTTCCTCGGTGCTTCTGGAAACGCTGGTCGCCACCATCCAGCGGCACCATCACAATATCACGGACGGCCGTGTGCTGCCGGCGGCAAGCAGCGGTTCCGGCGGCGGCAGGAACGAACCGTCGCCGGCAAAGCCGCCGCTCGCTGCATCGGAACGCGCCTTGCTGCAACCGCCGCCGGTTCGTGCCCGCGCCCGGGCCGCCGGGGATGAACGCCGGCTCGACATTCTCGTTGCCGAGGACAATGAGGTGAACCAGATGGTGTTCACCCAGATAATCGGCGAAACCGGCTACAGTTTCGAAATCGTCGGCAACGGCCGCAAGGCGCTCGACGCCTTCGGCCGGCTTAATCCGCGCATGATCCTGATGGACGTCTCGATGCCGGAGATGAACGGGCTCGAGGCCACCGCCGCAATTCGCCGGCTGGAAGAACATACGGGTATGCATATCCCGATCGTCGGCGTCACCGCGCATGCCTTGAAGGGCGACCGTGAGCGCTGCCTGGAAGCCGGCATGGACGACTATCTGCCCAAGCCGATCAGCCCCAGGGCGCTGCTCGAAAAGGTCGAGCGCTGGGTCGGCATATCAGGCGAAGCCCAACGAGACGCTGGATAGCAACCTGCGGCGCCGCCGGGATTCGGCCGCGCCGCAACAGCCAAGGATATGGTGCGATCGCACCATATCAAAGCTGGCGCCCAGTCAGGACAATGGTCGCAACGAAACCGCTCATTCAGTTACGGGCGGGAGCAAGCGACCGCCGACAAGAAACAGCGTCGAATCTACCCCAACGGACCTGTTTTTGGCGATGGCTCGGCCAAGATTCGCTCTGGTCACGGGCAACGCGCTCCCGTCCGGTTTTTCTTTCTCGGCATCGCGGCCTGCGGTGTGCCGGGACTTGATGCCAGCACGAATTGCGCAAGCGTCTGATTCCAGCGGCAACTTCCATTCCCACAAACCGGCTTAAAGGGTGCGGCCCACAAGACGTCTGTGCGACGTTACCGGGCTGACACGAAACTGTCATGCGACTGTAATAATCGAAGGCTATTGGCCTCAGCGGGCGCCGGTTTGAAGAGGGCGCCAAGAGACCATCTTCCGAACAGGAGCAGGCCACATGAAGAAATTCCTCGTTACGGCATCGGCCGTGGCGGTAGCGTTCGCCGCATCGTCCGGTGTCGCCGCTGCGCGTGACCAGATCCAGGTCGCCGGTTCGTCGACCGTGCTGCCTTACGCCAAGATCGTCGCCGAGCAGTTCGGCGAAACCTTCACCAACTTCAAGACCCCGGTGGTCGAGTCCGGCGGCAGCGGCGCCGGCATCAAGGAGTTCTGCAAGGGCGTCGGCGAAGACACGATCGATATCGCCGACTCCTCGCGCCCGATCAAGAAGGACGAGCTGAAGTCCTGCGCCGACGCCGGCGTCAAGGACGTCCAGGAAGTCCGCATCGGCTATGACGGCATCGTCTTTGCCACCGACATCAAGGGTCCGGACTGGGCGCTGGTTCCCGCCGACATCTACAAGGCGCTCGCCGCCAAGCTGGTGGTCGACGGCAAGCTGGTCGACAACCCGAACACCAAGTGGAACCAGGTCAATCCGAAGCTGCCCGACTGGGATATCGCCGCCTATATCCCGGGTGAGAAGCACGGCACCCGTGAAGTGTTCGAGACCAAGCTGCTCGACGCCGGCTGCGACAAGGCCGCTTTGAAGGCTGCCGGCATCGCCGACGACAAGGAAATCGGCAAGACCTGCATCGCCATCCGCAAGGACGGCAAGGCTGTCGACATTGACGGCGACTACACCGAGACGCTGGCCCGCATCGACTCCAACAAGAGCGGCGTTGGCGTGTTCGGCCTCGCCTTCTACGAGAACAATGCCGACAAGCTGAAGGTCGCCACCGTCGAAGGCATCGTGCCTTCGACGCAGACCATCGCCGATGGCACGTACCCCGTGTCGCGGCCGTTGTTCTTCTACGTCAAGAAGGCGCATCTGGGCGTCGTTCCCGGCCTAAAGGAATATGTCGAGTTCTTCCTTGATGACCAGATGATCGGCCCGGAAAGCCCGCTCGCCCAGTACGGCCTGGTTTCCGCTCCCGACGCCGAACGTCAGGGCCAGCGCGACGCCTTCGCCGCCGGAAAGACGATGTAATCAACCGACCGGATCAGGGCGCGGACCAAATCCGCGCCCTGATTTCGCCGCTTGCCGCAACGGTGGCGGCGATCTGAATTTTCCCTGGGGTGGGTGATGTCGTCCTTGCTCGTACTCGCCATAGTCATCGCCATAGGCGTGGTCGCTTTTGTGATCGGCCGCCAGCGCGCAGCGGCGCAGGATACCGGCAAGGTCAAGCCGCATTCGCGCGCGCATTATCATGGCTGGTGGGCCTTTCTGCTCGCGGTCCTGCCTGCCGTCCTGCTGCTCGCCGTCTGGGATATCGGCTCTTCCTTCTATCTCGACCGGCACATCCATGCCGCTTTGCCCGAGCGCACCGCCGACACAAAGGTGGCCAGCGAAGCGCTCGACGCCAGCCTGGTGAAGAGCCTGGCCAAGGGCCTGCGCCGGCTCGATGGCGATACCGCACTTCCCGCTACTTTCGCCGAATTGCAGCCGCTGCTCGCCGCCAAGGGCGTGGCACTGGCCAGCGACACACAGGACTATATGATCCCGATCGCGGTCGAGGCGAACCAGGTCCAGGACCGGCTCGGCCTGTTCGGCGCCGTGCTGACCTTCGCGCTGTCGGTCGCCGGCGCCTTCTATGCGCTGAGGCAGATCGCGCCGCGCGCCAGGGCGCGCAACAATGTCGAGAAGCTGATGCTGTGGGGGCTGCTTGCGGCCTCGACCATCGCCATCCTGACCACGGTCGGCATCGTGCTGTCGATGCTGTTCCAGACAATCACCTTCTTCGAAAGCGTATCGCCGATGAGCTTCTTCTTCGGCACGGTGTGGGATCCGCGTTTCGCCGCCGCCGGTTCCGGCGGCAGCCAGGGTCAGTTCGGCCTGATCCCGCTACTCGCCGGCACGCTCTACATCGCCGCCGTTGCGCTTCTGGTCGCAGTGCCGGTCGGGCTGATGTCGGCGGTCTACATGTCCGAATACGCCTCGCGCAGCGTCCGGTCGGTGGTCAAGCCCGCGCTTGAACTGCTGGCCGGCATCCCGACCATCGTCTACGGCATCTTCGCCGTGGTCACGCTCGGACCGTTCCTGCGCGACCTCTCGGCAGCCCTCACCGGCGGCTCTCCCTTCATCCAGGGCCAGAGCATCTTCACCGCCGGCCTGGTGATGGGCGTCATGCTGATCCCGGTCGTGTCCTCTTTGTCCGACGACATCATCACCGCGGTGCCGCGCGCAATGCGTGACGGCTCGCTCGGCCTCGGTGCCACGCGCTCCGAGACGATCAAGCGGGTGATCCTGCCGGCGGCACTGCCCGGCATCGTCGGCGCCATCCTGTTGACGGCCTCGCGCGCCATCGGCGAGACGATGATCGTCGTGCTGGCGGCGGGCGTCGCCGCCAATCTGACGGCCAATCCGTTCGAGGCGATGACGACCATCACCGTCAAGATTGTCAACCAGCTGACCGGCGACCTCGAGTTCAACTCGCCGCAGACGCTGGTCGCCTTCGCGCTCGGCCTGACGCTGTTCGCGCTGACGCTGGTGATGAACATCGTCGCCCTCTACATCGTGCGCAAGTACCGGGAGCAGTACGAATGACCGACATCCCCCTGGACACGATGGCGGGTGCCGTCGCGCGTCCGCGCCGCGACATCGGGCTGAAGGCGCGCTACGCCGCCGAACGCCGGTTCCGCATCTATGGCGTGATTGCGATCTCGGTGGGCCTGGCGTTCCTGGCCATCATGTTGATCACCATCGTCTCGAAAGGCTACACCGCCTTCTGGCAGACGACGGTGACGCTGCCGGTCACCTTCGACGAGAAGGTGATCGATCCCTCCGGCAAGCGCGCGACCGACCCTACCGTGCTGATCAAGGCGAACTATCCCAAGCTCGCCGAAAACGCGCTGGTGGCCAAGCTCGGCATCGATCCGGCCAACAAGCCGATGATGCTGAAGCTCAAGGGCTTCCTGTCGGAAGGCGCCCGCGTCCAGCTGCGCGACATCGTCTCCGCCGATCCGTCGGTGATCGGCACGACGCGTGACGTCGACATCCTGGCCGCCGCCAATCTCGACTCGGCCTTCAAGGGCCAGATCGACCTCGGCGTCGATGAAGCGCGCCGCAAGGTATCCAACCAGCAGATCGACTGGATGAACAAGCTCAAAGCCGATGGCGCGATGGCCGAGCATTTCAACACCGGCCTGTTCAGCTATGGCGCCTCCAGCCGGCCCGAAACGTCGGGCATGGGCGTGGCCATCATCGGTTCGTTCTACATGATGGTGATCGTGCTTTTGCTGGCGCTGCCGATCGGCGTCGCCGCCTCCATCTATCTGGAGGAGTTCGCCAAGAAGAACCGCTTCACCGACCTGATCGAAGTCAACATCAACAATCTGGCGGCTGTGCCGTCGATCGTCTTCGGTCTGCTTGGCCTTGCCGTGTTCATCAACTTCCTCGGCATGCCGCGCTCGGCTTCCTTCGTCGGCGGCCTGGTGCTGACCTTGATGACATTGCCGACCATAATCATCGCCACGCGCGCCGCCCTCGCCGCGGTGCCGCCGTCGATCCGCTCGGCGGCCCTAGGTCTCGGCGCCTCCAAGATGCAGATGGTGTTCCATCACATCCTGCCGCTTGCCGCCCCAGGCATCCTTACCGGCACCATCATCGGCCTGGCGCGTGCGCTCGGCGAGACAGCACCGCTGCTCTTGATCGGCATGGTCGCTTTCGTCGCCGATTATCCGACGACGCCTTTCGATCCGGCGACCGCGCTGCCGGTTCAGATCTATATGTGGGCAAACGAGGCTGAGCGCGCTTTTGTCGAGCGCATGTCCGGCGCCATCATCATCCTGCTCGTCTTCCTCATGGCCATGAACATCACCGCGATCGTGCTCCGGCGCCGGTTCGAGCGGCGCTGGTAGAAAAAAGGCAATTTGGTATGAACATCATGACCGAACAGTCCCTTGAGAATGCAGTGGGCGACAAAATGAACGCCAAGTCGAACGAAGTCATCAAGATGCGCGGCGACAAGGTCGGCGTCTTCTACGGCGAGAAGCAGGCGTTGTTCGACGTCAATCTCGACGTCCGCCAGAACCAGGTGACGGCGCTGATCGGCCCGTCCGGCTGCGGCAAGTCGACCTTCCTGCGCTGCCTCAACCGCATGAACGACACCATCGATTCGGCGCGGGTGACCGGCAAGATCACGCTCGATGAAGACGACATCTACGACAAGAACATCGATGTCGTCGAACTGCGCGCCCGCGTCGGCATGGTGTTCCAGAAACCCAACCCGTTCCCGAAGTCGATCTACGAGAACGTCGCCTACGGCCCGCGCATCCATGGGCTGGCCAAGCGCAAGTCCGACATGGACCAGATCGTCGAGCAGAGCCTGAAGAAGGCTGCGATCTGGAACGAGGTCAAGGACCGCCTGCAGGAGCCCGGCACCGGCCTGTCCGGCGGCCAGCAGCAGCGCCTGTGCATCGCGCGCGCCATCGCCGTGTCGCCGGAGGTGATCCTGATGGACGAGCCCTGCTCGGCGCTCGATCCGATCGCCACCGCCCGTGTCGAGGAGCTGATCGACGAACTGCGCCAGAACTACACGATCGTCATCGTCACCCACTCGATGCAGCAGGCGGCGCGCGTGTCGCAGCGTACAGCGATGTTCCATCTCGGCTATCTCGTCGAGGAGGGCGCCACCGACAAGATGTTCACCAACCCCGACGACAAGCGCACCCAGGACTACATTACCGGCCGCTTCGGCTGAGCCGTCCGGCGGGTGAATTTTCAGGCACGAGGACCAAGATCATGGGTGAACATACCGTCGCCTCCTTCGATGAAGAGCTCGGGCAGATCAGCAAGCTGATCCGCGACATGGGCGATCTGGCAGGCTCGATGGTCAGCGGCTCGACGAGGGCGCTGCTCAATTCGGACAATGCGCTGGCACAGCGTGTCGTGTCCGACGACGCCATCATGGATGCGCGCCAGCGCGAACTGGACGACCGCGCCATCACGCTGATCGCCAAGCGCCAGCCGATGGCCAACGATCTGCGCGCCGTGGTCGGCTCGATCCGCATGGCGGGCGACCTCGAGCGCATCGGCGACCTCGCCAAGAACATCGCCAAACGCGTCGGCACCGTGGGCTTGAGCGTCACGCCGCGCGACCTCTCGCACTCCATCGACGCCATGGCGCAACTGGTGCTGATCCAGGTGCAAGGCGTCGTCGAGGAATATGCCGCCACCGATGCGGCAGCGCTTGCAAAACTCAGGAATAACGACGAGCGCATCGACGTCAAATACACGTCCGTGTTTCGTGAGCTCTTGACCTACATGATGGAAGACCCTCGCAACATCACCGCCTGCACGCATCTCTTGTTCTGCGCCAAGAATCTTGAGCGCATCGGCGATCATGTCACCAACATCGCCGAAAATGCGTATTATGTGCTGACCGGCCAGCAATTGCCCGCCAATCGTCCGAAGCAGGACGAGACGGCGATGGCCACGCCGGCCTGATGAGGGTGAACTGCCTATGATCGCGCCACGCATCATGGTCGTGGAGGACGAGGAGCCACTAGGCGTGCTCCTCCGCTACAACCTCGAATCCGAAGGCTATCAGGTCGAGGTGGTGACACGCGGCGACGAGGCCGAGATCCGCCTGCAGGAAAACGTGCCCGATCTCCTGGTGCTCGACTGGATGGTGCCGGCTGTTTCCGGCATCGAGCTCTGCCGGCGGCTTAGAGTGCGGCCCGAAACCGAGCGGCTGCCGATCATCATGCTGACCGCGCGCGGTGAGGAAAGCGACCGCGTGCGCGGCCTGTCCACCGGTGCCGACGACTATCTGGTCAAGCCATTCTCGACGCCGGAGTTCATGGCGCGCGTGAAAGCGCTGCTGCGCCGCGCCAAGCCGGAAGTGCTGTCGAGCGTGCTCAAGGTCGGCGACATCGTGCTCGATCGAGAATCGCACCGGGTCTACCGCAAGAAGAGCGAGATCAGGCTCGGACCGACCGAGTTCCGGCTGCTCGAATTCATGATGCGCCATCCCGGCCGCGTGTTCTCGCGCAGCCAACTGCTCGACAATGTCTGGGGCGAGACGATCTATATAGACGAGCGAACCGTCGACGTGCATGTCGGGCGGCTGCGCAAGGCCGTCAACAATGGCCGCATGCCGGATGTCATCCGTACCATTCGCGGCGCCGGCTACGCTATCAGGGAAGACTAGGATGCTGCGCGTCGCGCCGTTGCCGGCCATTCAGGCGACATGCTTGCCGGATTTCGCCTGAATGCCCGGCGCGAAAATCTCCTGGTCGACGAAGCCGAGCGCGCGCATGGCGCAGCCTTCGCGGATCAGCGGCAGCTCGTTGGGCTCGGTGTCGAAGGAGATCGATTTCGAGTGCTGGCCGCCGGCAGTCTGGGCGATCGCTTCGCGCAATGCCGGTTCGATCAGGTCGAAGGCGGCGGCGCTGACGCCGACCATGGCGACGGGTGCCGGATCGATCAGAGCAAACAGGCTGCCGAGGCCGAAGCCGAGCGCCTCACCGGCCCTGCGATAGGCTTCGCGCTCCGGGCCATCGGTTTCGCGGGCGCGCGCGGCGAGTGCGCGCATATCAGCGTCGCCGATATCGACCGGCTCGGCATCCTCGCCCATCATTTTGGCGCTGCGCCAGATGGCGTAGTTTCCGGCATAGGCCTCGACGCAGCCGCGCCGCCCGCAGCGGCAGAGCGCGCCGCCCGGACGGTGGATCATGTGGCCGAACTCGCCGCCCGAGGAATGGGTGCCGGTGAACAGTTCGCCTTTCAGCACCAGTCCCATGCCGATGCCGTGCGACAAGAGGATGGCGATAAAGTTGTCGCGGTAGCGCTCGGGCTGGCGCCATTGCAGCGCCACCGCCATCATATTGCAGTCGTTCTCCATGGTGGCCGGAATGCCGAATTCCGCTTCCAACATGTCGGCGAAGGCAATGTCGGTCAGTGGCGTGATCGGCGACCACAGCATGGCGCGCGCCTGCGAATCGGTGATGCCCTGGATGCCCATGGCAATGCGGGCGATGCTCTGGACATCGAGGTCGGGATCCTCAAGCCGCCGCCGGACGATTGCTACGCATTCGCCAATCAGCTCGTCGCGCGGCTTGGTCAGCGTGTCCAGCCGGCGCTGTTCCTCGGCGACGACGTGGCCGGCATAGTCGATGACGGTGACGGACAGGAAATTGAGCGACAGCACGACGGTCATCACCGCCGCCGCTTCCGGGTTGAGACCAAGGCCCACCTGCGGCCGGCCGCGTTTCAGTGCGCCGGTCTCGCCAGGTTTGCCTTCAATCAGGATGCCTTCTTGAATCAGATCAGACGAGATTGCCGATATGGTCGAGTGGCTGAGGCCGGTGGTCGCCGCAATCTCGGTCCGCGACGGCTGGCCGGCCCGGCGCACGGCTGAAATCACCATCGCACGGTTGCGACGGCGCAGATCGTCGTGGCGGATTCCAACCGACATTTGTTTCCTCCCGGCCTCCTCGCGCCTCATGATAGTGAAGGCGTTCGACGGCACCAGCCAAATATTGGCAGACGCCGGCAGCCCTGTCATTGTTTATTGCGGACCTCGAAAAAATTCGGCAAGGCCATCAGAATCCATCAGAATCGATGTTGACAGCGCCTTATCATTGAACCAGTATTTTTTCGAGGCTCGAAAAAATAGGGCCTCTGTGTGCCGGCCCTCGGGCCAGTTTTGTCGCGCCGCACGCGGCGCAGGGAGGATTATGATGAACAGATTCGCAGCCGCCATGCTGGCGGGTGTCGCCATGTCGCTGGCGCTGATGTCGGTCGCGCAGGCGAAGGACAAGGTCATCGGCGTGTCGTGGTCGAACTTCCAGGAAGAGCGCTGGAAGACCGACGAGGCGGCGATGAAAACGGCGATCGAGGCTGCCGGCGACAAGTACATTTCCGCCGACGCGCAGTCCAATCCCGGCAAGCAGCTGACCGACGTCGAAAGCCTGATCTCGCAGGGCGCCAACTCGCTGATCATCCTGGCGCAGGACGCCTCGGCCATCGGCCCGGCGGTGCAGAAGGCGCTGGACGAAGGCATTCCGGTCGTCGGCTATGACCGCCTGATCGAGAACAAGGACGTCTTCTACCTGACCTTCGACAACAAGGAAGTCGGCCGCATGCAGGCCCGCGAAGTGTTCAAGGCGAAGCCCGAAGGCAACTATGTCTTCATCAAGGGCTCTGGCTCGGATCCGAATGCCGATTTCCTGTTCTCGGGCTCGATGGAAGTGCTCAAGGAAGCCATCGACTCGGGCAAGATCAAGAATGTCGGCGAGGCCTATACCGATGGCTGGCTGCCGGCCAACGCCCAGAAGAACATGGAACAGTTCTTGACCGCCAACGACAACAAGGTCGATGCCGTGGTTGCGGCGAATGACGGCACCGCCGGCGGCGTTGTCGCCGCGCTGACGGCGCAGGGCCTCGCCGGAACGGTTCCGGTCTCGGGCCAGGACGGCGACCATGCCGCTCTGAACCGCATCGCGCTCGGCACGCAGACGGTGTCGGTGTGGAAGGACGCGCGCGAACTCGGCAAGAACGCCGCCGAGATCGCCTCGCAGCTTGCCGATGGCAAGAAGACGGGCGACATTGCCGGCGCCAAGGACTTTACCACGCCTGGCGGCAACACCGTCAAGTCGCTGTTCCTGACCCCCGTCGCGATCACCAAGGACAACCTCAACGTCGTCATCGACGCCGGCTGGATCAAGAAGGACGAAGTCTGCACGGGCGTCGCCGCCGGCAGCGTCGCGGCTTGCGACTGATCTCGACGACTTGAAGAAATGAGGCGCCGCGGCGGGGCCGCCGCGGCGTTTTCTCTACGAGAATTGTGTGTTTCCGCCATCGGCGGCAAACTTCTAGGCTGTGGTCCGGCATCCGCGCCAGACGGCAAGCCGCTGGAGGACATCATGACCGACACGACCTCAAATCCGCAGGCCGATACGGCACGAGCGTCTGAACTCGGCGCGGTCGCCCGGTTCCTGAAGGCGACCGAGCTCGACACGCGCATGCTCGGCATGGTCGGCGCGCTGCTGGTCATCTGGGTCGGCATACATATCCTGTCGGGCGGGCTTTTCCTGACGCCGCGCAATCTTTGGAACCTGTCGGTGCAGACGTCCTCGGTCGCGATCATGGCTACCGGCATGGTACTGGTCATCGTGATGCGCAACATCGACCTTTCGGTGGGCTCGGTCGAAGGCGTGATCGGCATGATCATGGGCGTGGCACAGGCCGAATTCCTGATTCGCGTCATCGGCTTCCAGCTTGGAAACCCCTGGCTCTGGGTCGTCGCGCTTGCCGCCGGCGTGGTGTTTGGTCTGCTGATCGGCGCGTTCCAGGGCTTCATCATCGCCTATATGCAGGTTCCGGCCTTCATCGTGACGCTTGGTGGCCTGCTGGTCTGGCGTGGCATGGCATGGCTCATCACCAGCGGGCGCACGGTCGCGCCACTCGACGCCACCTTCCAGCTGATGGGCGGCGGACCACGCGGCTCGATTGGCGCCGCTGCCAGCTGGATCGTCGGCATCGTCGCCTGCGCGGCGGTCGCCTTCGCGCTGCTCAACGGTCGCTCGCAGCGCAAGCGCTTCAGCTTTCCACTGCGCCCCGTCTGGGCCGAGACCTTGCTTGGCGTGGTCACTTGCGCGGCCATCCTCGGCGCCGTGTGGATCGCCAATTCCTATCCATGGCCGATCGGCATCGTGCGCCAGTACGCACAGCAGAACGGCATCACCGTTCCCGAAGGCGGGCTGTTCATCGCGCATGGCATCGCCATACCGGTGCTGATGGCGGTGATTGTCGGCATCATCATGACGTTCATCACCAAGCGCACGCGTTTCGGCCGCTATGTCTTCGCCATCGGGGGCAATCCGGAGGCAGCGGAACTCGCCGGCATCAACACGCGCTGGGTGACCATGAAGGTGTTCATGATCATGGGTGTGCTGGCTGCAATCAGCGCGGCGATCTCGTCGGCCCGTCTCAATGCGTCAACCAATGCGCTGGGCACACTGGACGAGCTTTTGGTGATCGCGGCCGCCGTCATCGGCGGCACGTCGCTCGCGGGCGGCGCCGGAACGGTGATGGGCGCCATGCTCGGCGCGCTTCTGATGCAGTCGCTGCAATCCGGCATGGTGCTGCTCGGCATCGACTCGCCGCTGCAGAGCATTGTCGTTGGCGCTGTCCTGGTCATCGCCGTCTGGCTCGACACCGTCTACCGCAAGCGCGTCTAGGGAGGAACGATTATGGAAAAAACGGCTCCCACCGGTACGCCACTGATCGACATGCGCAACATCTCGATCGCGTTCGGTGGCATTCGCGCCGTCGACGATGCGTCCATCGATCTTTTCCCGGGCGAAGTGGTGGCGCTGCTTGGCCACAACGGCGCCGGTAAGTCGACGCTGATCAAGATCCTGTCGGGCGCCTACAAGCGCGATGCCGGCCAGATCTTGGTCAACGGCCAGGAGGCCTCGATCTCCAATCCGCGCGACGCCAAGAAATACGGCATCGAAACGATCTACCAGACGCTTGCGCTGGCCGACAATGTCGACGCTGCCGCCAACCTCTTCCTCGGCCGCGAACTGATGACCGCGTGGGGGACACTCGACGATGTCGCCATGGAGGCCGAGGCGCGCAAGGTGATGGGCCGGCTCAATCCGCGCTTCCAGCGGTTCAAGGAGCCGGTAATCAAGCTGTCGGGCGGCCAGCGCCAGTCGGTGGCGATCGCACGCGCCATCCTGTTCAACGCCCGCATCCTGATCATGGACGAACCGACGGCCGCGCTTGGGCCGCAGGAGACGGCGCAGGTCGGCGAACTGGTCAAGCAGCTCAAGGCCGACGGCATCGGCATTTTCCTGATCAGCCACGACATTCACGACGTGTTCGAGCTTGCCGACCGAGTCTGCGTGATGAAGAACGGCCAGGTCGTCGGCACCGCGCGCACCACCGATGTGACCCAGGACGAAGTGCTCGGCATGATCATCCTGGGAAAGTGCCCGCCCGGCGCCATTCCCGGTCCGGGTGCGCTGAAGATCGCGGCCTGAGACCACGCTATCGTCAGCTGTCATGTTCACTGATGCTCGAGATCGATAAGCCGGCTAAATATGCATGATATGCCAGCTGTCATTATGGCTTGGCCGCGCCATTGTCTTGCCGCGGCGACTTGCCCATAAAGGTCCCGAACCGTCCATGGGCCTGCGTTGAAGAAGTTTTTCCCGATCCTTGCCTTCATTGCCGTTGCACTGATCAGCCTGACGATGGCGGGCTTCGCCTATTTCGCGACCCAGGAAGCGGCGCGCATCAAGTTCGAGGCGACGGCCGACGACGCGCTCAACCGCATCGAAAGCCGTATCGATCTGCATCTGTCACTGCTGCGCTCGACGCAGGCGCTGTTCGACGCCCGCAATGGCGAGATTTCAGGTAGCGAATTCAAGGCCTTCTTCAGCGCCCTCGATGTCGATAACAATTTCGCCGGCCTGCGCGGCATCGGCTATCTCAGGCTGGCCAAGACCGGTGACGAAGCGGCGGTCGAGCGCGACATGTTGCGCGACCGCGGCGCCGCCCACACGGTCTATCCGGACACGACACAGCCATGGCGCACGCCCGTCGTGCTGTTCGAGCCGCTCGACCCTGCCAACGAATCCACCATCGGCTACGACATGTTCACCGAGCCGGTGCGGCGCGTGGCGATCGAAAAAGCGTTGGCCGATGACGCACAGCACGCAAGCGGTCTGGTCCAGCTCGGCCAGGACACTGGCGCGGCGCAGACCTTTATCGGTTTCCTGGTCTTCGTCAGGCTCAATGTCGAAACCGCGCCGGATGGTATCAATGCGTCCAGATCATCGACATCAGGCCTTCTCTACGCGGCCTTCCGCGCCCGCGACCTGTTCCAGACCGCGCTCAGCCGCACGCCTTTGCTGCCGGTCAACACCGCGGTCTATGACGGCACGGCCGACGCCGACAATCTTCTGTTCCAGTCGGAGACGCCGCCGGTTGCGAGCTTTGGCGACAGGCTGTTGGTGACGCGCAAGATCATCGTCGCCGGTCGGCCGTGGACGGTGCTGTTTCGGCCGACAAGTGCATTTTCGCAACCGTCCTCGCGCGCCATTCCGGTCATGCTCGGGCTGTTCGGCTTGCTTCTGGCCGGGGCCATCGCGTTGGTGGCGCGCTACCAGGAGCGCGCCTACGACGCCAAGTCGCTGCTGCATGAAACGACGGAAAAAAGCCTGCTCGAAAAGGATTTGATGCTGCAGGAGATGAAGCATCGGATCAAGAATTCGATCACGAGGGTGCTGGCGATTGCGCGCCAGACGGCAGCGCAAGCAACCGACGTGAAGGAGTTCTCAACTTCCTTCTCAGCCCGCCTGCAGGCAATGGCGGCTTCCCAGGATATGCTGACGCGTTCGCGCTGGCAGAAGGCCGATCTTGGCGACCTGCTGCGCATCGAGCTCGGCCAGGTGTTCGGCAAGGAGCTTCCGGAAGGGATATTGTCAGGGCCTCAGGTGCTGCTCGACGAGAGGACGACGCAGGCGCTTGGCCTGACCTTTCACGAACTGGCGACGAATGCGCTGAAATATGGCGAGGCCGGCAATTCCGTGGGTGCGCTCAAGGTCGACTGGTCGTTCGAGGGGCGCGGGTCCGAGCGGATGCTGGTTCTGAACTGGCGCGAGGCCGGGCAGAAGGAACTCGAAGCGCCGGCGAAGACCGGCTTCGGCACCAAGCTGATCGACCTCAATGTCACGCGCGAATTGCGCGGCACGATTGCCCGAGATTTTCGCATCGATGGGCTTACGGTGGAAATCAGGATCCCGCAGCCTGATGCAGTCAAACAAACGGAGACCGGCTGACCGGTCTCCGTCGCGATTGTCTGACGCTTTTGAAGCGGATCAGCAGCGAGCGGTGTAGAGCCGGCCGCGATTGTCGCGATACTGGCAATAGCCGTTGCGCAGGTTGCGCACCAGCAGGCCGGAACCGGCGCCAACGGCTGCGCCGATCAGCGCACCCTTGCCGCCGCCGATCAGTCCGCCGGCCAAAGCACCGACACCGGCGCCGACACCGACATCCTGCTCGGTCGTGCTGCAGCCGCTGACGGCGACCACCGCAACCATGGCAATAATCAATTTCCGCATGGAATCTCTCCTCACTTTTGTCCTCACTTTAGTAAGCTCCAGCCGCTATTTAGCACGAAACAGCAGCCTTTGCCCGCTCGATCTTATTGTTGGCTAAGAGAGTCTTTTTCGCGGCGCGTGGCGTTCGACGCGACCACGACACTGGAAATCTGCAAAGACGCGTCGAGGGTGCCGTCCGGGCGCACGTTCCAGACGATCTGGTCGTAATCATCCTCCAGCGCGGGGTCGACCGTAAGACATTTGGCAACGACGTGCTCGGCCTGACCCTGCACGTCGCCGGCAGCGAATGGACGTTCTGCCGTGCATGCTTCGGCGGTTTCGAAAACACTGACCGGCACCGGCAGTTCACGGCATTCGGTCATGTTGTTCGAACAGCCAATTACCAAAAGCAAAGCGGCGATGTGTTCCACGGCGACACGTCCTCTCGCCATAAGAACGGTGCACAGCCGTCAAAGTTCCTGTGCCGAAAGGGGCGTTAATAATTGGTCGGCTACGAGCTGGACAGTTTCTGAGCCAGGCTGCTTGGGAGCAGCGTGAACCTGAGCATCTGGCTCAGACCAATTGCGACGCCACGATCAGCACAACAGCGGCAACGAGCGCGACAGCGGCGACGCGAAGCAAGGGATGCCAGGCGTGCTGCAAAGGCGAGGCTGAAGCGTCAGGATCCTGAAAGCCGCTCATCGACACCCGGGCGGCCTGCTCCAGCCTGTTCATATCGGCAACCGTCATGATCATTCCTCCCATACTCGCGTTGCAGGCTGCGGCCGAAACATCGGTTGAATCGGTCAAGATCCAGCAATCTCTGGGAACCACAGCATCGGATTTTATGGTGAACAGCCGGTTAAGGAATCCCGCCGCTCATTCGGTTTCGAAATTGCCGTGCGGAACGACGAGGCGATATTCGAGGCGGTCACTGGTGATCTCCAGCGTCGCCGTGCCGTTCAGCGATGCCGGCACGACACGTTCGAGGGCAACGCTGCCGAAGCGTTTCTCGGTGCGCCTGTTATCATTGGCGACAATGGCCTCGACCCAGGTCAGCGACAAAGCCGGCTTGTCTGCGGCCTCTGCGACGTTCGACAGATCGGCGGTTACCTCGACAAAGCCGTCCGGCCGCGCCAGGGCGCCGTAGCTGAATGAATTGACGGCGAGTTCGTGCATGGCCAGGCCGATATGAATGGCCGCGTTGGGATTGAGGTAGGGGTTGACGCCATTGAAGCGCAGGCTCTGCGCGGGATCGGCGCCGTAGCGAACGACCTGGCCGCGGATAAGCTCGCGAAGTGCTGCACCCCGCCAGTTCGACGACGTCACCAGGTCCTGCGAGGAAGCCAGTGACTGCAGGCGGCCGCGAAAGCGCTTCAGGAAATCGTCCGGTGTCTCGGAATAGCGGCCGGTCTGGGTGGCAATACTCTGGATGATAGCCAACAGGTTCTTGGAGCGGTGGCTGACTTCGCGCAACAGCGTCTTCAGCGTCTGTTCGCGGCGTTTCTGCTCGGTGGTTTCCACCATCGTGGTGACGACGCCCTGCACGTCGCCGCGATGGCCCCGATCGGCATCGACCCATACCTGGAACCAGCGCATGCCATCACCGGTGGGAACACTCAGTTCAAGGCGTTCCGGATTGCCGGAAGCGATCACATTGCTTTTGGCGGCGGCGATTTGCTCAGCTTGCGCCGGTGGCAACGCGCCGTTGCTGTCGGCTGTGTCGGAAACCCACGGCGCACGCATGTTGCGGGCCCATACAGTCTTCAATTCACGATCCTGATAGAGGACGGAAATGCCGGCATTGTGCAGAGCGTGAAGCAAGGCCCGGCCAAGCTGCATTCCGCTTTCAGCCGGGTGCAGTGCGATCACCTCGTCGCCCTGTCCGCTCTCGCCTCCGCCAATGGAACGCATCAATCACCTGTCCACCTGATCAGGACCGAACGATTCACTTGGACTCAGTTCCTGAGTAGGTCCCCAGAAAAGGTCCGCCGGACGATGTCCCGTTGGAGGACATCGCCCGGCGGTGGCTGGAAACCGTTTGAGGGGTGCGGCTTCCAGTGTTCTTCGCCCGCTCCTACGATGCCCGTCTGAACAGGCCGGCCAGAAGCGAGATGACGAGGAAGGCGAGAAAGATGAAGAACAATATTTGCGCGATACCGGCCGAGGTACCGGCGATGCCGCCGAAACCAAGCGCGCCGGCGATGATCGCCACGACGAGAAATACGAGCGCCCAGTAGAGCATGATCTGTCTCCTTCCGATACTGGATCAAGAACGTGAGTGATTGCTGTTTGTTCCACCATTTGCCGAAAAAGAAGGTCTTTGGAAGGGGCCCGGACGCGAATTGATTCGCGCGCGTGAGCGCCATACGGCGCGACGGGCAGCCGCCGATCGCCGGGTTAGGCGATCGCCAGTGCCGCCAACGCTGCGAGGCGGCGAAAAGTTGGAGATTGAAGGCCCTACTTCACGCGGCGGCCTTGGCCTGCCGGTCGAAGAACAGCGCTTGGCTGATCAGCGCCTTGACCATGTCGGGATTGAACGGCTTGGTGACGAGGAAGGCCGGTTCAGGCCGCTCGCCGGTCAGCAGACGTTCGGGGAAGGCGGTGATGAAGATTACCGGCACCGAAGTCGACGACAGGATTTCGTTGACCGCATCGATACCCGAGCTGCCATCGGCAAGCTGAATGTCGGCCAGCACCATCTTCGGCCTTGTCTTGCCGAACATCGCCACCGCCTCGGTATGGGTGCGCGCGGTTCCGACCACGTGGTGGCCGAGGCTCTCGACCATTTCCTCGATGTCCATGGCGATCAGCGGCTCGTCCTCGATGATCAGCACATCGGTCGCCACCTGGCGAGAGATCTCGTTGCTCGCCTGGGCAAGCAGTTCGGAGAATTCCTTGGCGTCGACATCGAGAATTTCAGCTGCCTCGTCTTCACCGAAGCCTTCGACCGCGACCAGCAGGAAAGCCTGGCGTGGCCGTGGCGCAATGGCGTTCAGATTGGCGGCGGCGCGCTGCTCCCATGCCGATTGCGCCTGCTCCTGCGGAATGCGGATGGCAATGGAGGTGAACAGTTTGGCGAATACCTTGTAGAGCGCGATGCGGTCGCTTGACGCTTGCGGGAAGATGTCGACGTCGGCGATGATGGCTTCGAGCATCGCGGCGACCAGCGCATCGCCACTCTCCTGCGATCCGGATACGGCGCGTGAAAAGCGGCGCAGGAACGGCAGGTGCGGAGCGATGGTTGCGGAAAGGCTCATGGTAGACGTCTCCCTCAGATGACGTGATTGCATAGATTGCAGGTCAAGCTGATTGCAAGCCCCAACACCCAAACGCGGGTTTTGCGAAAAAGTTCCGAGACTTGTGGAACGAAACTGTACGGGCGACGTTTGTGGTGCGATGGGCAACCAGACGAGGGGGCCGCTTTGCGTTGTGTAATGGGGCGGCTCGGGGCGCTGGATTTAAGGGCGAAATGAAGGACATGAATAAAGAAACGCTGGCTGGCGCCGCTGACAGGCGCCGGGCCAATTCCGGCGACCCGCTCGGGGCGAATTCGGAAATTGGCCGTAAACTCAAACAGTATTATGACGAGCTGGTCTCGGACAATGTGCCGGATCGCTTTGCCCAGTTGCTCAGCCAACTGGAAAAGGCCGAACCCGCACAGAAGAAGGACTGAGGCATGGCAGCTGTCTCACAAGGGTTCAAGACCGACCTGCTCGGCTCGATCCCGAGCCTGCGGGCCTTTGCCGTGTCGCTGACGCAGAATGCCGACAAGGCCGACGATCTGGTGCAGGAGACGCTGGTCAAGGCTTGGGACAAGCATGAGAGCTTTCAGCCCGGCACCAATCTCAAGGCATGGCTGTTCACCATCCTGCGCAACGAGTTCTATTCCCAGATGCGCAAGCGCGGCCGAGAGGTGCAGGACAGCGACGGCATCATGACGGCTAGGCTTGCCGTTCATCCGGCTCAGCACGGCCAGCTTGACCTCAAGGATTTCCGCGGCGCGCTCGAGCAACTCCCCGAGGACCAGCGCGAAGCCATCATCCTCATCGGCGCTTCAGGCTTTTCCTATGAAGAGGCCGCCGAAATCTGCGGCTGTGCGGTCGGAACGATCAAGAGCCGGGTCAGCCGGGCCCGCACGCGGTTGCAGGAGATCCTGAAAATCTCCGGTGAAGACGAATACGGGCCGGACGCAATCTCGTCCCAGGTGACGGGTTCAAACGCTGCCTGACGGCGGAGGCCCGTCTCGGGCTTGGGCTCTCTACACATACGCATCGAAGATATCTCAGACTGGCGCGCGTCCGCAGGCCGCCGCCAGAGCCTCGACGAGATCGGTCCCCGAATAAGGCTTGGTGACCAGGCGGATGCCGGGAAAAGACACTTTGATCTCATCCGGGTCCGAATAGCCGGAGGCAAAGACAAACGGCAGGCCCAATTGGCGCAGCCGCGCGGCGAAATCGAGTGTGGACGTTCCGCCCAGCATGAGGTCCACGATAGCGGCGTCGAACTCGCCAACGACCTTCTGCTCATCGATCTCGGCCAGAGCGCGGGCAATCACTACGTCGCTCGCGCCATGGTCGCGGCAAAGCTGCTCGACATCCATGGCGATCAGGAATTCATCCTCCAAGACAAGAATTCGCAATCCCTCAAGCAATGGCGGCACTTGGCAATCTCTCCTCAATTCTTGCAGCATCGGGTACAGTGACTCCAGTCAACCGCATCGCGGACCTTGGGGGGATCGGTCAGGCCTTAATCCGAAAAGTTCGCCCACCGGCTCTACTCCACAAGCGAGCTTCGAATTCGCCTCAATGGAGTGTAGCGAGTCATGATCGCTATTTGCCATCCTGTCATTTAAAAAAGACATGCCATCGGCAGCGGAACCGCGGCCTTGCAAAGGCGTAGCACTCAGTCTCTGGCAAGAGACTTTCGAAAGAGGGATCGAAATGTCTGGCCAGAATGGTCGTTCGTTTTCCAGCCGTCAGTACCCATGCGAGATCTGCCCGCTTCGGCCATTGCCGGTGTTCCGGGAATTCGAGAAGCAGGAGCTTGCCTATGTCAGCATGTTCAAGAAGGGCGAACTGGCCGTCGACAAGGGCGCCACAGTGCTGGTCGAAGGCAGCCAAAGTGCTCATCTCTACACCGTGCTTTCGGGCTGGGCCTTCCGCTACAAACTATTGTCGGACGGCAGGCGCCAGATCCTGAACTACTCCATGCCCGGCGATCTTATCGGGCTGCAGGGCAGCCTGATGGGCGAAATGCAGCACTCGGTCGAGGCGCTGTCGCCCATGCTGTTGTGCGTCTTCGAGCGTGAAAACCTGCACGAGCTCTACCGCAACCATCCGGGCCTTGCTTACGACATTACCTGGCTGGCGTCGCGCGAGGAGCGCATGCTGGACGAGAACCTGCTCAGCGTCGGTCGGCGCACGGCGGTCGAGCGCACCGCCTATCTCATTGCCTTCATCGCCAGCCGCGCGGCGGCAGTCGGGCTCAACGGCAAGGCGCCGGTGCAAATCCCGATTACCCAGCAGCATGTCGCCGATACGCTCGGCCTGTCGCTGGTCCACACCAACAAGACGATCCGCAAGCTCATCGATCGCAAGCTGATCGCCTGGCGCGACGGCGGTTGCGAAGTGATCGACGGGGAGGGGCTGAAGGATCTCGCGCGCTGGGAGGGCCTAAGCGAAGGCCGTCGGCCGCTGATCTGACAGGCAGGCCTCCATCTGGGGCTGGACTCGCACTTGCAAACACCCTTTCATGGATACGGTCTCCGATTTCGGAACCATGACGTGTGTCGGGCGTTTGAAGCCAAGCAAACGCAAGGAGTTTAGAATGGCAACTGCCGCAGGAAAAACCGCCAACGAAAGTCAGACGAACGCCGACCTGGAAGCCGACATTCGGCAGTTGAAGGCGGATATTGAAAAGTTGACCAAGCAATTGGCCAAGACCGGCGAACATGGTTACGGCACGGCGCGGCGCGCTGCTGCCGAAGGCGTCGACCAGTTGCGCGCGCAGGGCGAAGCCGTCTTCGACAGCCTGCGTGGCAACGCCAAGGATCTTGAGGCCCAGATCACGGCCAATGTGCGCGAGAAGCCGGTCACTTCACTGGCGATCGCGGCCGGCGTCGGCTTCCTGTTTGCGCTTCTTGCCCGGCGCTAGTTTCGACAGAGATGGGCATGCTGGCACCGCTTATCTCGGCCTTGGCCTCGGGTGAAGCCATTGCCGCCATGCGCCGCGCGCGCACGGCGGCAATCGTCTACGGGCTCGCCGCCGTGGCTGCCCTGTGCGGCCTCGGGTTTCTCCTGGGGGCGGCCTACATCTGGGCGGCTGACCGTTATGGCTCGATGGCCGCCTGTCTTGGCTTCGCCGCTGGTTTCCTGGTACTGGCCGGGCTTATCGTGCTCATTCATCAACTTGCGGCTGGAACGCGTGCACGCCGACGTGTGCGAAGGCGCAATGCCGACCTGAAGGCGCTCGGTATCACCGCGGCGCTTGCCGTGCTGCCGGCCTTGCTCAAGGGGAAAGGCGGGAAGGGCGTCATTCTCGGCCCGATGATCGCGCTCGCGGCCTATGCTATCTACCGCGAGAACGTCAAACCGGATCCGGGCGATCCAGACAGCGAAGCCGACTAAAGCGCGTCGCGCTGATGCGCTTTTCCCGGGAAAATCGCTCTGCACTTCTGGAATCGCTTTAATGCATGTCGCCCAGAAGTGTGCCGCGGTTCTGGGACAACGACATGCATCAAAACAAAGACTTAAAGCGCGTCGTATGAATCCGTTTCAGCGTGACGCGCTTTAGGCCGGCAGATCTTCAAGCGGCATCGATATTTCGGCGAACACGCCTTCGCTGCGGAATTCGTGGGTCACCTCGCTCGATAAAACCTTGGCGAGGCTGCGGCGGATCAGGATAGAGCCGAAGCCCTGGCGTTCCGGCGGGTCGACTTTCGGCCCGCCGCTTTCGATCCAGGTCAGCACAAGGCGGCGCGCGCCTTTCTTGCCCGCCGCCTTCCAGTCGATATCGACCTTCCCCGAGCCAACCGACAGCGATCCGTATTGCAGCGCGTTGCTGGCCAGTTCGTGCATGATCAGGCCGAGCCCCACCGCCTGGTCGGGCGAAAGCAGCAGCTCCGGACCGGAGATCACGATGCGCGGCCGTTCTGCCGAATCGAACGGCTTGACCTCGATCTGCATCAGTTCGCGAATACCGATTCCGCGCCATTCGCGATCCGACAGCAGGTTATGGGCAGCGCCCAGCGCCTGCAGCCTGGCGCCGAAGGCTTCCAGGAATTCGCTTGGGCGGCGAGCGTGGCGAACGGTCTGCGTCGCCAGCGCCTGCACCGTTGCCAGCGTGTTCTTGACCCGATGGTTGAGCTCGCGCAGCAGCAGCCTTTGCCGGTCCTCGCCGAGCTTGCGTTCCGAGATGTCGTAGTTGACGCCAAAGATAAGCGTCGGCTTGCCTTCGCCGTCGCGCTCGATGACGCGGCCGCGGGTGACTATCCAGCGCGGCGGATCGAAGCCTTTGACCCGGTATTCGCCGAAATAGTCGTCGCTGCCGGTCAGGGCATCGCGAAAGCGCGTCTCGGTCTGGTAGACGTCGCGCGGGTCGATGGCGGCCAAAATGTCGCGCGCCCGCAGCCGGTTCGAACGCGGCAGGTTGAACAGCTCCGACAAACGCACGTCGCATTCGATCATGTCGGTGCGGATATCCCAGGCCCAACTGGCGAGCGAGGCGGCATCGAGCGCTATGGCTCGGCGCTTTTCCTCCTGCGCCAAAGCAGCCGTGGCAATGGCGCCGCTGCGGGTGGCGTCCTTGAGGGTAAACAGGCTGGCGGCGAGGCTGGCCAGCGATTTCAAATGATCGAGCGCGGCAGCGGACGGAAATTCATGCGGCTCCCGGTCGAGTACGCACACCGTACCGACGCGCGCGCCGGCAACCACCATCGGCGCGCCGACATAAAAGCGGACATGGTGTTCGCCGGTGACCAGCGGGTTGCGGGAGAAGCGAGGGTCGATGCTGGCATCCGGCACCACCATGGGCTCGTCGCCGGCGGCAATGGTATGGGCGCAGAACGATATGTCGGTCGCGGTTTCGGTCTCGTTGAAGCCGACACAGGATTTGAACCACTGTCGTTCGGTGTCGAGCAGCGTGACGAGCGCGATCGGCGCCCGCATCACGGCGGCGGCTAGGCCGGTGATGCGATCGAAGTCGGGATCGGAGTCGGTGTCGATCGCGTCAAGCCCGTGCAGTACGGCAAGCCGCTCCGGCGCCGCCACGGCGCGGCGGACTTCAACCGGCAAACAAACCTGCTTCGGCACCTTGCTATCCACCAAGCCCCCTCGCTTGCAGGCCCCACCCGCGGTGGCGCGCATCTTGCGCGGCCGTCGCGCGCCGGAACTTTTGTAGCAAGCAATCGTTACCCCACCATGCTTCGCTGGCGATGGTTTTATCCACCATGCCGGTTGCACGATAGGAACGCCGCCGATGACCAAGATCGCCCCTGAAAACAAAGCCCGTCAGGGGCGCTGGGGTTGGCACGGCTTGCGCATACTGGTCGCCGCGCTGCTCCTGGCTTTCATTGCTTGGGGAGCGGCCGAGATTTATGGCCAAAAGATCGATCCAGATACCCCTGAAAGCCAGGGGCAGCCCACCGGCCAGACCGCGCCGGCCGACCAGAGCGCGCCAGCCGGCGAGGGGCAGTCGGGCGGCTAGGGTTTTCCTCGTCATTCGTAATCGCATCAGGCGGCCTTTGCCTGGGCGGCTTGCGCCGGAACCAGGACGTTCAGCGCGCCAGGGTGGATCTGGAT
This sequence comes from Mesorhizobium sp. M0761, assembly GCF_040320205.1. Classification (NCBI taxonomy): domain Bacteria; kingdom Pseudomonadati; phylum Pseudomonadota; class Alphaproteobacteria; order Hyphomicrobiales; family Phyllobacteriaceae; genus Mesorhizobium; species Mesorhizobium sp. M0761. The sequence continues at coordinate 344,522 of NZ_JAMYPF010000006.1, forward strand.
TGTCGTTTCACGCTCCAGCTTGACCAGTTCGCCGTCGATGACGGCGCCGAATTTCTTGCTCCCTGTATGGATCTTCACGATTGCCTTGTCGGCCTGATGAGTTTCGACATGATCGCTGTCGCGCCACCTGCCTCGAGCCATGTCGAAGAGCGCCCTGACCAGCTCGCCACGCTGCCGCGCCACGGTGACATAGATGCCGAGCACGCCGCCGGCAGGATTGTCGGCATAAGGCAGATGGCCTTCGCCAAACAGATTGTTGGAAATGCCGATGCCGCTGATGCGGGTCACGATCTCGGCTTCGCCGACCGTCAATGTCACCTTCATGGCGGGAGGATTGTTGATCGTAGTCCAGGCGGCCTTGGCCGAAGCGCGAATCTTTCCCAGGCGCGAGGCGAATTCCATATTGTCGCGCAGCTTCACCATCCTGGCGTGCAGGCCGATCGAGAACTGATGCACGAACGGCCGGCCATTCGCGCTCGCGATATCAACCGCCATGATCTCGCCGTCGGCAAAGGACTTCAGCGCGCCATCGACGGTCTGCGGAATTCCAAGGCCACGGGCAAACAGGTTCATGGTTCCTGCAGGCAGGACGGCCAGCGCCTTCTTGCCATTCATCAGCCGCCCCGCGGCGGCCGAAATGGTGCCGTCGCCGCCACCGGCCAGCACGACGTCGATGTCGCGCCGCGCGGCGACCTTGTCGAGCGCCGCGACAATCTCTTTGCCGGCGACGATGTCGATATCGATGGAGTGACCAGCCGCCTCAAGCGTCTGGCGCATGCGGTCGGTTAGCGCGGAAAGATCGGTGGTCCGCAAGGTGCCGCCGTCCCGGTTCAGCACCGCTGCAAATCGCATGCCCCACTCCGTATTCTTTTTAGCGGCCAGAATGCCAGCCGCAGGCTGAAACGGGCAAGCTTGGCAAAGGTTCCATCGGCCGGGCGGGAATGTCGGGCGATTCCGCGGACTTGCCCAGGGTATTTCGATGCTCCCGTTTTTTCGGAACAAGCGCCTTGTCACAACGTTGTGATCCCATTGGAGGCGCCGCCTTCGGTCTCCCGGCAAGTGGTTTGCCGATTGCGGCGCGCATGAGATCACGCAAGAGGAGACTTAATCATGATCCGCACACTGTTCGCGACGACTGCACTCGCAACGCTGATCGCTACCGGTGCGTTTGCGCAGTCAACGACGGCCCCGGCGACGACCCCAGCGCCGGCTGAAGCCCCTGCTACCATCGCGCCGGCGCCGCAACAGGCCGACGGCGCGCTGATGACCAATATCATCGGCGAGTCCGTGTACAATGGCACTGGCGACGATGCGCAGAAGATCGGTGACGTCAGCGACGTCGTCCTCGATGAAAACGGCCAGGCGAAATCCGCCATTATCGGCGTTGGCGGCTTCCTCGGCATAGGCAGCAAGAACGTCGCCTTCGACTACGGCAAGTTGCAATGGGTCGAGAGGAATGGTGACCGCTGGCTCGTCGCCGAGACGACGAAAGAAGCGTTGACGGCGCTGCCCGACTTCGACCGCAAGCCTTACGATCCGGCCCCGGCCGCTGTTTCCACGGCGCAGAACGACCCGCAGAAGCCGGTTGATCTCAACGCCGCGCCGTCAGAACCGGCGGTGAAACGCGCTGACGGCAATCTCGCAACCAACATCATCGGCGAGAATGTCTACAATGGCACTGGCGACGATGCCCAGAATATCGGTGACGTCAACGACATCGTGCTGACCAAGGATGGCAAGGCGCAGTCGCTGGTGATCGGCGTCGGCGGCTTCCTCGGCATGGGTGAAAAGAATGTCACCTATGATTTCGCCAAGGCGCAGTGGGCCGAAAAGAACGGCGATCGCTGGCTGGTGGCGCAGACGACCAAGGAGGAACTGCAGGCGCAGCCTGATTTCGACCGCAAGCCCTATGATCCGGCGCCGGTGACGACAACCTCCGACGCAACGCAGCCGACTGCTCCCGCTGCCCCGACGGCCGTTGCACCGGCTGACAATGCTCAGCCAGCGGACAAGACCGCGGAAGCTCCGGCCGGCACAAAGGCTACCGATCCGACGCAAACGGCAGCGATCGACAAGTCCACACTGACCGAAATGTCGGTCGGTAACATCAGAGGCGACGACCTGAAGGGCACCACCGTCTATGGCGCCAACGACGCCAAGGTCGGCGAGATCGGCGACGTCGTGCTCACGCCCGACAGCAAGCCGGATGCCGTCATCATCGATGTCGGCGGCTTTCTAGGCATCGGCGCCAAGGAGGTCGCGGTCGGCATGGACAAGCTCAAGTTCATGACCGACAAGGACGGCAACAAATATCTCTACACCAACTTCACCAAGGAGCAGCTGCAGGCGCAGGCCGCGTATGACAAGGGCAGCTATGCCGAGAAGCGCGACCAGCAGCGGATGATGGTACAGTAAGGGAATAGGCAGTAGGGATTAGGCAGTAGGCGAAAACTAGGCGATCAGGCACCAGGCCGCCAGGAACATTCTACTGCCTACTGCCTACTGCCTACCCACATACCCACCACCCCCTCGTCCGTCAGCTCTGCAAGCGCCAGCGACTGGTCGAGATGCTCGGCGCGCCAGGCAAGCAGTCGCTCGGCAAATTCAAGCCGCTCGCTGAGATAGGCCGGGTCGGCGGCAACGTTGGCCAGTTCGCCCGGATCCTTCTGCATGTCGAAGAGCAGCGGCGGCAGGCCGCCGCCGAAATGCACGTATTTGAATTTTTCCGTACGGATGACGGCGAGGTTGCACTGGCGCGAGCCGATACCGAAATGCCGTTCGGCCTCACCGCTGGCAATCGAGCGGAAGTCGAACTCCCAATGCGCCGCGTCGCGCCAATCCTTAGGCGGTTCATCTTGCAGGAACGGTTTTAGCGAGCGGCCGTCGAGATGCAGCTGGGCGTCGGCGTCCAGCAGATCGAGCAAGGTCGGGAAGATGTCGACGGCCTCGGTGAAGTGGTTGACGGTCGAGCCGGCTGCATTGCCGTGACGCGGGTCGCGCACGATCAATGGGATGTGATAGCTGCCGTCGAAGAAGCCGCCTTTGCCCAGCATGAAATGGTCGCCCATCATCTCGGCGTGGTCCGAAGTCAGCACGATGATGGTGTCATCCCATGCATTCGCCGTCTTGATCGCTTGCCAGATGCGGCCAAGCTGCGCGTCGACCTCCGAGATCATGCCGTAATAGATCGCGCGGATGGCCCGGATGTTGTCGTCGCCCCAGTCGCGCACGTGGCCGTCGGTGCCGGGGCGGAAGCTTCTCCGCTTCTGGCGACCAAGGTCGTAAGCCAGATAGGGATGCCTTTGCGCCTCGGCCTGCCAAGTCTCGACATGGCGGAAGGGCGGTCCGTCCGCCGGATCATACAGCGTGTTGTAGGGCTGCGGTACGACAAAGGGCGGATGCGGGCTGATGAAGGAGACATGCGCGAACCATGGCGAATCCTGTTCGTCCAGCCAGCGAATGAATTCGCCGGCAAGAAAAGCGGTCGGCGTCTCGTCCCTGGAATAGACAGGCGGCGCGCTGGTCACGGCGTCGCCCGCTTCCCCGCCCAAGGGGCGGTGAATGCCGGGAGAGCCCGCGCTGGTGTCGACGCCACGTGCCTTCAGCCATGACAGCCATGGTTTCTGATGCTCAGGCAGGAACTGGCGAACGCTGAAGCCGGGCAGCACGCCCTCATAGCTTTTCAGCCGGGGATCGCCCGGCGCCATCGTGCGCGGATCGGGCGAGACGTCGGTGTAGCCGAACAAAGTCGGATCATAGCCGAGGGCGCGGGCCGAAAGCGCCATGTTGCCGTGGCGGGCGTCGAGCGGCGTGCCGTTGCGGCAGACGCGATTGTTCATCTGGTAGAGGCCGGTGTAGAGGCACGCGCGGGCCGGCGAGCAGGGCGCCGCGCCGCCGTAATGCCGCATGAAAAGGACGCCTTCGGCGGCGAGCGCATCGGCATTCGGCGTCTTCACCACGGGATGGCCAGCAGCCGACAGGCAATCGCCCCGCCATTGGTCGCAGGAGATCAATAGGATGTTCGGGCGTCTGCTTTTCGCGGCCAATGCTCTATCCTGTCACGTCGGGAAGACGTTCAATGAACCGGAATTTGGCTGCGGCGCAAGCCTGTCGGTCTTGCTTAAATGGTGAACGAAAATTTCCTGCTGTTCACTATTAGGATACAGTCCATTCTGAGTTTGCCGCCTTTGCCATTGCCGGGCGGCCCCTCATATAGGCGTGGACAGCGGCAAGGGCCGCAAACCCAAGGGAAGGAGCAAGACAATGCTCGACCAGATCAAGGGCCTGCATCACGTGACGTCGATGGCCGGCGATGCGCGCCAGAACAATGATTTCTTCACGCACAAGCTCGGCCTGCGCCGGGTCAAGAAAACCGTCAACTTCGACGCGCCAGATGTCTATCACCTCTATTATGGCGACGAGCACGGTACGCCCGGCTCGGTGATGACCTATTTTCCGTTCCCGGACATTGCCAGGGGTCGCCACGGCGTCGGCGAGGTCGGGACGACGGCCTATTCGGTGCCGGCCGGCACGCTCGGCTATTGGGAAAAGCGCTTCGCCGATGAAGGCGTTGCGGGTGTCTCCCGCGAAGAGACGTTCGGCGAGAAGCGGCTGGCCTTCGCCGGTCCCGACGGCGACGGTTTCGCGCTGGTCGAAGACAAGGCGGACAGCCGCGCGCCATGGTTGAAAGGCGGCATTCCCGCTGATGAGGCGATACGCGGCTTCCACTCGGTCTCGCTCAGATTGAAGGATGGTGGCGCCACGGAAGAGCTGTTGAAGTTCATGGGCTATGAGCAAGTGGACAAGTCCGGCAGTGTCAGCCGGCTCGCCATCAAGAACGGCAACGGCGCTGATGTCGTCGATATCGAATCGCTGCCTACCGCGGGCTTTGCCAATCTCGGCGCCGGCTCGGTCCACCATGTCGCCTTCGCGGTGGAGAACCGCGCCCAGCAACTCGAAGTGCGCAAGGCGCTGATCGATACGGGTTATGGCGTAACGCCGGTGATCGACCGCGACTATTTCTGGGCGATCTACTTCCGAACGCCGGGCGGCGTGCTGTTCGAAGTCGCTACCAATGAGCCGGGCTTCGACCGCGACGAGGACACCGCCCATCTCGGCGAAGCCCTGAAACTGCCGACGCAGCACCAGCATCTGCGGCCCTATCTTAAAGAGCATCTGCAGAAGCTGGAAGGCTGAGACGATGAGCAAGGAAGCTTACATCCATAAGGCGCTGCCGGGTTCGCCCGGCGGCCCGCTGCTCTTCGCCTTTCACGGCACCGGCGCGGACGAGAGCCAGCTGCTGTCGCTCGGGCGCGACCTCGCGCCACAGGCGACGATCGTATCGCCGCGCGGCGATGTTTCCGAGCATGGTGCGGCGCGTTTCTTCCGCCGCACCGGCGAGGGCGTCTACGACATGGACGACCTCGCGCGGGCGACCGCCAAGATGGCCGGTTTCATCAAGGCGCAGGTGGCGGCGGCAAGACCATCTTCGGTCTTGGGTCTCGGCTATTCCAACGGCGCCAACATCCTGGCGTCGGTAATGTTCGCCGCGCCCGAGCTGTTCGATGCGGCGGTGCTGATGCACCCGCTGATCCCGTTCGAACCGCAGGTGCAGGGCAGCCTTGCCGGACGCCGCATCCTGGTCACCGCCGGCAAACGCGATCCGATTTGCCCGCCCAACCTGACGTCGCGGCTGGAAGCCTGTTTGCGTGCCGATGGCGCCGATGTCACAGTGGAGTGGCACGATGGCGGCCACGAAATTCGGCCCAACGAGATCGAAGCGGCGAAGCGGCTTTTTGCCGATGCGCCGGTTGAAGGAGCAAGCGATGCCTGACCAGTTACCTGAGATCGAACTCGAGGACCGCGGCTCGAAGGGACGTTATGTCCTGCGCGGGCCCGGTGGCGCCGAGGCGGAAATGACCTTCACCAAGATCGGCGAGCACCAGATCATCATCGATCACACCGAAGTGCCGGACGTGTTTCGCGGCCAGGGCGCCGGCCTTCGGCTTGTCACACGCGCCGTCGAGGACGCGCGGGCAGTGGGCAAGAAGATCATCCCGCTCTGCCCCTTCGCCAACGCCCAGTTCCGCCGCCATCCGGAATGGGCGGATGTGCTGAAGCAATAGACCTTTTTCCCTTCTCCCCTTGCGGGGTGAGTTGCCGGTCGCCGAAGGCGAATTCATCGTGCCGGTGGCACGATGAAAGGCCGGCGAACGCCGGGACGCTGCGAAGCAGCGGGGACCCGGCAGGTGGTCGGAGTCGCTCAGCCACAAGAGCGAACACCTCTCTGGCATTTGCGCAGTTCGGCCTTCTTGCCTAAGTACACAGTTCGCTGCGGTTCGTCCGCTCCTGCCAACTGACCGAATGGCTTCCTGATGACCGAACCCGATCTCGTCCCCGTCTTCGACGGCCACAACGACACGCTGCTGCGACTGTACCAGTCGAAAGACACCGACGTCGAAAAGCTGTTCATCGAGGGGACGCAGGGCGGTCATATAGATCTGCCGCGCGCCAAGAAGGGCGGCTTTGCCGGCGGCATGTTCGCGATCTTCCCGCCGCCGGTAGAGAAGAGCAAACGCTCTGCGGTGCCGCCGGCGCCGAGCGACAATGAGCCATTGCCGCCGGAACTGCCACGCGCTGATGCGCTCAATTCCACCATCGGCATGGCCTCGATCCTGTTTCGGCTGGAGCGAGCGGGGGCGCTGACCGTCTGCCGCAGTGCCGGTGACATTCGCGAGGCGATGGCGAAAGGGTCGATCGCGGCGTTGTTTCATATTGAAGGCGTCGAGGCGATCGATCCCGAACTTACCTTGCTCGACGTGCTCTACGAAGCCGGCCTGCGCTCGCTCGGCATTGTCTGGAGCCGACCCAACGCCTTCGGCCATGGCGTCCCGTTCCGCTTTCCGTCGTCGCCCGATACCGGACCGGGGCTGACCGATGCCGGCAAGGCGCTGATCAAGGCCTGCAATCAGCTCAAGATCATGGTCGACCTGTCGCATCTCAACGAAAAGGGCTTTCGCGATGTCGCCGCACTCAGCGATGCGCCGCTGGTCGCCACCCATTCGAACGTGCATGCGCTGTGCACCCATTCGCGCAACCTGACGGACTGGCAGCTCGGCGCCATCCGCGAGACCGGCGGCATGGTCGGGCTCAACTTCGCAACCGGCTTCCTGCGTGAAGACGGACGGATGAACTCGGACACCAGCCTCGACATCATGGTGCGCCATGTCGACTCGCTGCTGCAGGCGCTGGGCGAGGACGGCGTCGGTCTCGGCTCCGATTTCGACGGCGCCATGATCCCGGCGGTCATCGGCGACGTTGCCGGTCTGCCGAAGCTGATAGATGCGCTGGCCGCGCGCGGTTTCGGACGCGCGTTGATCGAGAAGATCGCCTATCGCAACTGGCTGAGCGTTCTCGAAAGAACCATAGGCTGAGGCTTAAGCGCCCATGCGCTTCAGCCAATCCTGGCCGCCGCGATCCCTGATCATCGGCAGCGGGTTCTCCCAGTCCAGCCGCGCGCAGATGCGGTAGACTTCGAGCGTCTCGGCGCTCATTTCGCCGCGCTTGTAGAAGTACATGGCGGCGGCATAGCGGGTACGACCCGACCATTTTTCGCCGAGCGGCGTGTTGACCAGCTGCCACTGTTCGGCGGCTTCCGTCTCATCATCCGGTTCGTTGGCCATGATCAGAAATCCGCCGGCGGATTGGCGGTGCGGCGGTCGAGCTTGATGAAAGGACGGGCCACCACCTTGGCCCGCTTCATCAGCTTCTGGTACTGCAACTCGCGCATGGCGTAGATCTCGACCCAGAGGTCTTCCACCATCGTATCACCATAGGGACGCGTCAGCGAGGCGATGGCGATATTGCGCTTGGCCATCGGCGACCAGATGGCGGCGCTGACCAGCCCGACCTCCTGATGCTTCTTGTGATAGACGATGGCGTGTTCGGCCGGGATGTTGCCTTCGATCTCCAGCCCGACCAGCACATGGCGCAGCTTGCGTTTGGCGCGCGCTTCGAGCATGGCGCGGCGGCCATTGAAATGGCCTTTTCCCAAATCGACCATAAAGCCGAGACCGAACACGTCCGGCATGCGCAGACGGTCGGCGCGAATGGCATGGTCTGCGGTGGTGAAGTCGGCATTGGCGACGATCAGGCCGGCTTCCAGCCGGGCGCGGTTGAGGGCGGCGTATCCGATGGCGCAGATGCCGCGCAGTTCGCCTGCCGTCATCAGGCGGTCCCAGAGGCTGAGCGCTTTTTCGGCCGGCACGAACAGTTCGTAGCCGAGATCGCCGGTGAAGCCGGTGCGCGAGATGGTTACGGTGCCGCTGTCGTGCGGAAACTCGGCGAGGTCGAATATCTTCAACTTCTCGACGCCGGCGAAACCCGCCTCGCGCAGCACGGCGAAGGAGGTTGGGCCTTGCAGCGCGAGATCAGCGACGCTTTCAGTCTCTTCCTCGACGGTCACTTCGAAACCGATGGCGCTGTCGAGCAGCCAGGGCAGGTGCCGCTCCTGCGAACACAGGCGGAAGCGGGTCGGCGACAGCCGGAACAGCGTGCCGTCATCGAGGACGAAACTCTCGTCGTCGCACCATGCGGTGTAGTGGACGCGGCCGGGTTTGAGCTTGGTGACATCGCGCAAGGTGACGCGGTTGAGGAAGGCTTCGGCATCCGGACCCTCGATCCGGTATTTCGTCATCGGCGAGATGTCGAACAAAGCCGCCTGGCTGCGAATGGCGAAATATTCGAGTTCCTCGTCCCACAGCGAATGCGGCGCGCGATAGCCGGCCCAATTGTACCAGTCCTGGGTTCTGGCCAGCGCATCGATGCGCGGCTGGAACGGCGTGCCGAGACGCAGTGTGCGGAAATGCGACTGCGCTGTGGTGCGGGCGGCGTTGTTGATCGGACTCGTCATGACGGCATTCCTTCGCCGTAGAGTGCGGCGTTGACTGGTTGAAACATCCGATCATCCCTTCATCGCGATGATGCGCCGCGCCGCATTCAAACCGGGAGCACCCGAAACACCGCCGCCCGGATGCGAACCGGCGCCGGCCAGGAACAGCCCCTCGATCGGCGTGTTGTAGCCCGACCAGCCGGAGACGGGCCGCGACATCAACATCTGGTCGGCCTGCAATTCGCCGTGGTGCCAATGGCCGCCCGGCATGCGGTAGTTGGCTTCGATACCGGCTGGCGTCAAAAGCTCGGCATGCAGCACGGACTTGCCGATACCGGGCGCGTAGGCTTCGAGCTGCGCCATAACAGCCTTGAGGAATTTCGGCTTGCCGGCATCCCAACCCTCTTTCAGCGCGTAAGGCGCGTATTGCACGATCGCCGACAGCACGCAGGCGCCACTTGGCGCGAGCGACGAGTCGGAGAGCGAGGGCAGTGTGATCTCCATCACCGGTTCGGCTGAGAACTCGCCATATTTCGAAGGGTTGAAGGCGCGCTCGACATGGTCGGGCGAGGGCGCGATGACCAGGCGGCCCTTGTGGCTGGCGGCGTCGACGCCGGAAAATTGCGGTGGCCGATCGAGCGCCAGATGGAGCTTCGCCGCGTCGCCCCTCATGCGGATGTTTTTCACCTTGCGCACGAAGCCGGTGTCGATCTCGCGTGACCCGACCAGGCCGAGCATGGTGGTCGCCGGGTTGATGGCGGAGACGATCGTTCTGGCGTGCAGCACCTCGCCGCCGTCGAGGGTCACGCCGACGGCGCGGCCTTTCTCGACGACTATCCTGGCCACGGGCGCTGCCGTGCGGATGGTGACGCCGGCTTTCTCCGCCGCCGCGCGGATCGCGGCGACGACTGCACCCATCCCACCTTTCGGCAGCATCTGCGCGCCGGTTTTGCCGCCGGTCTCGCCGGCCAGCCGATAGTAGAGGCCGAGCAGGGAGGTCGGCGAGCGCGGACCGAGATGGCTACCAAGCGTGGCGTCGAAGGCAAGCAGGCCCTTCAGCCTGATATCGGCAAGCTGCTCGTCGAGCAGGTCGGCGACGTTCATCAGGAGAACGCGCAGGAAGTCGCGCATGTCTTCCTTTCCGAGCTTTTTCAGCGCCGCGGCCGTCTGGCCGAGCGCTGCGGTTTCAAGCAGCGACATGCCACCGAGATCGGGGGGGCGCCGCGACAGGAACGGTTTCAGGATGCCGGCATAGCGCATGAGTTGCGCACGCAATTCCTTCCAGGCGGACTGCTCGGACGGAGTGGAGCCGGTCAGCACTTCGCCATAGGCGCCATGCAGGACAAGCAGCGGGCCGTCCTTCGCCAAGGCGACCGACGGCATGAAGTCTGTACGGGTGACCTGCAGCCCGTGTTTCTCCAGCTCCAATGTCTTCACCACGTCGGGGTGCAGGCGGTTCAGCACATGGGCGATCGAGGAGACCCGAAAACCCGGCGCAAACTCTTCGGTGCGCGCCGCGCCGCCGACATCGCCGGCCGCTTCCAGCACCAGCACCTTGCGGCCGGCTTTCGCCAGAGTGGCGGCAGCGACAAGGCCGTTATGGCCGCCGCCTATGATGATGGCATCAAATGACGTCATGGGCCGGGCTCATATGGGAGGTCGATTTGGCGAGGTCGCGCAGGATCTCGGCTGCCGCATTGCGGCCGGGTGCGCCCATGACGCCGCCGCCGGGATGGGTCGAGGAGCCGCACATATAGAGCCCGCCGACCGGCGAGCGGTATTGAGCATAGCCCGGCACGGGACGGTTGAACAGCAGCTGGTCGAAGGTCAGCTCGCCCTGGAAAATATTGCCTTCGGTGAGGCCGACCTCGGCTTCGATCTCGCGCGGCGTGCGAACCTCCATGTGAACGATGCGGTCGCGGAAGCCCGGCGAGTATTCCGCGATCTGCGCGACCACGCTTTCGGCGAAGCCGTTGCGGTCGGTATCTGTCCAGTCGCAGCCGTTCACCTTGGGCGGCGCGTACTGCACGAAGCAGCTCATGAAATGCTTGCCCGGCGGCGCCATGGTCGGGTCGAGCGTCGTTGGGATGACCATGTCGAGGAATGGGTCGGCCGACCAGCGACCGGCCTTCCAGTCGTCATAGGCGCGCTCCATGCGCTCCATGGAATCGGTGAAATGCATGTCGCCGCGATAAACGGGTGAATCCTTCGGCAGTGCCGGGAATTCCGGCAGGGAATCCAGCGCGATGTTGACCTTGCCGGAGGAGCCGCGGATCTTGAAGTTCCTGACCCGCCGCAGGAAAATGTCGGGCAGTTCCTTCTCCTCGACCAGTTTCAGGAATGTGCGTTTGACGTCGGCGTTGGAGACGACGAGCTTGCCGTAGACCTCCTCGCCGCCGGCCAGCACCACGCCCTTGGCCTTGCCTCGGCTCACCAGCACATGGCCGACCTCGGCGCCGGTACGGATGGTGCCGCCGGACCCCTTGAAGGAAGCGGCGAGCGCCTTGGTGACGGCGCCCATGCCGCCGCGCGCATAGCCCCAGGCGCCGACCGAGCCGTCGACCTCGCCCATATAGTGGTGCAGCAGCACGTAGGCCGTGCCGGGCGACATCGGCCCGAGCGCGGTACCGATAATGCCGGACAAAGCGAAGTTCGCCTTGATGACATCGGTCTCAAAATATTCGTCGAGGAATTCCGAGATCGACATGGTCCAGAAGCGCAGCGTCAGCGCCATTTCTTCTGATGACAGGCCGGCGAATTTCTTGCCGAGATAGAGAAGCTCTCCGAGGTCACGCGGCTTGAGACTGGCCGGGTCCGGTGCGGTGCGCATCAGCAGCGGCTGGATGAAACGGCACTGCCGCGTCACGTCGCGCGAATAGCGGTCATAGGCCTCCGCGTCGCGCCTGGAGAAGCGGGCGAATTCGCGCCGGTGCGCATCGTGGTCACGGTAGTTGGCGAGGTAGTCGCCGTCGCGGGTGAACACGGCGCCGCCTTCATAGGAAATAACCTGCAAGCCGAAACGCGGCAGTTCGAGGTCGCGCATGATCTCGGGGCGAAACAGCGAGCAGACATAGGAGCAGTTGGAGTAGAGGAAGCCCGGCGTCAGCTCGCGGCTGGTGGCGGCGCCGCCGACCCAGTCGTTCTTTTCCACCACCAGCACGTCGAGCCCGGCGCGTTGCAAATAGCAGGCGTTGACCAGGCCGTTGTGTCCGCCGCCGATGACGATCGCATCCCAAGCTTTCATTCGCGCCCAGCCTTCATGGTGCTCGACCCTTCATTTTCGCGTGATTTGTCGCCGAATGCGCGGAATTTGGCACGGCAGCGGCTATTCTGTCCAGCCATTCTGAATGAATGTTCAACAAATGATATTGCGTTTTCCTGTTAATACACTACGCTTTGCCGGCATTCGAACCTCGCAATTCGGCTGACGGGACTTAAGGTCTGATGATCGAAACGGCAGATGGCGAGCCGGAATATGACGACGCCGCGATCCGCTTCCTCGAGGCGCTGTGGGGCGAGGGTTATCTGTCGCCCGGCGGACCAGACGAGGTCGACCGGGTGGTCGAAGGGCTGTCGCTCAGGGGCAAGACGATCCTCGACATCGGCTGCGGCTCCGGCGGCATCGCGCTGCATCTGGTGGAGCGCCACGGTGCCGCTCATGCCACCGGCTTCGATATCGAGCGGCCGGTGATCGAGGCGGCCAGAAAGCGTGCCGCTGTACGAGGGCTTTCAGACCGCGCCAGCTTCGTCCAGGCGCCGCCGGGGCCGCTGCCTTTTGCCGACGCTTCGTTCGATGTCGTCTTCTCCAAGGATGCGCTGGTGCACGTGCCCGACAAGGACGCGCTGTTTGCCGAAATCTTCCGTGTGCTGAAGCCGGACGGCGTCTTTGCCGCCTCCGACTGGCTGATCGGCCATGACGGCGAGCCGTCATCTGAGATGAAGGCCTATGTCGCGGCCGAAGGCCTGTCCTTCGCCATGGCCTCGCCGGCACGCTATGCGCAAGCGATGCGCAGCGCCGGCTTTGCCGATGTCGCCGTCAGAGACCGCAATTCTTGGTATCGCAAGGTCGCGCGCGGCGAACTGGAAAGGCTGAAAGGCCCGCTCTACGAGACGGCGGCAGTCGCGGTCGGAGCGGCCTATGTCGACAAGAACATCAAGACCTGGGAAGCCATGCAGAAGGTGCTTGACAGTGGCGAGCACCGTCCCACTCATCTTCGCGGGTGGAAGCCGGCTGTGGTGGGATAGCCGGCAATGTGGAGCATGACGGCACCGATGAAAGCTGCAGCGCGCGAAGAGCGATCCTCCGACACGTCTGGAAAAACCGAACCGGAAAAACGCGGCCGCAAGGCGTCGAAGGAGGTCAGGCAACAGCAGCTGATCGAAGCGACCATCGATTCGCTGGCCAAGCGCGGTTATTCGGAAACGACGATGGCCGATGTCGCTGACGGCGCCGGCCTGTCGCGCGGCATCGTCAACTTCCATTTCGAGAGCAAGGAGAAGCTGCTCGTCGCCACGCTTGCCTATATGGCCGACGAATATGCGGCGCATTGGCGCGTCGCGCTGACCAAGGCCGGCGAGGATCCAGCCCGGCAGCTGCGGGCGCTGGTCGCCGCCGATTTCGACCGTTCGATCTGCAACAAGCGCAAGCTCGCGGCGTGGTGCGCGTTCTGGGGCGAGGCCAAGTCGCGGCCGACCTACCAGGCGCTGTGCGGCGCGCGCGACGCGGCCTACCAGAAGATCTTCATCGACCTCTGTGCCACGCTCAAGCAGGGCGGTGGTTATGCCTATGAGCCGCAGGTCATGGCGCTGGCGCTCAGCGCCATGCTGGAGGGCTTGTGGCTGCGGCTGATGATGGGGACCGAGGACGTCACCCGTGAGAGCGCGCTGCAGGCGGCAAACGAATTCCTGTCGGCCGCCTTTCCGAAGCACTACCCGCCAGACAGCGGACGTTGACAACAACCGGCGGATCCAAGCCGGAGCGAACAATCAAAAACAAAGAGGATGGAACAGCATGAAAAGAATAACCCGACGCCTGACACTGACATTGGCGCTGACGGCGACGCTGGCGGCTTCGGCCGCTGCGCTTGCGGTCGCCGCCGACAAGGACCTGATCGTGTTCGACTGGTCGGGCTATGAGGACCCGAGCTTCCACCCCAGATATGTCGAGAAGAACGGCGACTCGCCGACCTTCGCCTTCTTCGGCGACGAGGACGAAGCCTTCGAGAAAGTGCGCTCCGGCTTCAAGGCCGATCTTGGTCATCCCTGCTCGCAGAGCGTGACAAAGTGGCGCGAGGCGGGGCTGCTGCAGCCGCTCGACACCTCGAAGATCACCGGCTGGAAGGATCTCAATCCCGGCATCATGGCGATGAAGGATCTGGCCACCACTTCGGACGGCAAGGCCTGGTTCATGCCGTGGGACTGGGGCAACACCCAGCTCACCTACAACTCCGACAAGATCGACGCGAAGGATGTGCAGTCGCTGAAGGCCTTCGCCGATCCCAAGTTCAAGGGGCGGGTCTCGATCGGCGACAATGTCGACGACGCCTATGCGCTGGCCAGCCTTGCCATCGGGCTCAAGGACTGGACCAAGATGACGGACGACCAGTTCAAGCAGGCGTCCGATTTCCTGCGCCAAGTGCACAAGAATGTCCGCTCCTACTGGACCGACACCACGGACGTCGTCCAGTTGCTGAGCGGCGGCGAGGTCGATCTCGCCTGGGCATGGAACGATGCCACGGTACAATCCGTCGCTGCCGGTGTGCCGATCAAGTCCAAGAAGGATACGGACGAAGGCATCTCGACCTGGGTCTGCGGCTACGTGCTGTTCAAGGACGCACCCGGCAATGTCGACAAGGCCTATGACTACCTCAATGCGATCAACGATCCCGAGACCGCCAAGGTGCTGGTCAAGGACTGGGGTTATGGCCAGGCCAACGCCAAGGGCATGGCCGGCGTCGACCCGGCGATCCTGAAAGAAAAGGGCTATGACGACGTGCAGAAATTCGTCGACAAGACCCTGTTCCAATCGCCCGTGCCGTCGTCGCTCAAGCTCAAGATGATCGCCGAATTCGAGAAGATCAAGGCAGGCTACTAAAGCTCTGTCCGGCCTCCTCCGTCTGCCTGTCAGTGCGCCGGGCAGACGGTCTCGCCAAGGCCGCTGAAATTCCGTAACGTCGCCCGGCCGCTTTTCGCGATGAGGAGTTTCGCGCCATGAATTCCATGCTTCGCCGCCTCGCCCTTGCCGCTGCTCTTACAGTCGGCGCCGGCGCCGTGCTTGCTTATGCCGAAGGCGGCGGCGACCTCGTCGTGTTCGACTGGTCAGGCTATGAAGATCCGTTGCTGCACCCCGACTACACCGCCAAATACGGCGCCGAGCCGACCTTTGCTTTCTTCGGCGACGAGGAGGAAGCGTTCCAGAAGATGCGCGCCGGCTTCAAGGCCGACATCGCCCACCCCTGCTCGCAAAGCGTGACCAAGTGGCGCGCGGCCGGCATTCTGCAACCGCTCGACACCTCCCGGATCGCCGGCTGGAAGGATCTCAATCCCGGCATCATGGCGATGAAGGATCTCGCCGTCACCGCCGACGGCAAGGCCTGGTTCATGCCGTTCGACTGGGGCAACACTTCGCTGCTCTACCGCACCGACAAGGTCACGGCGGAGGAAGCGCAGTCGCTGAAGATTTTCGCCGATTCCAAATTCAAGGGCCGCGTCACCATCGGCGACAATGTCGATGACGCCTATGCGCTGGCCAGCCTGGTCATCGGCCTCAAGGACTGGACCAAGATGACCGACGCGCAGTTCCAGGAGGCGTCCGCCTTCCTGCGTGACGTCCACAAGAACATCCGCTTTTACTGGACCGACGACACCGACCTCAACCAGGCCTTTACCGGCAATGAGGTCGACCTCGTCTGGGGCTGGAATGAGACCTTCGTGACGCTCAAGGGCCAAGGCATGCCGATCGCCATGAACCGCGACACCAGGGAAGGCATATCCACCTGGGTGTGCGGCTATGTGCTGATGAAGGATGCGCCGGGCAAGCTCGATCAGGCCTATGATTTCCTCAGTGCGGTCAACGCGCATGCCGTGTCCGATTACTTGGTCAAGACCTTCGGCTACGGCCACGGCAACAGCGCCGGGATGGCCGCGATCGACCATCAGGTGCTGAGCGACCGTGGCTTCGACAATCTCGACAAGTTCTTGGACAAGACGCTGTTCCAGCAGCCGGTGCCGCCTGAGCTCAAGCAGCGCATGGTCACGGAATTCGAGAAGATCAAGGCCGGCTATTGAGCGACAGGACTGAAAGAACCGATGTCGTTATCGTCGGCGCCGGTTTCACCGGCCTGTCGGCTGCGCTTGAGCTGAGAAAGGCCGGCATCAATGTCGTGCTGCTCGAAGCACGCGACCGCGTCGGCGGCAGGGTCGAGGCTATTCGCAACGGGCTTGGCGAGCGCATCGACAGCGGCGGCCAGTTTTTCTGCGAAGACATGCCGGAGGTGACGGCGCTGGCCGCGTCCCGTGGCAAGGCCTTCGTCGAAACTTATGTGAATGGCGATTTCATCACCCATCCATCGCT
Organism: Mesorhizobium sp. M0761; assembly: GCF_040320205.1. Classification (NCBI taxonomy): domain Bacteria; kingdom Pseudomonadati; phylum Pseudomonadota; class Alphaproteobacteria; order Hyphomicrobiales; family Phyllobacteriaceae; genus Mesorhizobium; species Mesorhizobium sp. M0761. The sequence continues at coordinate 360,985 of NZ_JAMYPF010000006.1, forward strand.
GTCGGTCGAAGAGGCCGAACGGACCTATCATGGCGCGATGGCAATCCGCGAGCGGATGAATGCGATCGAGCCGGACGATCCCTCGATCGCCGGCATGAGCGCTGCCGCCTGGCTCGAACGCCAGCATGATCCCACTGACGCCAAGACGGCTTTCCGCTCGATGATCGAAGGCCTGTGGTGCCTGGCGATGGACAAGGTGCCGCTGTGGTACCTCATCGACAATGACCGGCGCATCACCAACGAGGTGCCTGAGCTGCAATATTCGCTGCTCGAAACCATGCAGTCGCTGGCCGAGGATATGGCCGGAGATCTCGGCGACAGGGTTTGGCTGAACGAGCCGGTTACGCGCATCGAGCACGGCCCGCAAGGGGTTCGTGCCGTCTCGGCAGGCAGCTCCATCGAAGCGCGAAAAGTGCTGGTCGCGCTGCCGCCGGCGACGGCCGCGAAGCTGGATTTCGCGCCCGCTCTGCCGCCGGCTCTCGCAAAGGCGCTCGGCGTCTGGGAAAGCGGTGTGATGATCAAGATCCTGGTGCGCTATCCCACGCCGTTCTGGCGCGAGCGCGACCTGTGCGGCATGGTGATGTGGCGCGACCTGCCGGGCCTGTTCGCCTGTGACGCCAGCAAGGATGCGCAACATGCCGCGCTGGTCGTCTTCGTCGGCGGACCACTGGCGTTGCGTTGGCGTCCGCTCGCGGACGCGGCGCTGCGTGCGGAGGTCACGGCAAGGCTCGTTGATGCCCTTGGCCCGGAGGCGGCCGATATTATCGATTTCAGCCAGCGCGACTGGATCGATGACCGCTGGAGCGGCGGCGCCTACAGCGACCTTATTGTCGATGTGACGGCAAGGGATGCCGAGCGCACGATCCGTGCCGGCGCTGCCCCGGTTCATTTCGCCTCGTCGGAACTGTCGCCGTCATTCCCGGGCTATGTCGAAGGCGCCATCGTGATGGGGCGGATCGCAGCCAAACAGATCGCGACGGAACTTAAAATTCTTAGTTAGTGGAGCATGATCTTATTCCGAAAACCGGTTCCCACTTTTCGGGATCATGCTCAGTCCGCCATCGCCACCAGGGCCTCGGGATCGTAGCCGAGGCGGATCGAAGTGCCGACGGGGATATCGTCGGCGCCGAAGTCGTTGGTCTCGGTGACCGACAGTGGCTTTTCCAATCCGGGTATCTCGACGATCAGGTGGGTGATCTCGCCAAAATAGTGGCGTTCGACCACCTTGCCGGCCACTTCGAATTTCGCCGTCGCATTGTCCCACAGCACGCGCAATCGCTCCGGCCTGATGCCCAGAGTGGCGCCGCCGCCATTGCGCACGAAGGCCTTCGGCTTGTCGGTCCTGACCCGGCCGAAGCCCAGCGTGTCGACGACCAGCGAGGCGCTGCTCTCCTCGACGATCTGCGCTTTTACGAAATTCATGCCGCCGAGGAAATCGGCGACTTGGCGGTTGACCGGCCGCTGGTAGATTTCCTTGGGCGAGGCGACCTGGGCGATCTTGCCGCCGAACATTACGGCGATGCGGTCGGACATAGCGAGCGCCTCATACTGGTCATGGGTGACCAGCACGAAGGTGATGCCGACCGCCTGCTGCAGGCGGCGCAGTTCGACCTGCATCTGCTCGCGCAATTTCTTGTCGAGAGCCGACAGCGGCTCGTCGAGCAGCAGCACCTTGGGCCGCATCACCAAGGCGCGGGCGAGCGCCACGCGCTGGCGCTGGCCGCCGGAAAGCTCGGTGGCGAGGCGTTTGCCGAGGCCGGTGAGCGACACCTGCGCCAGCGCTTCCTCGACGCGGCGCTTTTCTTCCGGTCCGCCCAGCCTGAGCCGCTTCAGCCCATAGGCGACATTCTGCTCGACATTGAGATGCGGGAAGATGGCGTAGCTCTGGAATACCATGTTGGTCGGCCGGCGGTTTGCGGGGATGCCTTCCATCGACTGGCCGCCGACCGAGATCGAGCCGCTGGTCGGGTTGTCGAAACCGGCAATCATGCGCAGCAGCGTGGTCTTGCCGCAGCCGGAAGGGCCGAGCAGCGAAAAGAACTCGCCCTCCTTGATGGTCAGCGAGGCGTCGTCGAGCGCCTTGAACGCCCCATAGCTGCGGGTAACGCTGCGGATTTCGATCATTGCTCGGTCGGTTTGGGGTCGATCAGATTGGGCCCGCTCGGACTTATCTTGCTTGGATGGCTCATCCTGAGGCCGTTCGGCCCGGGACTGCTCAGGCATAGAGGCCTCCCTCGCTCTGGGTGCGTCTGGCCGCATGGCGGCGCAGGATCTCGGCAACGGTCATCAAAACGAAAGAGGCAACCAGCAGCAGCGTGCCCAGCGCCAACACACCCGGCAGCTTGGCGGCAAAGCGCAACTGGCCCCAGATATAGATCGGCAGCGTCGTCTCGGTGCCGGTGAGGAAGAAAGCGATGACGAACTCGTCGAGCGAGATGGTGAAGCAGACCAGGAGGCTGGAAATGATCGCCGGCGCCACCATCGGCAGCGTCACCCGCCGGAAGGTGCCGAAGACACTCTCGCCGAGATCGGCGGAGGCTTCTTCGAGGCTGCGGTCGAACCCCTCGAAACCGGCGGTCAGCACCGTCATCGAATAGGGAATGCAGATCAGGACATGGCCGAGTACGACGGTGAACAGCGAAAGGCTTAAGCCCAGTTGCAGCATGACCAGCAGCATGGAGATGGCGAGGATGATTTCCGGCAGCACCAGCGGCGCCATGATCAGGCCATTGATTGTGCGGCGGCCGGGATAGCGGTAGCGGGTGATCGAGCGGGCGGCGAGGATGCCGAGCAGCGTCGCCAGCACCGATGCCGAGATACCGACGATCAGGCTGTTCCAGGCGGCGTCAAGCAGCGCCGGCGTCTTCGGCAGGTCTTGGTACCATTTCAGCGTATAGCCGGTGAGAGGAAATTTTGGCGTCGGCGCGGTGTTGATCGAGAAGATCGGCAGGAAGATCACCGGCAGATAGAGAAAGACGACGTAGAGGAAGGCGTAGGCGGACAGCCAGCCGCCGGGAAAAAGGCGCCGCCACGCCGTCATCGCGCCAGCCTCTGCAGCGCGCGGATGATGAGCACGGTGGCGCCCGCCATCAGCGTCACGACCAGCATGGTGGTCACGGACAATGCCGCGCCGAGTGGCCAGTTGGAGGCCTTATGGAACTGCGACTCGATGGCATTGGCGATCATCACGCCATCCTTGCCGCCGACCAGCCTTGGGGTGACGTAGTCGCCGACCGTGGGGATCATGACGATGAGAGCGGCCGAGATGACGCCCGGCGCCGACAGCGGCAGCGTCACGCGCAGGAAGGAGCGCAGCGGGCCGTCGCCAAGATCGGTGGCAGCCTCGACCAAGGTGCGGTCGACCTTCTCGAGCGAAACGAAGATCGGCAGGATGGCGAAGGCCGCCCAGGCGTGTGTGAGCGTGATGATGACGGCGCTGGAATTGTAGAGTAGCGCGGTCGATGGTTCGTCGATGATGCCGAGGCCCATCAGGCCGGAATTCAGCACGCCATTATAGCCGAGGATGACTTTCCATGACATCACGCGCAGGAGATAGCTGGTCCAGAACGGGATGGTAATCAGGAACAGCCACAGGCTTTTGTGGCGACCGCCATGGAACGAGATGAAATAGGCGATCGGATAGGCGAGGATGACGGTGAAAAAGCTCACCGTCAGGGAAATGTAGAGCGAGCGCCACAGAAGATCGCGGTAGATCGGCTCGGTCAGCGCGATGCGATAATTCTCCAGCGTGAATACATGGTCGATGGTGAGGTAGTTCTGCGTCCAGAAGGAGTGGGCGAAGACCACCAGGATCGGCACCAGCAGCAGGATCAAAGCGTAGACCAAGGTCGGGCTGATCAGGGCAAGGCCCTGGACGGATTCGGACTGCAGAAGGGCGTTTCGCCTTGCTCGCGTCATGCGTCGCTTGGGCACCCCTTCGGCAGCTACCGTCATTGCAGCGACCCTGTGATCTCGGTTGCTGGCTCGAACTGTTCCGCCATGATGCTCCCATTGACCGGGCCGGCTGCCTGTTCCCAATTTTTGCGGAGCGCGCTTTGCTGGTTGCGCTCCAAGCTTGCCGGCTTTCTTTCATCATGAGCGCATCCGTGCATTGAAATCAAGCGCTATTTCTGTAATATTGATTGAACGGACATTCAAAATGAAGTGAAGAAAGCCGGCTTTCCTGCCCTTGGCGCTTCGCTTTCTGTCCGGTGAAATTACGCTCATACGATGCGAGGCAATGATGGCGGCTGCAAGAGACCTACGAGCGATGGAGATGACCGGCGACAACGATGCGGTCGAGCTGGCCAAGCGCCATCTCATCCAGCCCTGGCCTTATGCCGGCTCGGTCGGCAATGAAGCGCGTGCGCTGATTGGCGAGGGCGATGGCATCTACATCACCGATGTAACAGGCAAGCGACTGATCGACGGGCCGGCCGGCATGTGGTGCATCAATGTCGGCCACCGCCGCGAGGAGCTGGCCAGGGTGATGTACGACCAGGCGATGATGCTGTCCTACAACACGCCCTGGTATACGATGAATGCGCCGTCGGCCGAGCTCGCCAAGCGCCTCGCCGATCATGCGCCGGGCGATCTCAGCCATACCTTCTTCACCACCGGCGGATCGTCGGCTGTCGAGACGGCACTGCGCTTCATGCAGTTCTACAACAATGTGCGCGGGCGGCCGGAAAAGAAGCTGATCCTCAGCCGCGGCGGCGCCTATCACGGCTCGACCTATCTGTCGGCCTCGCTCAACGGCCGGCCGCGCGACCGCGACTGGATGGACGGCGCCGACGATCTGGTCGTCAAACTGTCCTCGCCAGACCCGTTCCGGCGGCCGAAAGGCATTGACATCGCCGCCTTCTGCGATTTCCTGGTCGATCAGTTTCGCGATACGGTCGCCCGCGTCGGCGCAGAGAAGATCGGTGCTTTCGTCGGCGAACCGGTGCAGGCATCCGGCGGCGTCGTCGTGCCGCCGGATGGCTATCTCAAGCGCATTCGCGAAATCTGCAGGGACAACGATATCCTCTATATCTCCGATGAGGTGGTGACCGGCTTCGGGCGGCTCGGCCATGTCTTTGCCTCCGGCGATGGCTTCGGCATCGACCCCGACATGATCACCTTCGCCAAGGGCGTTACATCAGGCTATTTCCCGCTTGGCGGCGTCATCATCTCGGAGCGGCTGCTTCAGGAAATGCGCCGTTCCAACCATCCCGATGCGATGTTCGGCCATGGCCTGACCTATACCAGTCATCCCATCGGCTGCGCGGTGGCGCTGAAGAACCTCGATATCCTGGAAGACAGCGTGCTGGCCCACACGCGCGATGTCGCGCCCTATTTCCAGGCGCAGTTGAAGACGCTGGAGGAACTGCCGCTGGTTGGCGAAGTCCGCGGCATGGGCCTGATGGGCTGCGTCGAGTGCGTAGCCGACCGCGAAAGCAAGGATCCGCTGCAGCTCGACAAGGATGTCGGCAAGCGCATCGACGCGCATTGCCACGAACTCGGCCTCCTGGTCCGGCCGCTGATCAACATGTGCGTGATGTCGCCGCCGCTGATCATCACGCGAGAGCAGATCGACGACATGGTGGCGATCCTGCGCGAAGGCATTTCGCGGACCATGGATGATCTGCGCAAAGAGGGCGTGTGGCAGGGGTGACTGGCAGTTCCGCCCCTACACCTGCGAGCGCATAGCCTCATTGAGGTTCCACATGTCCTTCTCCTCCGGCGCCGTCTCCAGGCCCAGCACCGGGATCTGCTTGCGCAGATGGTCGTGGTGGGTGCGCACACCGTATTCGAGGTCGGAGAGATAAAAACCCTCGAAGGCCTCCGAGATCATGGACTCGTTTGACCAGACGGAAAGCTGCACGTCCTCGTTCATGGTGTCCCGGTCGATGCGGTAGGCGAGATAGCGGGCGGCCGCCTGTTCCCGGGTCTCGTCGGGGTAGCGGTAGATGGCGCCGCGCAGCAGCGTCTCGCCGGTCGACAGCGGGAACTCCTGATAGAACTGCACCGATTCCGGCATGATCGACAGCGCGTTGTTGGGGAAGATGCCGTAATAGATCCAGGCCCTGCGCAGATGCTCCGGCAGGTGTGAGGCATCGGGCGTGAGCTTGATGTATTCGCGCACGCTCCAGCGCCGGCCGGCATGCGGATTGTAGGTGGCAAACGAGCGCGACACGCCGTCGATGAACGGCTCGTCGAAATAGGTTGAGCCGTAGAGATCCTGCAGCGCCGGATGCGCCATGGCAACGTGGTAGCCTTCATTGTCGACGTCGCGCACCGACTTCCAGTTGACCGGCGTCTTCTGTGTCCAGATGCCCCAGGACGGCACCATCTCGGTCACATTGTAGTGTGCCATCTCGGCCTCGATCGGCTTCAACAGTTCGGCCACCGAAGGCTGCGGGCCGCCCTTGCGAAAGCGGACAAAGATGAAGCCCATCCATATCTCGAGGTTGAGCGGCATCAGGCCGAATTCGGTCTTGTCGAGCTCGGGGAAGGAGCGCGGCCGGGCGGCGCCGCGCAGCGTGCCGTCGAGATTGTAGACCCAGCCATGGAACGGGCAGACCAGCGCGTTCTTGCAGGTGCCCTGGCTGTCGGCGACGACGCGGCTGCCGCGATGCCGGCACATGTTGTTGAAGGCGCGCACGATGCCGTCCTTGCCGCGCACGATGAGCGCCCGCTCGCCGACCACGTCCATAGTCAGATAGTCGCCGGCATTCGGCACGTCGCAGACATGGCCGGCGATCTGCCAATGGTTCCGGAAGACGTATTCCTTCTCAAGTTCGAGAAGCGCGTCGGAGTGATAACTCCAGCCCGGCAGACCCCGCCGGTCCCAATCATTGGGGATCGCCACGTCACGGAGATGCGGGTTCATAAAAAAGCTCTTCTTTTATTGAATACTCATTCAATAAAACCATATTTTACATTGAAATGCAATGGCTTGTAGAAATCACAACTTTTCAAGTCGGCACAACAGGACCAGCTGAAAGCCAGAAAATCCCGGAATATCCGGGCGTTAACCGGGGGCGTGAAATAGCTGTCCGGCATGCGGATTTGGCCGTGCCGAGCTTGCAAACACGGCCCGCTCCGAGACGAAAATACCTGGCGTCCGCAAATTCGATCCGCAGTGTGAGCTTGTTCATAGTGCGGCCGACAGGAAGCGGGCTTGGTGCGTTCGCGGCCCGCCTGTCGTCAACATTTGATTGCCCGGATGAAACAGCTTCGCAAACGCATCTTGCCGTCGGCACATGACCGGATCTGTCCGGATATGCCCGAATTTCTTGTTTCAAACCTGTTACGCGGGCAAGCCAAGCGCATCATTCGCCCGTTACCAGGCGCGCTTAGGTTCGTTTCATAAGAAAACGAAGGGGAGCAGCAATGCATACGAAAGTCGAGATCACTAGCAACGAACGACGCGCCAAACTGGCACTGCGTCAGCGCGCCAGCGACCATCCGGTTGCGATGTTCTCCATGCTGGGCGCCTGCGCTCTGGCCGTCATGTTCCTGACACCGGCTTCCGGTCCGGCTTTTGCTTCGCTCAACCCGCCGGCCAATGTTGTCCAGGGCGCGCCGACCACCATCAAGACCGCCCGGCTGCCGGAGCCGGAAATCGATTTTGCCTGCCAGGGTCAGGCCTGGGGCGCCGAGAGCGCGGAGTGCCTGCGCGTCATCGCCGCCCAGTCCGGCGTGCACAAGGCGCGTTCCGTCCGCATGATCGCCAACGCAGCGCCGCTGACCACGACACCCAACGTTTTCTGAACCTCCCGAGCGCTTCCTCCCGCGCTCGTTCTTGGCTCCCGCCGCTTCCCTCGGTCGGGAGCCTCTTTTTTAGGGCCTATCGATATTCGGGTGAGGCCGGCCTGCGCATGGAGGTTCCCTGCGCTTCCGGTGCTCGCGTACTTCAAGTACGCTCCGCTCCGGTTCTCGGGAACCACCATTCTCGACTCGGCCTGACCCGAATCTCGATAGACCCTACATGGGTGCTTCCGAAAACTTAGCCGGCGGCGGCGACCTGGTCGGCTATTGCCGAGAGTACGCCGCGGACGTCCAGCGTCGAGAACGGCTTTTCCAGGATTTGCGGGCGCTGCGGCGCCGGCAAGGCTTCGATCTCGGCCTTGGCGCCGATCAGGTCGCCGGTGACCAGCACGAAGCGTTTGGCCAGCGCCAGGTTATCGGCGAGCAATTCGCGGTAGATGGCAATGCCGCTGGTGCCGGGCATGCGCAAGTCGGAAAAGACGATGTCTGGCGGCATGTGGCCGGTCAAGGTCGCCGCCGCCGACGTCCAGGCCGGCACGACCCGCGACTTGATACCCATCAGTTCCAGGATGTCGGAGAGGGAGCCGGCGACGTCGGGTTCGTCGTCGATGATCAGCGCATGGCGCAAGCCGCTGGAACGAGCCGGGCTGTCGCCGGCTGCTGCCGCGCCGCCGGTGATTACCGGCAGCTGGACGACGAAGCGCGCGCCACGCGGCAGCACCTCCTCGAACCAGATATTGCCGTTGTGGCGCTCGACGATCGATTTCGAGATCGACAGGCCGATGCCGGTGCCGACGCCGACCGGCTTGGTGGTGAAATAGGATTCGAAGATGCGGCTGCGGATCGCCTCGGGAATGCCCGGTCCGTTGTCCTCGACCGAAAACCCGGGGTTGCCGCGATCGCTGCGGAATGTCCGCACCTTGATCAGGCGGTCGCCGCCGATACCGGCCAGAGCGTGTTGGCTGTTGATCAGGAAATTGGCGGCCACCTGCGTGACGTGGTCGGCATCGGCCATCGCCAGCAGCGGGCCGGGCGCGAAATCGGTGTCGATGATGATGCCGCTCGAGCGTGCGCCATAGGCGGTTACTTCGAGTGCGGCGCGGATCACCTGGTTGAGATCGGTCTCGGCCTGCGCCGCCGGATGCAGGCGCACCATCGACAGGAAGCTTTTGACGATGCGGCCGCAGCGCTCGGCAGCGGCGCGCACTTTCTCGGCGCGAACCTTGGTCTGCGGGTCGGTGGCGAATTCATGCAGCAGCGTCGACTGCGCAACGACCACGGCGAGCGGGTTGTTGAGCTCGTGCGAAACACCGGCCAGCAGTGAACCCATCGCCGCCATCTTCTCGTTCTGGTGCAGTTTTTCGCGCTGGCGGTTGATCTCTTCTTCGGCGCGCAGCTTATCGCGCAGATCGCGGATCGAACCGAAGATGAGCTGACGGTCAGCCACCCGCATCTCGGTCGCCGTCAATTCGATGGGAAACACCTCGCCGGCCGCATTCTGTGTCACGGTCTCAAGCCGTTGGCCAACCATCGGCGCGCCGCGGCCAGACATGTATTCGGCGCCCGAGACATAGCCCTTGCGGTAATATTCCGGCACCACGGTATCGAGCAGGTCCTTGCCGAGGATGTCGCTGCGCTGATAGCCGAACATCTTTTCGGCGGCCGGATTGAATTCGATGATCGAGCCGGTCTCGTCGATGACGATGATGGCGTCGAGCGACGCCTGCAGCATGGTGCGGCGGATGACTTCGCTGGCATGGGCGTCGGACGGCGAGTGCTCGATGGCGTCGCCGATGGCGAGCGCGATGATGTGCATCGTCGCCTCTTCCTCTTCGGTCCATTCGCGCTCGTTTAGGCAGTCATTGACCGCGAACGTGCCCCACAGATGACCGTGCGCGAACACCGATACCGACAGGAACGACTTGATGTGCTGCTTTTCGAAATCGGCCCTGAGGAACCCGTCGAGATCGCGTGTATGGCCGGCGAAGATCTTGCCTTGCCGCTCGTCCTCTCCAATCCGCTCCAGCAGCGGATCGGTATCGACGATCGACTGCATGATCACCGTCGGCGAAGCCAGTTCGCCGCCGAAGCGAGGATCGATCCAGTAGGCGGCGACCGATTGGGCGAAGCCCTGGCCGGGCAATTCGCGCAGCCTGAACAGGATGCCGCGCTGGCAATTCATGGCGCTGCAGAGCGTTTCGAGGATGGTTTCCATCTCGCGCTGCCAGTCGCCGGCATCGCGCAACCGGCGGACGACGCGCACAGCCGCCATCGCGGCGCTCTGGCGAGCGCCTTGCGGGTCCATACGTGGTGCTGGTTCAGCGGTCATGTCAGCCATCAGTAAAGGGCCGTCGAATTAGGCAGCTATGGAGCATTTCACGAAAAAGGTGAAACGCTCCATGTTTCAATGCAATCCCGAACGGAAAATCGCTACGCACTGTTCCTGGAATTGCTAGAGCGTTTCACCGTTTCACGGAAACGGAGAAGCCTCTATCTCTTTGTTTTTACGCAATTCCGGGCGGAAAACCGCGTACACTTTTCCTGTAATTGCTCTAGTGCCCGTCACCGGTCGGCAGCGAGAAGATATAGCCTTCGCCGCGCACTGTGCGCAAAAATTTCGGATTGGCCGGATCGGTTTCGATCTTCTTGCGCAGCCGCATGATGCGAATGTCGACGGCGCGCGACGATTCAGGATCCTCAACAAAACCAATCGCCTCGGAGATCGCCGATCGCGTCAACAGCCGGTTGGCGCGGGTCAGGAAAACCTCCAGCACATCGAACTCGCTCTTGGCCATGTCGATGACGGCGCCGTTGGCGCCGGTGACAAGCCTGCCGTCGAGGTCGGCCTGGAACGGGCCGAAGGTCAGGCGGCGGCCGCCATCGGCTTGTGTCTTCGCCGCCTGGGGCGGGCTCGGCTGCGGAACGCGGCGCAGCACGCTGCGCACACGAGCCAGCACCTCACGCAACTCGTAGGGCTTGACGATGTAGTCGTCGGCGCCAAGCTCCAGCCCGACAATGCGGTCGAGTGCGGTGCCGGCAGCCGTGGCATAGATGATGCCGACCGGTATTTGCGAGCGCAGCCAGCGGCCGAGCGACAGTCCGTCCTCGCCCGGCATGGCGATGTCGAGAATGGCCAAATGAAACGATTCCGTCTCCAGCAATGCGCGCGCCTCGGCCGCGCTTCCGGCCTGGGTCACATCGTAGCCGTTGGCGCCGAGATACTCGGCGACCGCGTCCCGGAGATCGGGCTCGTCCTCGACGATGACAATCCGTGCCCGCACTATGGCCTCGCTCCCGCTTTCAGCGGAAAGTAGATTGGGTATAAACATGATGTCCAGCACTCATATCCGGTTGCGGGGGAACGGGAAGAAAAACATGGCTGCACGATCCGTCATCGCGCTGGTTTCCGTCGCCGATGTGGTGGCCGGCGATCTTGCCGATCATCTCGACCGGCGCGGCCATGACGTGCGCGAGGCGCGGCAGCCCTGGGAAGCTGAATCCCTGCTTTCGGCCGGAGGCATCGATATCGTCATCGTCGGCGACAGCCTCAGCCAGGCGGAGGGGCGGGACCTGCTCAGGCGTTATGGCGGCGGCCAGAGCGCGGACGGGAAGGCGGGGCCGGATTTCATCCTGATCTGCCGGCCGGCCGATCTGGTCGACAAGGTGCTGGCGCTCGAGCTTGGCGCCGCAGATGTCGTCGAAAGTCCGCTCAATGTCAGGGAGCTTGCCGCGCGCATCGGCGGCCTGCTGACGCGGCGCGGCAGGTCCGCCCAGGAACTGATCGTGCTGGAAAATGCCACCGTCGATTTGCGGTCGGCCATCGTCATGCACCGTTCGGGTACGGAAGAACAGCTGTCGCCGGGCCAGGTGGCGCTGCTCAGGCTGTTTCTGGCCAGCCCGCGCAAGGTGCTGACGCGCGACGACATCATTGCGGCGGCGCCCGCCGAAAATGCCGATGCCTTCGACCGCTCGATCGATTCGCGCATCGTGCGGCTGCGCCGCAAGCTCGACACCGAAACCATCACAACTATACGCGGCGCAGGCTACCGGTTCGACCCGCCGACGCAGCGCGCCGACTGAGGGTTGGGAGGCTGGATTGTTCCTCGGCTCGCCCAAAAAAGCTGCGCAATCTTGGGCGCCATGCATAGGCGTCAGCGCACCACCAGAAGCGATGGTCCCGACGGCAATTCGCTGGCGACTACGATTTCGCTGGCGGCATGCGCGCGGTCCTTCAGGAGAACCGTGGCGAGACCGGCAAAGCCGAGCAGGCCTTGTGCATAGAGCAGTACCGAAAGCACGGAGGCTGCAGATTTCGTCTTCATCGGTTGTCCCCAAAATCAGAACCGCGGGTGCTTCAGGATAAACCCGAAGTGCCCGCGTCGCCCACGGAGCCCCCCGTTGCGACGCGGGCCTTCGGTCCTCTCGGCAGCAAGTTGCCGGAGGGGCCGCGCATCCACTTCAACCCGAGGCCGACCCGCCAGAGGGCCCTGAGACGGTTGATGCGCAGACTGGAGACAATCCAGACCAAGGCTATGAACAGCGCGGCATGCAGCGTCGAAATCTCACCCGAATTCATCACCGCCAGTTTCGTCATCGGGGTGCCGGCTACTGTGCCGATGCCGCCGACGACAAATGCGGCGATGCTTATCCTGAAGAGCCAGGACAGGGTTGTCGATTTGATGCTCATTTTTCGTTGGCGCCGGCTGTTCTCGTTGGGATGACTTTGCCGTGAGCCTGTAACCAGATCATGCCGCCCAGGCCGCGCTTTGTTGCAAGTCGGTTTCGAGCGATGCCAATCTTCTTTCATATAAGGACATCAGCACTTTCGTTTGGGGGGCGGTGCGTGATCGGGAGTGCGCAGCGAAGACGGGAGCACGCTCCTTGTCCACCTTGCTTGTTAACCAGAGGAAACAGATTCGAAACACAAACGAGCCTCAGCGAAGTCAGTCTGAAACATGGCGCAGGGATAAGGCGGCCACCGAATTGACGCCGGCAGGACCGGCAAAGAGGAGCCATCATGTACAAAGCCATTTCCGCCAAACTCATCAACGTCACCGCCGCAGCCGCCGGCGCCGCGCTTCTGCTTGGCGCCGCCAACAGCACCGCCCATGCCGCGGCAAACCAGATCGTCGCGCGTGTTTCGCTGTCGCAGCAGACCATGGAAGTGCTGGTCGATGGCCGGCCGAGTTTCGCCTGGAAGGTCTCGACCGGCGACAGTGCGCATGTCACGCCGACCGGCTCGTTCAAGCCGACCCGCATGTACGAGATGTGGCATTCGAAGAAATACGACAACGCGCCGATGCCGCACTCGGTCTTCTTCAGCGGCGGCTACGCCGTGCATGCGACCAACGCCATCAAGCGGCTGGGACGGCCGGCGTCGCATGGCTGCGTGCGGCTGCATCCCGACAATGCCGCCGACTTCTACCAGTTGGTCGAAACCTTCGGCCCGACCAACACCAGCATCGTCATCGTCAAGTAGCAGACTGCGTTTGGAGCGATGGTGCAGCCCAGCCGGACAGGTCATGCCGCACCGCAAGTTCCCGCCTTGGAGCTCCATCGGGGCTTCGCGGTAAATCAATCCAGTCAAAAAAGAGGCCGGAAATTTCCGGCCTCTTTTCGTTTGTTCGCTGACGCCGTTCGCGCTCAGTCCGCGTGCACCGGCATCAGCTTCGGGTCTGGCTTTTCGGCGTGGTGCGGCAGGTCCTTGCTGGCGATGAAGGTGTAGAACATCGGCACCACGAACAGGGTGAACATGGTTCCGACCAGGATGCCGGTGAAGATTACGAGGCCCATCGAATAGCGCGCCGCCGCACCAGCACCACTGGACACGATCAGCGGCACGACGCCGAGCGCCATCGCCGCTGTCGTCATCAGGATCGGCCGCAAGCGCACCTTGGCCGAGGCGACGATCGCATCGCGCCGCCTCATGCCATGCAACTCGCGCTGCTGGTTGGCGAACTCGACCAGAAGAATGCCGTGCTTGGTGATCAGACCTATCAGTGTGATCAGGCCGACCTGCGTGTAGATATTGAGCGTTCCAAGCCCCAGATTGAGCGGCACGATGGCGCCAAAGATCGACAGTGGCACCGCCATCATGATGATCAGCGGGTCGCGGAAGCTTTCGAACTGCGCCGCCAGCACCAGATAGATGACGATTACGGCGGCTGCGAACGCGATAAGGATCGTGTTGCCTTGCTCCTTCTCCTGCCGGGACTGGCCGGAATAATCGATGAAGAAGGTATCGGGCAGGCTCTCCTTGGCAAGGTTCTCCAGGGTCTGCAGCCCGTCGCCCGTGGTGACGCCGGGAAGCGGCAGCGCTGATATCGTCGCCGAGTTCAGCTGGTTGAACTGCTCGATCGCGGCCGGCGCGGCGTTGGTCGAAATCTTCACTACCGCTGAAAGCGGCACCATTTCGCCGGTCACGCTACGCACGAAATATTCGCCGAGCTTCTCGGGATTGTCGCGGAATTCCTTCGGCACCTGCGGGATGATGTCGTAGCTGTTGGAATCGCGGTCGAACTGAGCCACTTCGGCGCCGCCGACCAGCAGCGTCAGCGTCTGGCCGATGTCGGCGATCGGCAGGTTGAGAGCCGCCGCGCGGTCGCGGTCGATGGTCACCGTCACCTGCGGAGCGTCAAAGGACATCGAGTTTTGCACGACGATGAAGCGGCCGGAGGCCTGCGCCTTGTTCTTAATCTGCTCGGCCGCCTCGTAGACCTCGGCGGAACCACCGGTCGAGCGCACCACCATGGAGATCGGCAGGCCGCCGCCGGAGCCCGGCAGCGTCGGCGGCGCGAAGACGAAGGCCTCGACGCCGGCCACCTTGCCGAGGCGTCCCTGGATATCGGCTTGAAGCTCCTTTGAGTTGCGCTGGCGCTCGGCCCAATCCTTGAAGGCGAAGCCGACAAAGGCGCCGTTGGTGGCGCCGCCAAAGGCAACGGCGGAGAATTGCGCCCTGGTTTCGGGAATGTCCTTCACCAAGCCGAGGATCTGGTTGACGTAGGTCTCGGTGTAGTCCGAGGTCGCGTAGCGCGGTGCCGTCACGATCGACAACAGGAAGCCCTGGTCCTCTTCCGGCGCCAGTTCGCTCGAGGTCTTGGTGAACATGAAGCCGGTGAGCGCAACCAGCGCCACGACCATCAGCAGCGTCACCGGTCGATTTCTCAAGGAGGCGGTTACCGCCCGCTCATAGACATGCTCGACACGGCTGAAGGTTCCGTCGACGACGCGCTGGAAGCGACTGTGCGATCCCGCCTTGAGCAGACGCGCCGCCATCATCGGCGTGATGGTGACGGCTATGAGGCCGGACAGCACCACCGAACCGGCGAGCGTCACCGCGAACTCGCGGAACAGCGCACCGGTCAGGCCGCCGGTGAAGGCCAGCGGCGCGAACACGGCGGCGAGCGTGATGGTCATGGCCACGATGGCGGAGAAAATCTCGCGCATGCCGTTGAAGGCCGCCTGCATCGGCGACATGTGGTCCTCCTCCATGTGGCGATGGATGTTCTCCACCACCACGATAGCGTCGTCGACGACAAGGCCGATGGCCAGCACCATGGCCAGCAGCGACAGAAGGTTGATCGAATAGCCGACCGCAAACAAAAGGAAGCAGACGCCGACCAGCGACAGCGGGATGGTCACGATCGGCATCATCACCGAGCGGAATGAGCCGAGGAACAACAGGATGACCACGACGACGATGGCGACGGCTTCGGCGATGGTCTTGAACACTTCATCGATCGAGGCGCTGATCTGTTCGGTGGAATCGTAGACGATTTCGATGGTCATGCCTTTCGGCAGCGTCTCTTGAATCAAAGGCACGATCTTGTGGATCGCCTCCGCCGTTGTCAGCGGGTTGGCGGCCGGCGTCGGGAAGATGGCGAGGAAGGTGCCGGGCTTGCCATTGAAGCTCACCCTCGTGTCGGTGCTCTCGGCGGCAAGCTCGACTCGCGCCACGTCGCGCAAGCGCACCACCTGGCCGTCCGTCGAGCGCAGCGGAAGCTCGGCAAAGGCCTCAGGCGTCTGCAGCGTCGAGCGAACCGTGATCGAGGAGACGACATATTCGTTCTCGGTGTTGCCGGGCGCCGACAGGAAGTTGGAGTTGTTGATCGCCGCCAGCACTTCGGCGGCGGTGACGCCACGCGCAGCAAGCTTGACCGGGTCGATCCAGACCCGCATCGAATATTCCTCGGCGCCGAAGATCTGCACGTCGGCGACACCTTCGACCGTCGACATGCGGGGCCGCACGACGCGCTCGATATATTCGGTGAGTTGCTCCTTGCTCATGTTCGGATTCTGCATCGAGATGTACATCATCGCGAACTCTTGGCCGGTGCCCTTGACGATGACCGGGTCCTTAGATGCATCCGGCAAGGTGCCGCGTACGCCCTGCACTTTCGACAGGACCTCGGTCAGCGCGACATCCGGATTGGAGCCGAGCTTCATCTGGACGACCACAGTGCTCGAAGACGGCCGGCTGGACGAGGTGACGTAGTCGATGTTCTCGGTCGAGGCGACGGCCCGCGCGATCGGGGCGGAGATGAAGCCCTGGATCAGGTCGGCGCTGGCGCCGGGATAGGCGGTGGTGATGGTGATCGCCGTCTCGTCAACCTTGGGATACTGCCGGATCGACAGGTTGAAGATGCCCTGGAAACCCAGGAGCAGGATCATACAGGCGAGGACGGTGGAGAGGACCGGCCGGCGAATGAAGATGTCGGAAAAGTTCATTGCTGAGCCTGCTGGTTCGCCGACTTGCTGGGGTCAATGGTGTTGTCGACAGCGACGGACATGCCGTTGAAGAGACGGTTTTGGCCGGCGGTGACGACCTCGTCTCCAGCCTTGATGCCCTCGACGATCTCGACCATGCCGTCGTTGCGGCGGCCGGGCTTCACGAACACCTGCGACAGCACGAGCGCCGGCTTTTCCGGTTCTGCCGCGGGCTTCGCCGGGTCGACAGCCGGCTTGTCCGCGGGCTTCGCCGCGGCGTCTTCGGCAGCCGGTTTCGCGTCTGCCGGCTTTGCATCTGCCGCCGGCTTTGCCGCGTCGGCCCCTGCAGCAGGCTTTTCCTCGGGTTTCGCGGCTGGGGCGCCTTCCGCCGGCTTCGCCGGAACGACGACGAAGACGAAGTCGCCATAGAGGCTCGACGTCAATGCCGTCTGCGGCAAGGACAGAATGTTTTTCTCCTGCGGCAGCTCGACGCGAACCTGGACGAACTGGCCGGGCGTCAGCTTGCCGTCAGGGTTGGCGACCTCGCCGCGGACGGACACCAGGCGGCTTGAAGCGTCGATCTTGGGATCGATGCCGCGAATGGAGCCGGCAAACGGCATGTCGGCGCCGCCGCCGGTGCCGCCGAGGCCGAGCCGCACCGCCTGGCCTATCTTGAGCAGCGGCAGCTGCTGTTCGGGTACCGAGAAATCGACCCGCATGGTGTCCAGATCCTGCAAGGTCACCACTGCGTTGCCGGGCGAGAGATATTGGCCGAGGTCGATCTTGGGGATGCCCACGGTGCCGGCGAACGGCGCCGTCAGCTGCTTCTGATCAAGCACGGCCTGCAGCTTGTTG
Source organism: Mesorhizobium sp. M0761 (assembly GCF_040320205.1). Taxonomy (NCBI): domain Bacteria; kingdom Pseudomonadati; phylum Pseudomonadota; class Alphaproteobacteria; order Hyphomicrobiales; family Phyllobacteriaceae; genus Mesorhizobium; species Mesorhizobium sp. M0761. The sequence goes on from NZ_JAMYPF010000006.1 coordinate 378,301, forward strand.
ACCTGCGCGGCGGAGGCCGATGCAGCGGCTTGAGCGGTGTCGAGCGTGGCATCCGTTCCGACGCCGCGCCGCTGCAGCTCCAGCGCGCGTTCGAGCGCCGTCTTGTCGGACACGGACTGCGCCTTGGCCGCGACCAGATCCGCGCGTTCGACGGCATCGTCGAGCTGCAGCAGGACCGAATCGACCGGCACCTTCTGGTTGGCATGGAAAAGGATGTCCTTGACGATGCCGCTGGTCTCGACGGTAAGGTCGACACCGCGCACGGCGCGTACCGTGCCGATCGCCTCGACCCCCGGCGTCCAGTCGGAAGGCTTGACGACAACCGTCGATACGGTCGTCGCCGGCGGCTTCATGGTGGCGAAATACTGTTTGATAGCGTTGTCGCGGAACAGGTTGAAGCCGACAACGCCGACGCACACCAGAGCGAGCAGAAGCAGAATTGCGGTGATAGAGATGAAGCGCTTCACGAACTGTCCCCTCGGCCGATGTCCGGCAAAATAGCCGAATAGCGGGACACTTATCGACGCCAGGTCCCGATTACAAATGACGGCGGACTTACTGTACCGTCTGGACGGTCTTGTCAATTCCGCCTAGGCTGGTGCGGGGGAAGGGATCGATGAAGACCCAAAGGGCAAATTCGCGCGACAAGATACTCGCCGCCGCCGCCGATGTCGCACGCGAGGCCGGTCCCGGCAGCCTGTCGCTTGACGCCGTCGCCAGCCGCGCCGGCGTGTCGAAAGGCGGCCTGTTATATAACTTTCCGACCAAGGCCAAACTGATGCAGGGCCTGGTGGAGAATTACCTGCGCGCGTTCGAGCTGGCGCTGGAATCGGGCCGTGTCGCCGGCGCCAGCGGCGAGAGCCTGCTCGCCACCTATATCCGGCTCTCGGCGGATGATTGCGAGGAGCCGAAGCCGACGGCTTCGTGGATATTCTCGGCGATCGCCGAGGATCCGGATTTCCTGACGCCGATAAAAGCCTTCAAGTCGCAGCTGCTGCAGCGGCTGAAGAGCGAGACGCCGGACCTCAAGACGCTGCTGGTCTGCTTTCTGGCCATCGAAGGGCTGCGCAGCATGAACCTCTTCGATTCCGACGTGCTGTCCGCCGACGAACGCCACTTGCTGGTATCGGCCCTGCTGGAGATTGCAGGATAGCTCAGGGCGTCGGATCGAAGAAGCGATACGGGCCGGGCGGAAAGGACGGTTGGTGAGCGGCATGGCATAGGCACGCATCACGACATCGGCGATTTCAAGCTACAGCCCCCTGATTCGTTGGATCGATGGTTCAGGAATGACTGCGCGAATGCGCGGCCGACTATGTTGCGCCGCACCATAACACTGCCGTGTCAGCCTTGAGACGGCGCTCGGCGAGGCCGGCAAAGCGCGTTTTAGGGCTGTGATGGCGCCGACATATGGTTATGGCATTGTCATGTTGCGGCGCACAAACTATGTGCCTTTGTAGTCCTCCTAACAGTCGCGAGATCTCCATGGGTTCCCTTTCTTCGAAGAATGCGCTCGTCACCGGATCGACCAGCGGCATTGGCCTGGCCATTGCCCGCGCCCTTGCCGCCGAGGGCGCCAACGTCACGATCAACGGCCTTGGCGAAGCCGCGGCGATCGAACAGGAGCGCGCCGGCATCGAGAAGGATTTTGGCGTCCAGTGCCGCTACTCCGGCGCCAACATGATGGACGGCGCAGCGGTGACCGCCATGGTGCGCGAAGCCGAGCAGGCCTTGGGCAGCCTCGACATTCTGGTCAACAATGCCGGGATACAGCATGTCGCGCCAATCGAGGAGTTTCCCGACGACAAGTGGGAAGCCATCATCCGCATCAATCTGCTTGCCGCCTTTTACGCGATCAAGGCCGTGGTGCCCGGCATGAAGGCGCGCAAATGGGGCCGCATCATCAACACCGCGTCGGCGCATGCACTGGTCGCCTCGCCGTTCAAGTCGGCTTACGTCTCGGCCAAGCACGGCATAGCGGGTCTGACCAAGACGGTAGCGCTGGAAGTCGCGCAGGACGGCATCACCGTAAACGCCATCGCGCCCGGCTATGTCTGGACGTCACTGGTCGAAAAGCAGATCCCCGACACGATGAAGGCGCGCGGCATGACCGAGGAACAGGTCAAGCGCGACGTGCTCCTGGCGGCACAGCCGACGAAGCAATTCGTCACCGTCGAGGAGCTCGCCGCGCTGACGCTGTTTCTGTGCTCGGACTCGGCCAGGCAGATTACCGGCACGACTTTGCCGATGGATGGCGGCTGGACGGCGCAGTAGGCGCGCTCCCCCGGCGCCGCTCTTTCCTTGACAAAGACGAAAGATCAATCCAGCATTGTGGCAAGGGGTTCCTTCGCGACGACCCCGTGAGGCGTCAGCCCAATGATCGCGTCCAAACTCTCACTCTGGAGGTGGACGCCATGCCGTCAACAACCGCAATCACCGTAGCGCAGCTTTCCCGCCTTGTCGGTCTGTCCGACGCGCCTGTTCTTGTCGATGTCCGCATCGACGAAGACTACGACGTCGATCCGCGGCTGCTTCCGGCCTCGTGCCGGCGCGACTTCAAGTCTGTTTCGAGCTGGGCGGCCGAGTTCACGGGGGCTCATGCTGTCGTCATCTGCCAGAAGGGGCTGAAGCTCTCGCAAGGCGTTGCCGCATGGCTGCGCCATGAGGGCATTGCTGCCGAATCCCTTGAAGGCGGCTTCGAGGCGTGGCAGGCGGCCAAGGGACTTCTGGTCAAGGCCGACAAGATACCGCCCCGCGACGACAAGGGCCGCACGGTCTGGGTGACGCGTGCCCGCCCCAAGGTCGACCGCATCGCCTGTCCCTGGCTGATCCGCCGCTTCGTCGATCCCTCGGCGGTGTTCCTGTTTGTCGAGCCGTCTGAAGTGCTGGCGGCCGCCGATCGGTTTGGGGCGGTTGCCTTCGACATCGACGACGTGTTCTGGAGCCATCGCGGCGAGCGCTGCACCTTCGACACGATGATCGAAGAGTTCGGGTTGCGGTCCGAAGCGCTCGATCGCCTTGCGCTGATCGTGCGTGCAGCCGATACGGCGCGCCTCGATCTCGTACCGCAGGCGGCCGGGTTCCTCGCTGCATCGCTCGGGCTGTCGCGCATGTTCCGCGACGATCTCGAACAGCTTGATGCCGGCATGCTGCTCTACGATGCGTTCTTCAGATGGTGCCGCGATGCCACTGACGAAACCCACAATTGGCCCAGCGCGGGCAAAGCGCCATGAGCGCCCTCGCCGCGGACGACGATGCACAGGCTACCGAGGCTCCGGTCGTCCCGACCTTCCGCCAAGCCGCGAAACTGTGGGCAAGGATCGGCCTGCTCTCCTTCGGCGGGCCGGCCGGACAGATCGCGCTGATGCACAAGGAATTGGTCGAGGATCGCCGCTGGATCGGCGAGCAGCGGTTCCTGCATGCGCTCAACTACTGCATGCTTCTGCCAGGCCCCGAGGCACAGCAGCTCGCCATCTATATCGGCTGGCTGCTGCACCGGACCGCCGGCGGCCTCGTTGCCGGCATCCTGTTCGTGCTGCCCGGTGCGTTTGTCATGCTGGGCCTCAGCATCTTCTACGTGCTTTACAATGATGCGCCCGTCATCGAGGCGCTGTTTTTCGGCATCAAGGCGGCGGTGCTGGCCGTCGTCGTGGAGGCGGTCCTCCGCATCGGGAAACGGGCGCTCAAGAACCGGGTGATGATGGCGATCGCGGTGGCCGCGTTCCTTGCCATTTATGTCATCAGGCTGCCGTTTCCGCTGATCATCCTGGTTGCAGGGCTGACCGGCTGGATCGGCAACCGCCTGGCACCGGCGCGTTTTTCCGGAGCCGCACGTGGCAAGGACAATTTGCCCGATGTCAGGGGCGCCGTCGACGTCATGTTCGAACGCGGCGAACTCGCTCACACCAAGCCGACGAAATGGCACGCGCCGCGCACCATCGCGATCTGGGTGCCGATCTGGCTCGGGCCGGTCGTACTGATCCTGGCGCTGACCGGCCCTGCCAGTGTTTGGGCACAGCTTGGCGGCTTCTTCAGCCTGATGGCGGTGGTCACATTCGGCGGCGCCTACGCCGCACTCTCCTATGTCGCGCAGGCAGCGGTGACGTCGTTCGGCTGGCTGGCGCCGGGTGAAATGGTCGATGGGCTTGGCCTGGCCGAGACGACGCCGGGACCATTGATCCTGGTGCTGCAATTCGTCGGCTTCGTCGCCGCCTACCGGCACGCCGGTGCGATGGGACCGCTTGTCGCCGGATCGCTCGGCGCATTGCTGACGCTCTGGGTGACGTTCGTGCCGTGCTTCTTCTGGATCTTTCTCGGTGCCCCCTACATCGAAGCGCTGCGCGGCAACAAGGCACTGTCGGCGGCGCTGAGTGCGATCACGGCGGCTGTCGTCGGCGTGGTGATGAACCTTGCGCTGTGGTTCGCACTGCATGTCGTCTTCGGCGCGGTGCACCGCGTTGGCCTGGGCATGGAGGTGCCGGTGCTGTCGTCGCTGGATTGGCGTGCCGCGCTGCTGGCGGCAGCCGCTACGGTCGCCATGCTGAAACTGAGGATCGGCATGCTGCCGACATTGGCCGGCTCGGCGCTGGCCGGACTGGCGCTGCTGGCCTTGCCTGCGTAGCGTCCGAAGGCGCGACCAGCCATTATCACAGCCGGATTTTTGAGGTATGCCGGGCCGGCGCACAACGGTCGCGGGCGCTGGTAGGATCAGCGCTGGCCCCGGAGATACGCTTTACGTCGAACCCGATACCGCCAAGCTGAACCTGCTCGACGCGGAGAGCGGCGCGCTGGCGAACTGATTTGACGAGGTTGGCCGATCTGTTCAAAGTCGATCCTGGATCGCACAACGGGATATGACATGGTGGATTCCGATCGGATCGACAAGCTGATCGCAGGGGTGCCCCCCGCCTTGGCGCTTCGTGCCGGGCTGGACCTTGGCATCTTCACCCGGCTCGGCGGCGATGCTGCGACTGCCGACAGCCTTGGGGCAGCGCTCAAAGTCGAGCCCGCTCGTCTGTCGCGGCTCCTCTACGCGCTCGCCAGCATCGGTCTCCTCGACGTCAAGGATGGTCAGTTTCGCAACGGAGCCGAAGCGTCGAAGTTTCTCGACGCGTCCAAGCCGACCTATCGCGGCGGCGATCATGTGCTGCTGCGCGAACTCTGGGGAGCCGACCTTTTGACCGCAGAGTCGCTGCGGCAGAACCGGCCGGCCGCGCTGCATGACTTTTCTGAAGCGGGGCCAGAATCCGCAGCGGCCTTCAGCCGCATGCTCGCACCGGGAGGGGTGATTTTCGGCCGGAATCTGGCCCGTGAGCTGGACCTCTCGGCGGTCCGTTCGGTGATCGACATCGGCGGCGGCGCCGGGACCATTCTGGTCGGACTTCGCGAGCGATGGCCGCATATTGCGGCGACTTTGATGGAACTCCCGACGGTCGCAGCGGTCGCACCAGCGATCCTGTCGGAATACGGTGCCGGCGATGTGGTTGTCGAAGAAGGCGACATAACGTTCGCTCCATCGACCGGCCGGCATGACTTGGCAATCCTGAAGGCTGTCGTCCAGGTCCTGCCGCCGGACCAGGCGCGCAGTTCGATCCTGAACGCGGCGCGTTGCCTCACCCAAGGAGGCGAGATCGCAATTGCGGGGTGGGGTGTCGTCGATGACGACCGTCTCGGCCCGCCTGAGGGTGTCTTTCTCAATCTCACCTTCCTGAACCTTTACCGCGCAGGCGAATCGTACACGGAAGGTCAGTATCGCGGGTGGATGGCCGGGGCTGGGTTCCGGGATATCTCCAGGTCGCAGCTGACCGACGGCACCACGTTGTTTCGTGGGCGCCTCACGGACTGATCGTGGCTGGAGTGGTTGGTTTCGGGCGTGTGTGGCCCTCAGAGCCAGCCCCGGACGGATTGCACAAAGTTCCTGAGGCGGCGTGAGCCGATCTTTCCCCTTACCGGGCAGCGCGGTGTCCCCTGTCTTCTCGATAGCTTCTTCGCAGAGGGGGCATTTAAATGTCACTTGGTCGACAACAAAGTTCGGGATAGCGGCATATTTCGCATTCGTCGATTGGGGCGGAACCTCCGACAGGATGTTGCGCGGTCGCTGCAACTTGCGCCTAGACTAGCCCGTTCGACTACGTCGAATCGGAATGGAGTTTTTAGACATTCGTTTATCTATTCGTGGTTTCTAATACATATGGCATCCAACGCGTTCACCCGGATTTGGTTTGCTTTGAGCCGCCTAAGGCGCGCCACGAACGGTAACGTTGCCGTCATCGTTGCCTTCACCTTGCCGGTCGTGGTTGGCGGCGCCGGCCTCGGTGTGGAGACATCCTTCTGGTACTACAGCAGCCTCAAGCTGCAGGCCGTTGCCGATGCCGCGGCCTATGCCGGTGCGCTCGAGAAAGTCGCGGGTT